>NZ_JBBOCA010000001.1:4561595-4865701 GCF_038002225.1 Paenibacillus sp. FSL R7-0204
TTCATACAGGATTCTATTATTCGCGGATATGTCTGCCATTATTCGGCTTTCCTTTCGTACTCCAGCTCCATACCGGCTCTGAATTACATAAAAAAACCCCTGCATTAGGTATGCAGGGGTTTGCAAATAGTTATATGGGAATCAAAAATCAGATATCCACCGAGCCGGTGTATACCACCTGGGCAGGGCCGGTCATATACACATGATTATCGTCCTCGTTCCATTCGATGAACAAGTCGCCGCCCTTCAGGCTGATAATCGCCGAGCGGTCCGTCACTCCGTTCAGCACGGAGGAGACCAGCGTCGCGCAGGCACCTGTGCCGCAGGCCAGGGTAGGACCGGCACCGCGTTCCCAGACGCGCATGTCTACATGGCTGCGGTTAACGACGGTGGCGAATTCCACGTTTACTTTACGCGGGAAGAGCGGATGAACCTCAAGCTTCGGCCCCCACGTAGTGAGATCGAACGACACCGCATCGTCCACATAAATGACCGCATGTGGATTGCCCATAGAAACTGCGGTGAACCGGAACGCTGTGCCGTCCGCTTCAATCGGCTGGTCCAGCACAGGCTCCGCGTCGATCGCTACAGGAATCTGCGGTCCGGACAGGACCGGCTCGCCCATATCGACCGTTACACTCTCCACGATCCCGTCCTTAACCTTCAGGGAGACCTTCTGTTCTCCGGCGCCAATCGTCTCAATGACAATCTGCTCCGATTCCACCAGACCATGCTCATATACATATTTGGATACACAGCGGATCGCATTGCCGCATTGCTCAGCCTCGGAGCCATCGGAGTTCATGATACGCATCATGTAGTCGCCGCGCTGCGAAGGGAGAATGTACACCAGTCCGTCTGCGCCGATGCCGAAGAACCGGTTGCACAGCATAACGGCCAGCTCCGGGGCATTGCCCGGCAGCTCATCCTCGCCGAATACGATAATAAAATCATTGCCCAAACCGTGCATTTTAGTAAATTCCATTGTCAGGTCCACTCCTAATAAGTAAGATCAGCTATTTCCACATTCCTGATTCATCATAAACCAAGCTTCTCAGTGAAACCAGCATACCTTATAGGAGTCGGGTGACGCTATTGATTTTATGCTGAAAACTTTGTACTTTTTATCATCTGGCGTCCGCCGCTGCGGCTGCGATTCTTCTTGCCGCCCCAGACGCTGCCCGCTCCCATCAGGAAGGTCGGGATTCCGGCCATCACCAGCACCAGGCACCATTCACGGAAGCTGAGCGGAACAGTCTTGAACACCGGCTGAAGCACGGGCAGATACATAACAGCCAGCATTAAGAGTACAGAGGACAGGACCGCCAGGACCAGATATCTGTTCTGGAACGGATTCCGGTAGAAGACCGAGCGCGAGCTGCGGCAGTCGAACACATGAATGAGCTGGGCCATCACAAGGGTAGCAAAAGCAACCGACTGCGCGCGGATTAACTGCTGCGCACTGCCTGGATCAATCCGCAGCGTGAGCCAGAAAGCGGCCAGCGTACAGAGGCCGATCAGCAGCCCGCGGCTGACAATCTTCCAGCCTAACCGCCGGGCAAAGATGTTTTCTTTCGCACCGCGCGGCTTGTGCTCCATCAGATCCTTCTCCGGCTGGTCTACGCCCAACGCCATTGCAGGCAAGCCGTCTGTAACCAGATTAACCCACAGAATCTGGATCGGCACCAGCGGCAGCGGCAACCCAAGCATCATGGCGAAGAACATGGTCAGAATCTCGCCGACATTCGAGGCCAGCAGATACCGGATGAACTTGCGGATATTCTCGTAGATATTCCGCCCCTCTTCAATGGCAGCCACGATGGTCGAGAAGTTATCGTCTCCAAGGACCAGGGCCGAAGCCTCCTTCGTCACATCCGTGCCGGTGATTCCCATCGAGATCCCGATATCTGCGGCCTTAATTGCAGGCGCATCGTTTACTCCATCGCCGGTCATCGCTACGACATGGCCGTGGCGCTGCAGCGACTTGACGATCCGCAGCTTATGCTCCGGAGATACCCTGGCATAGACGAAGACATTATCGGAGACCTTATCCAGTGCATCATCGTCCATCCGGCTAAGCTGGCTGCCGGTCAGGACCGTACCGCCGCGCTGCAGAATGCCGAGTTGATGGGCAATAGCCTCTGCCGTTGTCCCATGGTCGCCAGTAATCATGACTGTCTTGATGCCTGCCCGGCGGGTCACGCTGATTGCATCGCGTACTTCCTTGCGCGGCGGATCGATCATCCCGGCCAGACCCACGAAGACAAGCTGGCTCTCCGCTTCCTTCTCGCTGCCGGCCGTTTCACCGCTCCGCAGATCGCGGTAAGCCATCCCGAGCACACGCAGCGCGCCGGAAGCCATCTGTTCATTAGCATCCAGCACCTTCTGGCGCAAGGTCGGCGTGCAGGGCACGACTCCGCCCTCCCACAGCATATACGTGCAGCAATTCAAGAGCACATCGGGTGCGCCTTTGGTGCAGATCATCCGGCCGCCGGGGTGATTCACAACCACCGACATCAGCTTGCGTTCGGAATCGAACGGAAACTCCGTCTCCCGGGTAAAGGTTACGGCAAGTGCCTGGGCAGTTAGTCCCATTTTGGCAGACAAAGCGACCAGTGCACCTTCCGTAGGATCGCCCTTCAGTTCCCAGACCGGCTGGGCGTTAGCCGCCTTATCCGCTTCTGCGCCTTTGCCTTTCTTTTTGCTGCGCGTATCGGGGAAGCTCTCATAAATCTCTGCGTTGCTGCATAATGCACCCACCTGAAGCATGCGCCGGAGACTCTGGTCATTCTTCAGATCAACGGGCCGGCCCTTCTGGAGCACACTGCCTACCGGGGCATAGCCTTCCCCTGATACCTCAAGGGTCCGTCCGGCGTTCCAGAGCTGGGTGACGGTCATTTTGTTCTGCGTCAGAGTTCCTGTCTTATCCGAGCAAATCACGGAGGCGCAGCCGAGCGTCTCTACCGAAGGCAGCTTGCGGACAATCGCCTTGCGCTTGATCATCCGCTGGACACCCAGTGCGAGCGCAATCGTCACAATGGCCGGAAGTCCTTCGGGAATAGCTGCCACCGCCAGACTCACCCCGGCCAGGAACATCGCCGTTGCCGGCTGACCATGCATAATTCCTGCCAGGACCACAACAATGGTCAGTCCCAGTGAGACGTAGATCAGAATCTTGCCGAGCTGCTCCAGGCGGTGCTGCAGTGGAGTCTCCTGGGATTCGGTATTCTGGATCAGGTCGGCAATCTTGCCCATCTCGGTAGCCATACCGGTGCGGATGACCACGGCCCGGCCGGTTCCCCGGGTCACCATCGTACCCATGAAGCCGATATTCTTCTGATCGCCCAGCGGGATGTCTTCGGCATAGATCGCCGAGGCATGCTTGGAGACCGGCAGCGACTCCCCTGTCAGCGCCGACTCTTCGGCATAGATGCTGCTGCACTGCAGCCAGCGGACATCTGCAGGTATCCGGTCCCCGCTCTCCAGAAGAACTATATCTCCGGGGACCAGCATTCTGGCGGGTAGCACCTCCTGCTTCCCGCCGCGCATCACTTTGGCCGTAGGCGCAGAGAGCTGCTTCAGTGCTCTTAACGAACGCTCGGCGCGGAACTCCTGCACGAATCCGAGTACCCCATTAAGCAGAATAATTGCGATAATCGTAATGGCGTCTAAATATTCGCCGAGCAGGCCGGATACCAGGGTCGCCCCCATCAGCACCAGTACCATGAAATCCTTGAACTGATTGAGCAGCAGCGTAAAAGGTGATACCCTCTTGCCCTCAGACAGCTCATTGTACCCGCTCTCTTTGCGTCTTGCGGCGGCGTCCTCGGCGCTTAGCCCCGTTCCCGGCTGAACGCCGAACATCTCCTGCAGCTCCTCTGCACCGAGCCGGTGCCAGCTTTTTTGTTCCATAACTAATCTTTCCCCTCCCGGTCGTTTCTTGACTTCCGGCGGCGCACAGCTTTTCCACCTGTTCATGTCCAAGTGTATTCATGGTCGTCCCAAAATATCACCGCATCTAGTTTTCTCCTTTTGCGCGAACCGGTAAAAGTGTGGCATCATAGAGGGAGTACTTCATTATCAGGCGACAGGAGAACTTTATCATGGCATTAGACGGCATTGTTACCCAAGCGATCGTGCATGAGCTTCAGCCCTTCATCGGTGCACGCATCGGCAAAATATATCAACCCAGCACACATGACCTCATCTTCACCCTGCGCGGTGCGGGCGGCGGCGGCAAGCTGCTGCTGTCGGCAAACCCGACCTACCCCCGGCTGCACCTGACCGAGAGAAGCAGCATCAACCCGGCGGAAGCACCGATGTTCTGCATGCTGATGCGCAAGCATTGTGAAGGCGGCACCATCGAGAGCATTACCCAGGTGGGACTTGAGCGGATTATTCATATCACCGTCAGAACCCGGGATGAGCTGGGAGATGTCTCCGCTAAAAAAATCATCATCGAGCTGATGGGACGCCACAGCAACATCATTCTGACCGAGCTGGCCACGGGGACGATTATCGACGGCATTCATCATGTCACACCTTCGATCAGCAGCTACCGGGTCGTTATGCCGGGTGCGGCTTATACCCAGCCGCCGCAGCAGCATAAGCTGAATCCCCTGCAGATCAGCCAGTCCGATTTCCTGACCCTGCTGGCCTCAGCAGAGGAAGCGGCCCGCTACGCCGCCGAGCATCCGCAGGAGCCGGAGGAGGATATGATCGAGGGCGAGATCGCAGCATTGCTGGCCTCGCTTGAGGCCCCGCAGGCTGACGGCTCCGGCGGCCCTGCCCCTTCAGCCGATCCGGCCGGCTGGCTGGTCCACGCCTTCAGCGGCCTGAGTCCGCTGATCGCCGGGGAGATCCTCCACCGGTACAAGGAGATAGGCGGAGAAGCTGAGGATTTCAGCAGCGTGATGGATATGCCCGAACAGCTCTGGAACGCCTTCCAATCCGTCATGGAGCCGGTCAGCAAGCAGGAATTCGCTCCGGTCACTGGCTGGAACGCCAAGAGCAAGCCGGTCTTCTCGGCCATTCCGCTGAAGCTGATGAGCGGGAATGTGAAGCATTACAGCTCCATAAGCCTGTGCCTGGAGGATTATTATGGGGACAAGGCGGAGAAGGACACCGTTAAGCAGCGGGTCAGCGACCTGATCCGCTTCCTCAGCAACGAGCGCAGCAAGAACATCAAGAAGCTGGCCAACCTGCAAAAGGATCTGAACGAAGCCGAGGATGCAGACCAGTTCCGCATCTGGGGCGAGCTGCTGTTCGCTTCCCTGCACACCGTGAACAAAGGCGACAAGCAAGCAAAACTAGTAAACTACTATGATGAGAATCAGGCAGAGATTACCGTTCCGCTTGATCCGCTGCTAAGCCCTACGGACAATGCGCAGCGGTATTTCAAGAAATATAACAAGTACAAGAACAGCCTGCGGGTAATCGGCGAGCAGGTCCAGAAGACACACGAAGAGATCGCCTATATGGAACTTCTGCTCCAGCAATTGGCCCATGCCTCACTGAATGACATCGAGGAGATCCGTGATGAGCTGGTCGGCCAAGGCTACTTACGCGACCGCAGCAAGAAAGGCAAGAAGAAAAAGAAGGCTGCCAGACCCACGCTGCAGGTATTCACTTCCTCTGAAGGGGTGGACATCTATGTCGGCAAAAACAATCTGCAGAACGAATATGTCACCAACCGGCTCGCTTCACCGAACGATACCTGGCTGCATACCAAGGATATTCCCGGCTCGCACGTGGTCATCCGCAGTGAGGAGTTCGGCGATGCCACCCTGGAGGAAGCCGCCCAGCTCGCCGCCTACTTCAGCCAGGCCAAGCAATCCAGCAGCGTGCCGGTGGACTGCACCCTGATCCGTTACGTACGCAAACCAAGCGGAGCCAAGCCGGGCTTCGTCATCTACGATCATCAGCGCACACTGTTCGTCACGCCGGATGAAGAGCGGATCAAGCAGCTGCCGAATGTGCTGCGGAGTTAGGGCTCCAGTTAAATGTGCAACCACATTGGGCTCGCGCAAAGGTAATTTGCACATTGTATGCAGAAAACCGAACAGCAATGGGTTCGCTCAAGGCGCATGGGCCAAATGTGTGCGGAAAACAGCATACATCAGGCTCGCTCAAGGCGCATGGGCCAATTGTATGCGGAAAACAGCATACAATGGGTTCGCTCAAGGCGCGTGGGCCAATTGTATGCGTAGCAGGTGGTTTCCTCTTACTGATCATGCGCTTTACTAACATTAAGGATTGCTCCTACCAAAAAACCTCCGTCCTGTAGCGCCTGCGCTAAGGGTCGGAGGTTTTTTGGTCTTGTGTCTTGTGTCTTGTGTCTTGTGTCTTATTTCTTGTGTCCTGCGGTCAGCCTCTAGCAGCCTTAAGCTGCTCCAGCACAGCGGCAGGCACACTTACACTGCCGATATCCCCGTGGAAAACAACACCCTGCCGTGCACCATGGAAATCGGAGCCGCCGGTTACCCGGAGGCCAAATTCCGCAGCCAGCACAAGGTAGCGCTCATGCTCTGCCGGTCCATGGTCGGAATGATATACTTCGATGCCGTCCAGATCACATTGCTCCACGATACTGCGCACCAGAGCGTCATCCCCGTAGATTCCCGGATGCGCAAGCACCGCTGCACCGCCTGCTTCACGAATCCACTCGCAGGCTGTCCCCGGTGTAATGCGCGGAGGCGAGACAAAAGCCGCCGCCCCTTCGCCCAGATACTTGTCGAAGGCATCCCGCATATCCACGGCTGCACCCAGCCGCACCAGCTCATCCGCGATGTGCGGCCGGCCGATGCTCTCATCAGGCTTCAGCTCCCGGCCCAGCCCTGCTACTACCTGCTCCAGGGTGATCGCAATGCCCAGTCCGCGCAGCTTCTCCAGAATTGCTTCATTCCGCCCAAGCCGGGTTCCCCGTTGCTCCTCCAGGCGGGACAACAGCAGTTCCTGCTCTATGTCAATATAGTAACCGAGGACATGGATCTCCTTGCCGCCCTGCCGTGTGCTGATCTCAACACCGGGAACCACAGTAATCCCGTACTGCTTGCCTGCTTCCAGCGCTTCAGCTACACCGCTGACTGTATCATGGTCAGTAATGGCTACCGCTGCCAATCCGGCCTCATAGCCAAGCCGTACATTCTCAGCAGGCGGCTGCATGCCGTCTGAGGCCTGGGTATGGGTGTGAAGGTCGCATCTGCCGGCTGGTTCAGCAAGACCCGCTGTAACTAGCTCTGCCTCAGATTTACCGTTATAACTTTTGTTTTCTGTCATGGAATGCCTCCGTTCTTTCAATTAAGTTCATGCGCTTTCCTATACATATACGCAGTTGTTCCTATCTGTTACTGTCCGCCGGCATGCTGGCGCAGGAAGCTCAGGAAGGTTACCGCCGAGATCGGCAGCAAGGTCGATTTCAGATGAATGGCATAGAATTGCCGCTTGAAAGAGGCATCCGTCAGGTTGACAATTTTCAGCAGGCCGAGCGCCACTTCATGCTTGACCGAGGAGGTCGAGATGATCGTAATCCCCAGCCCCGCCTCTACCGCCGACTTCACCGCCCCGGTACTGCCCAGCTCCATCACAATCTGCATCGCCGCAGGATCAAGTCCGTTAGCCTCAAACTGCTCCTCCATCACCCGCCGTGTGCCCGAGCCGCGCTCACGCAGCACGAACGGATAGGCGAGTGCCTGCGCCAGCGTCACTTCCGACTGACCCGCCAGCGGATGCTCATGGGGCACGATCAGCTTCAGCTCATCGCCCATTACCGGTTCAATTACCATGTCCGGATGGGAGACCGGTGCTTCAATCAGCCCGAAATTGAGCTGATGCTTATGAATCTCATCCATAATCTGTGAAGTGTTCATCACCTTCATCATAATCGAGATATTCGGATATTCCTTGCCGAAGGGCCCCAGCAGGCGGGGAAGCACATATTCGCCGATGGTCAGGCTGGCTCCGAGCATCAAGCGGCCCTCCAGCATTTGGGTGAAGGCTGACATCGCCTGATCCGTCTCCCGCATCAGCTGCATGCTGCGCACCGCGAACGGCATCAGTGTCAGGCCAGCCTCGGTGAGTATGATTTTTTTGGTGGAGCGGTCGAACAGCTTGGTTCCGAAATAGTCCTCCAGCGCCTGAATCTGCATCGTCACCGCAGGCTGGGTCATATGCAGAGTCTGTGCCGCCGCCGAGAAGCTTCCCCGTTCAGACACGGTATAGAAAATATGAAGCTGATGAAAATTCATACGTTACTGGCTCCTTCGCTAATTACAGTTGTAGAGCAAAAAGGCACGCAGCCCTAAGCCGCATGCCTCCCTCGTTCAAAGTACCTTACTTGCGCCTGCGGCGTTTCTTGGACAGCTTCATGCGCCGGGAATGTCGCAGCCAGGAATAGTATCGCTTGAGATCCCGGAGCTGCGGAGTCACCGATATTTTGCCCAGAAAAGATACGATTACCATGACATACAGCGGCTCTCCGGAGAGGGCCGTGACGCCCTCAAGCTGCCTGAAATCAACCACGATCACCGTATCATTATCGATCAGATAGGCATTATAATCACTGTTCGAGTAAGGCCTCAGCCGGTTCTGCTTCAGGGCCTGCCAGATCCAGGCGGTCACCTCCACATTTCCGCTGTCCTCAGCAGCTACCCAGTCCGCATAACGGCTCTTGGCATGCCGGGTCAGCACGATGTCGGCAATCCCGTAGTTATTCAGCATGATATGGAAGGGTTCGTGCACCCCCCACCAGTCCATCCCCTTGCCCTGCATAGTCATCACACTCCACGTAAAAAGGGTCTTGGCATGCTCTTATTGTTGTCAATCTTACCGCATTGACGACCGTTGTTCAAGCATACCGCCATCCCCGGGAGAGTTACATGGCGAAACCTCAGCTGCCCGTCCGGTGCATACTGATATCGCTGTCATCGACATAGCTGCTGCCTCTGATCATTTTGCAGCTTTTTTTGAAGCGGGCCGCCTCTACAGACAGCTCCTCAATGGAAGCAAACCGGCGGCTGCGGTTCGTAACCACGGCAATCGAGATCGAGACCAGCGGGATCTCCTCCAGTTGTCCCGAACGGCTCTCGGTCAGCACATATTTCTGGGCCAGATGTCCGGCATGATAGAAATCCTTAACCGCCGTATCGAACGCCGCGATGATGCTTCTGCAGCATTCCTCGTAGTGATAATCGCTGATAAAAATAATAAAATCATCCCCGCCGATGTGCCCCAGGAATCCGTTCATCCGCAGCGCCTCATGCTTCAGCAGCTCCGCAGTGGACTGAATCATACGGTCGCCTTCCTTGAAACCGTAGGTGTCGTTGTACGCCTTGAAATGGTCAAGATCGATGTAGAGTACACTGAATTCATCCTGCAGCAGCGTCTTCACCATCCACTCAGTAATGCTGATATTCCCCGGGAGCCCTGTTAACGGATTCAGGAAGCTGGCGGCCACCGCCTGAATCTCCGCGAAGTTAAGCAGCAGATCCCGTACGCTAACCGCTCCGAACAGGGCCTTCTCATGAGTCACGATCACATAGTCGTACAGATTCTCTTCCTGCCTCGACATCGCCTGCCTGCTTACCTCAATAATCGGCGTGTTATAGTCTACCACCAGCGGATTTTTGTCCATCACCAGTTCCACAGGTCTGCCCATATAGAGCGTATACCCGTACAGCGTACCTATTTTCTGATAAAAGCTGATCCTCATAATTAATCCGGCAGTCCGCCCGTTTTCCGTTACGGCTACGCCTTGGAGCTGGGGATTGCTTTTGAAAATCTGGTCCACAAACCCGCATTTGTGATGAATCGAAATGTCCGGGATTTGTTCAGCGATTTCACCGATCTGCAGAAACATGCTTACACCCTCCCTTGACTGGATACTGGAGCACCGGAGACGAAAGCGCTCCACGCTCAGGCCGATGAGCCGGTCTTCCGAGCGCGTAGCCCTGACCATATTCCACACCCGCCATCTGTAAAAAATGCAGCTCGGGCGCAGTCTCAATCCCCTCGGCGATCACCCGGGTAGAGGCACGGTCAGCATATTCCCGGACCAGTCCCAGCAGTTCCTGCTGCTCCCGGCTGGTATGGATTCCCCTGATCAGGGACTTGTCCAGCTTGATGAATTCCGGCTTCAGATAGACCAGCGTCTTGAGACTGTTGTAGCCGGAGCCGGCATCATCCACTGCAATGCGGAAGCCCTGCTCCCGGTAATGGGACAGCACCTTTTCAAACCGGACATAATCCAGCACCGCCTGACGCTCTGTCAGCTCGAAGACGATCCGCTCCGGCGCGAGCCCCAGCTCCTTCAGATAGGCCAGGGTCTCTCCGCTCTTGTGGCGGGGGTCATACAGCACACCGGGCTGCGCATTCACGAACAGCAGCTTCCCGTTCCCGGCCTCTGCCTCCGGCAGCCGCTCCATGTACCGGGATAGCGACATTCTCCGGCAATACTGCTCAAAGCGGAACATCTGATCCGTCCGCCCCGCAAAATCATAAAAATGCTCCGTGCTCGGAAACTGCGGCGAAGCGGGCGGCCGGTTCAGCGCCTCATGTCCCAGTGTCTCCCCGGTCCGCAAATGCAGAATGGGCTGAAAATACGTATCCAGCAATTCATGCTCCATAATATCAAGTAGCACAGCTAATCTGCCCAGCTCCTGAACCTCATCCCTGAATCTCCCGCTCATATACCTAAGATATTGCGGCAGGGCCGCAAGCTTGCGGGACAGGGTCCCTGTCTTATTCATCTAATCCCCCGTATACTTGTCTTCGTGAATTCAATAACTTCTCTTCAGCATAGATTGGAATTATTAAGCAGGGATAAACTTCGGGACGGGGCATTGCCTTCTGCGCATTTTTTTGTCATTAACGACTTATTTCGACAATACTCCCGCCCGGTTAATCGTATAGAGCACAGGGATCGCCGCTCCAATGAGGATCACCCCCATGAATGCCGGTGCAGCCGGTCCCAGTAACACGTAGAGCTGTCCTCCAACCAGAGGCCCAATCATTCTCGCCAGTGCCTGAATCGATTGACTGCCCCCTTGAACCCGTCCCTGCTCGCCCGCAGCGGCAGATTTGGACAGCATTCCGTTGAACGAAGGCCCGAAGACCGAATCGCCGAAGCCGAAGATAAACATCCCTGCGATAAAAAGAGGATAAAAGGCGAGCAAGGCCGACAACGCAAACAGGACGTAGCCAACAATTTCCGAGACCATTCCAAGGAGGGCTATTTGCCTGTCAGTGTATCTTTTCAAAAGCTTCGGCATAATGAATCCTTGGGACAGGATATCCTGCAAGCCCATGATGGAGAACATCACTCCAATGATAACCGGCTTCCAGCTGAAATTATCCAGCGTGAACTGTGAAAAAATAGCCTGGAATGATCCATTCGGTATCCACAGCAGGAACGCGGAGACAAACAGCCTGTTAAGGTTCTTCATGGACAGCAGGTTCGCAAGCTGCGAGAAGGGATTCAGCCTGACTAAGGGGATTACCTTCAGTCTCTTACTTTTCTCAAGACTCTCCGGCATGAACAGGAAGCCATAACCCACATTCAGTAGTGTTACGGCTGCGCCAGCATACATGGGCACCGAATACCCGAACTTTGCCAGCAGCCCGCCCATAGACGGACCGATAATAGTTCCCGCCCCTACCACCGCGCTCACCCAGCCGAAGTACTTGGTCCGTTGCTCCGGCGGAAGAATGTCTGCAAAATAAGCGAAGATTGTACCGATGCTCCCGCCTGTGATCCCTTCAATGATCCGCCCGGCGAACAGCACCCATAAAGCCCCTCCAAGGCCAAATATGAAGTAACCGGCAGCAGAACCCAGCAAGCATAGCAGAAGCAGCGGACGTCGTCCGTATTTATCACTCAGCGCACCCAGCACAGGCGCCGCGCAGAACAGGCAGGCCGCATACGCTGAAGTCAGCAGGGTAACCATCACCGCTTGTTTTCCGGGATCGCTAATGTAAGGCTGGACAAGAAACGGAACCACAGGAGCTATGATGCTGAAGCCTATTCCGCATAAAAATACTGAGATTAGACCGAATATAAGCGCGTGTTTATCTACTTTTGGTTCTGAAGATTGATCTTGATGGTGAGCAGGTCTGAATGTGGACATGTATCTTCTCTCCTTAGAGTTTATTATTTGTTTCCTAAGAAACAATATCATCCTAACACACTTTTGATTCCGAGGAAACAAAATATCAAGCATAAAAAAACACCCTGCCGGGTGAAGGTAGCTCTGCCTGAACTATTATGCCTAAAGTATATAGGGGAATCAATCTTCTTCCGTGCCGTCCTCCAGCTCCTGCTTCTTAATCTCTTCATCCAAGTGCCTATTGTACTTCTCCATGAAGCTGAGCATACCGGCATACTGGCTGTCGGTCACCTGCTCAAACACAGGTCTGTCCCGCTCCCGGAACTCACGGTGCAATTCGTCATGGATCTGATATACAGCCATCCCTTGAACAGTAAGTCTGAAATAGATTTCCTTCTGATTGTCCGGTTTCTGGTAGCTCTCGATAAGCCCCTTGTGCAGGAGCTTCCGTGTAATCTTGCTGATCGCCCCCCTAGTCATGTACAAGGCCTCTGCAAGCTTGGTCACGTTCGCGTCTGCATGTGTTCCGATGTATTCAATACAGTGCACCTCGGAGGGTTTATTGCCCTTAAGACTAATCTCCATCTTCGACTTGTTCAGCCAGTTCATCTTATTGAATAATTCCCGGAAGGCGGTTAAGACCTGTTCCTCTTTGTTCATTGCTGGTCCCCCTCAAGTGGAAACGGCTTTGCCGTCCTTTAATAGGACGGTACCGTTTCGGCGAGAAATAGAAGGATAATGTATAGCGTGTAACCTATACATTATCCTTCTATTTCTAAAAAAACAGACGCCAGCGGCGTCTGTCTAAATAACCTTTATCCCTGAACTACAGACCGTAGTACTTGGACTTGTCCGGTCCGTTGCTGGTATATTCCGTCTTCAGTTCATTGCGGTACGAACGCTCAATCTTGCGCACATATGAAAGTCTGCGGACATTCTTCATGACTTCCTCGGCGCGCTCCGCATTGACGTACATTACCGCATAGTGCATTTTACGGGAAACGTAGTGCAGTGTGCCGTACTTCTCCAGGTTGCGCGCCGCCTTGACGTCGCTAACCCATACAATATAACCTGTCCGTTCCGCAAACATAAGCTCCTCCGCCTCTCTTTCTCTATCTCCTTACGGGTCAGCTTATCCGCAGGAACATTTGCCGCCGCTGCCGCATCCGCCTTTGGGGGACGGGTCGTTACCGGGAACCTTAATGCTGTCCGAGACCGAGAATGCGATCGCCTCAGACATGGAATGAAGAATATCATCCAGCGTCTTCTCAGCATTCTTGAACCGGACCACCGCTTCGAACTGCTCCAGTTCCCGCTCTACAGCCTCAACCTCATCCTTGGCCGAGTGATAGTTCGGGTGAAAATGACCAAACCGCTGTGTCTCGTCAAACAGCTCCTTCTTGCCTTGCAGCCGTTTGATCATGGCCTGGATTTCGGGATGGTTATCCACCTGTCCCTTCCAGTATAGGTAATCCGACACTTCTGCGGATTGATTAATCATATCGCCTAATTCATAGGCGTATGTCAGCACTTCGGCCATATCGACCGTATTTAATTCCGCTACGCTCATGAACTTCAACTCTTTTCTGCATTTAATGTTCTACCGCAGCGATAGACTACCTTATCATAACATATCCGCCCGCCTCAGCAGAAGAAGAATTTCTGTACCTGAGCGGATGCAGCAGCTGAATTTCCTGCCAGTCTTCCGCTGCGAGCTCTATCTCCTCTGCCGTCTCCGTCCCCGGAAGCAGCAGAATGCCCCGCACCTTCCATGGACGTCCGTTGATCCGCTCTGGAATGAAATCCGCCGCCTTGCCCCCGTAAGAGAGCCGGACCTTGATTCCCCAGCTTAGGGCCTGCTCCATTACCTTTTGCGCTGTGGTGACATGATACTGCCTCCACTGGTTGAACCACATCTGCGGCACGGCCTCCTCACCCGGCAGCTCCAGCATAGGGGGGCCGCTGCTGTCCAGCGGCAGGAGCTTCGGGGACGGTCCCGTTCCCAGCAGGCCCCGTTCCCCGGCTGCGGCAGGAAGCACGTAACGCTGCCCTGACCCGGACAATTCAAACAGCTGGGGATAGGGGGCAGGCCCGTTCAGTTCCCTTGCCCTTACGGACGGCGCCAGACCGGCGGCGGCAAGCTCCTTGCGCAGCTGCCCGGCAGCCTCCGGCCGGACGATGAAGTGGAGCGGGCCGATCCGGGTAACAATATCCTGCAGCCGGGGATGGGCGGCGATTATCTCGCTCTCCTGCTCTCCGGCGCAGGACAGCAGAAGAACCTCCGCCAGCTCAGTCCGCCCGATCGCTCTGGCCCACTGCCGGAGCGCCAGTAGGGCCTGCTCCGGCAATCCTCCGGCGGCATGGGCGTTCAGCCAGGAGATCACCTCACCCGGAGCGAAGCCCTGGTCCGCTGCCGCCTCCAGCCGCTCCCGGGTCAACCGGAAGCTCCAGAGATCCTCGTGATGTATTAGCTCCGCACACCCGGCCAAGGTCCAACGCACCGTATAAGAGACCTCCGGCGGAACCAGCACCTCAAAATCCGGCTGGACAATGAAACCGGGGGATGCAGAAGCCAGTGCTTGCGGCAGGGAACTCCGCGCGGCTTCAGCTGCTACGGGGCTCTGCGGGCTGAGGACGGTATCTTGGGCTTCGGCGGCGCTGTCTAGAATTCCTTGGCTATTGGCGGACATGGTTGGGTTGCTACTAGCTGTTTCCGGGACACTGTCTGCTTCCTCTCCCCCCTCTTGATGCTGCAGGGTTGTTCCTAGACTACATTCCGTTAGCTTCGGTTTCACTGCCTTCCAGCGGAAGCACGCCTCCCCTTCCGCTGAAAATCCCAGCTCACACCAGCCAAAGGCGGCCAGAAGGCAAATCCAGGCATGTGCTGCCTGTTTAAGCTCTGAGTCTGAATCTGAGTCAGACCCTGCCGTTTCCGGTACAAGCTGCTCCCCGGCAAGACCATTCTGTCTCATCCAGCTTAGAACAGGCGCTACTGCAAACCACTTGTCCGGCCAAAACTCCGTTACCGAAAGCAAGTGTCTGAAATGCTGCTCTTCAGGCAGCGGAGCACCATAACGGCTGATGATCAAGGTATAGAGCGTATCCGTCATCTCTTGTGCGGTAAGAGCCAACCAGCGTTGCAGCATTGGTCTGTCTACTACATACCCGCTGTTGTCGCGGGTAATCAACCCTAGTACGCTCAGCAGATCAATGATTAATGTAACCGGCAGCGGATAGCTCTGGTGACCTGCGGAGGACTCAAGCAAGGCCAGATACTCCTCAGGTATGGACAACCTTCCGGCTAACCGGCTAAGCTGCTTCTTATGTATCACTCCCTTAGATGTCAGAGGCAGACCTTCCTGGGCTATGAACAGCAGGCCTTGAAATATCTCCCCTGCCAGCTCTGAACACGCCGCATGCTTAACCTGGACTGCCCCCTCCACCTGTTCCTGCGGGCAGTCCGCCCAGAAGCTCCTCAGGATCAAGGGATACTGCTGCTGCGGAATCTGATACAGCCGCTCGCCCCATACCTTTTGCCGCAGCTCCAGCATCCCTGTGTGAAGCAGTTCCTTCAGGGCCAGCATCTGCTCGGCCCTGCACAGGAGTTCAGGCCGCAGACGCTCTACAGAATCCGCTGTACATGGCGAAGCCGCATGCTCTGCCGCTATCCGCAGCAGTACTTCACAGGCGTCCGAAGACAGTCTGCTAATATCATCTGCCGGTTCCAGTTCCATCAGAGAACAGCTCCTTCCGCCGGGTCCAGCATCCGGACCCCGTATTCGTAGCCTTGCTCAGTCAGAAACATCCGGCGGCGCAGGGCGAAGTCCTGCTCCCGGCTGTCTCCCGTGACCAGCGTGTAGAAATACGCCCGGTTATCCCCCGGCTTCGGACGAAGAATGCGCCCCAACCGCTGAGCCTCCTCCTGGCGGGAACCGAAGGCGCCGGATACCTCAATTGCCACCGAGGCATCCGGCAGATTCACGGCAAAGTTCGCTACCTTGGAGACAATCAGCACCGGCAGCTTGCCTTCATTGAACGCAGCGTAGAGCGCGTTCCGTTCCTTCTGTGGAGTCTTCCCTGTGATCAGCGGGGCCGCAAGCGCCTCTGCCAACTGCTCTAACTGGTCCAGATACTGGCCGATCACCAGTATCGCCGCTGCGGGATGCGCCGCTGCAATCTGCGCTGCAGCCTGCGCCTTGGCCTGGTTGCCCGCCGCCAGCCGGAACTGCTCCTTCGCCCCGGCATACATATACTGCTGCCGCAGCTTCTGGTTCATCGGGACGATGACCTCGATGCAATCGACAGCCGCAATCCACCCCTGCCGCTCCAGCACCTTCCAGGGCAGGTCATAACATCTCGGGCCGATCAGGGAGAATACATCCCCCTCCCGTCCGTCCTCCCGGACCAGCGTTGCTGTCAGCCCCAGCCGCCGCGTAGCCTGAATATCTGCGGTCGCCCGAAAGACAGGTGCCGGAAGCAGATGGACCTCGTCATAGATAATCAGCCCCCAGTTCCGTTCATGGAACAGATTCATGTGGACAAACGCTCCTCCCTTGGAGCGCCTGTGGGTCAGCATCTGATAGGTTGCAACGGTTACAGGCCGTACCTCCCGGTGCTCTCCCGTGTATTCCCCGACCTCATCTTCGCTCAGCGTGGTCCGCAGCAGCAGCTCCCCGCGCCACTGTTCTACAGAAGTCGTGCTCGAAGTAAGGATCAGCGTCTCACACTGCAGCTGCTCTAATACTGCAAGACCGACAACTGTCTTGCCTGCCCCGCAGGGTAGCACGACCACACCGCTGCCGCCATGTCCTCCGGTCCCCTGAAATTGGCGGACAGCCTCCCGTTGATAATCCCGTAGCCTGAATTCGGAGCTGCTCTCTTCGCCATTTCCCCCTAAAGATCCCCGCCAGGCTAACTTCAGCTTCTGCCCGTCCCGGTAACCGGCATAATCAAGAACAGGATAACCCAGCCTGGTCAACTCCTGCTTCAACAGGCCCCGGTTCATCTTCGGACAATGGCTATGCAGCTCCCCGGCCCGGCGCAGGCCCAGCTCCTTCAGTTCCTGAGAGTCATCCAGTTCATCCAGCATACTCACCCGGTCAGCGGTTAACCTAACAAGCTGTGAATCACTCTCATCCGCATGCAGGTGCAAGCTTCCGTAACGGGACATCAGCAGTTCCATCTCCCCCTCCACTTCGGAAGGAATGCCCCACCTGGACAGCCTGCGGAGTCCTTCAATGACCTCTGCCGCTGTCTGTCCCCCGGCTGCGGCGTTCCATAGGGACAACGGCGTGAGCCGGTAAGTGTGATAGGCTGGAGGACTTTTGACAAGCTCAGCAAATCCGCTCAGAACCGCCCGCGCCTCCTCAAATCCCGGATGTCCGCAGTCCAGCAGAATCGTCCGGTCATTCCGTATGATACATGGCCCCGCCCCTGCTCCGCTCATCCTGTTCCCTCCTTGTGTGTGATAGTGGTTCAAGCTGTTAATGTTACTTAATGGCTCACCAGCGCCCGCATCTCTCCCTACAACGAAAAAGCCCACCTCCGCCTAACGGATATGAGCCATTCGTCATTCTATTAATGCAGCTGCTGGCGCTGCGAGATTTCATGGAGCGCCTCAGCAGCCTCATCTGCGAACATTCTCTTGTCTGCCAAATCACCTAAGGAGACTACTCCGGTCAGCTTCTTGCCCTGCATCACCGGAATGCGCCGGATCTGCGCCGATGCCATCAGCTCTGCCGCTTCCTCCACGGAGGCGGACTCCTGAACGGAGAGGACCTCCCGGCTCATGACTGTCTCCACGGCGGTTGAGCCGGGATGCTTGGCCGCGTACCCGCGGATGACCAGATCGCGGTCCGTAATCACACCAATCAGCGTTGCCCCGTCAGCCGGATCTACCACAGGAATGAAGCCTGTCCCGCTATCTCTCATAGCGACGGCAACCTCATAGATATTGTCCAGCAGAGTAACCGACACCGGCTGCGCGGTCATCACTTCTTTGACTGTCTTCAGAATGAACCCTCCTGTCCACGTTACCATGGCATTTGAGAGTAGTTTTTCCTGGAGCGGTAACATTTATACGGATAATGGCTCATTCAGGCAGGAGTCGGCCATAGCGATCAGCAGCTTCGCGCCATTGAGCATGGCATCCTCATCGAAATCAAATTTGCTGTGATGATGCGGATAGACGGCATCCTTGGCCGCATTGCCCGCACCGACAAAGATGAAACAGCCGGGAATCTCCTGAACATAATAGGAAAAGTCCTCCGCCGGCATAATCTTTTCCATCAGCATCACATCGGCATCTGTACCCAGCGCCTTAGGGGCAACACGGGCGAAGCGTTCATACTCCGTATCGTCATTCACCAGCGGCGGGTACCCCATCAGATAGTCCACCTTCGCCTCGGTACCATAGGCTGCGGCTACGGACGCAGCCATCTCTTCAATGCGGCGGCGGATCAGATGACGCGTCTCTTCATCGAATGCCCGCACTGTCCCCGTAATCCGGCAGCGCTCGGCGATGATATTCTGGGCCGAGCCGCCTTGAATCGTTCCCACGCTGACTACGGCCGGACGCAGCGGATCAACGTTGCGGCTGACAATCGTCTGCAGCCCGGTGACCAGTGCCGCACCTGCCACAATACTGTCTGCTGTGCGGTGGGGCATGCCGCCGTGTCCGCCCCGGCCGGTCAGATCAATGAAGAACTCATCGGCCGAAGCCATCAGCGGCCCCGGCGCACTGCCTACCGTCCCTAGCGGGAACGGCGTCCACAGATGCAGCCCGTAGACGGCATCCGCACCCGCAAGCACGCCTTCCGCAATCATGCCCACTGCACCGCCGGGACAGACCTCTTCCGCCGGCTGGAAGAGAAAGCGGATCTCCCCCTTCAGCTCTTCCCTACGGGAGCTGTAATACGCTGCCGCAGCCAGCAGCATGGCAGTATGCCCGTCATGTCCGCAGGCATGCATGACACCGGGATGCTGTGAAGCATATTCCCGGCCGCTCTCCTCCGTAATATTCAGCGCGTCCATATCGGCACGCAGGACTACCGTTTTCCCGGGCTCCCGGCCCTTTAGTATACCTGTCAATCCGTAGCCTGCTGCACTCCGCAGGACCTCAATCCCCAGCTCCGTGAGCCTTGCTTCAACATAAGCGGAGGTCTCCTTCTCCTGATAGGACAGCTCCGGATGACGGTGCAGATGGCGGCGCCATTTGACCATTTCCGGGAACAGCTCCTCGATCTCTAACCTCTCCATAACTCTCCATTCCCTTCTCTGGCAGCATCCTGCGGATTAACCATCAGGACAAGCCCGTAAGCTCTGCCCGCTCCGCAGCCTGCCAACTTTCTTTTATTGTAGCAGAAACACAAAAAAGTGGGTATCGATCAGCCCGTTCTACCTTGCACAACCCCGGGAAACAGACTATCATGAGGAAGAACAATAACAAATTTTAATTACAAATGAATCATTATACTTCATTAAGGGGAGTTGTGCGCTATGATATTTGAGAACACGGGTCTCGAAGGATTAAAGAGCGACCTTCTTTATCTCGACGAAAGTGCATCCAAGGCAGGATTCATCAGATGGCAATGGGAATACTACCGCGCGACTTATGACTGCAAGATAGAAGACCGCAAGGACGGCGGAGAATACTTCCTGCGCATCAATACCCGTGCTGTGGAGGGGAAGCTGGAGAAGGCGGACGCGGTGCTGGCGATTGAAGCCGTCTATCTGGGCAAGGCCACATTCCCCCACGGACTGGAATACGAATCTCCGGTGCCTCAGCCGGTGCTTGAGGTAGCCCGGAAGCATATCCATGAATTGAAAGCGCTGCTGGAAGCTTGAGTACTGCGAAGGGAAAGACGGCCTCCAAGGCCAGCCCGCCCAAAAGAGGAACGCCCGATTTCCAGTTACTCATTCTCACCCTGCTGTTCGTAGGCTTCGGCCTGCTTATGGTATTCAGCTCCAGCTCCAGCCTGACACTGGCCAACAAGCTGTTCAGCAATAACGCATTCTTTTTCGTCAAACGCCAATTTGTCTGGGCCGTGCTGGGTACCTTCATCATGTTCGTTGTCATGAATATCCACTACAGCAAATTCAAGAAATGGTACGCGCCGATCTTCGTGATCACCCTCGTCCTGCTGCTGTTCGTCGCCACCACAGAGGGGATTAACGGCGCAAAGAGCTGGATGAGCATCGGCACCTTTGGGATTCAGCCTACCGAGCTGGCCAAACTCTCCATAATCCTCTATCTGGCTGCCCTGATCACCAAAAAAGGCGAGCGGCTGCGCGATTTGCGGACAGGATATATCCCGGTCATGATCATTGTCGGCATCGTAGCCGGACTGATTATGCTCCAGCCGGATCTCGGCTCCTGTATGATTCTTGTCGCTACCAGCGGACTGATCGTCTATGCCGGCGGTGCCAGCATGAAGCACATTATGGGCTCAATCGGCTTGCTGATTCTGGGTGTAGCGCTCGTCTGGGGGGCCAAGACCGCCATCGACTCCCTGTCTCCGCACACCGAGAAGGCTGAGATCAAGCAGGATTACCGTCAGGGCCGGATTGAAGCCTTCCTTGACCCGGAGAAAGATCCCTCGGGCAACGGCTATCAGATCATGCAATCCCTGATCGCCCTGGGCGAAGGCGGAACACAAGGCTCCGGGTTCGGTAAAAGTATCCAGAAGCTTCACTACCTGCCTTATCCGTATACAGACTTTATATTTTCCGTCATCGGTGAGGAGCTGGGCTTCGTGGGAACAGCGTTGTTCCTTCTGCTGTACCTGTATTTCATCTGGAGGGGCATCCTGATCTCCCTGCGGTGTACAGATCCGTTCGGCACCCTGGTCGGCGTCGGCATTATGGGTCTGATTGCCATTCAGGCCTTCATCAACATCGGCGGTGTCACGAAAACGATCCCGATGACCGGGGTCACCCTGCCCTTCATCAGCTACGGCGGCTCCTCCCTGCTCGTCACCATGCTCTGTATGGGGATTATGCTCAGCATCTCACGGGAAACCAACCGGCCGGCCAAGGAGGAAGTCGTGAAGTCTGTGACTACAGTCAGACAGGTGCGCAACAGCAGAAGTGCAGGCACACGCGCACGCTAAGAGGCTACCTACATACAGATGAGGGTTGAGCCAAGTAGAAAGGCAGTCCGGAATATATCCGGACTGCCTTTTGCATGGATGCCTAATATAATTGTGCTTAAGAAATCTCGTCGTTCTTGAACGCTACGCCTTCGACCTTAACGTTGACCTCTACGATGTGAAGTCCAGTCATACTCTCCACAGCCTCGCGGACATTCTGCTGAAGCATGCGGCACACTTCATGAATCGGAGTTTCGTACAGTACGATGATGCGCAGATCTACTGCGGCTTCCAGTTGGCCCACTTCGACAGTAACACCCTTCTGCACGTTCTTGCCGCTCAGGCGCTTTGCCCAGCCCTCTGACAAACCGCCAGACATGGCTGCAATTCCGGGAGTCTCAAGCGCGGCCAGGCCGGCAATTTTTGAGACAACGTCATTCGATATCCGTATATTACCCAATTCCAGTTGAAGCTGTTCTGCCATGCCATATCCCCCCTACTCTCATTATCAATTATTGTAATTCCAAAGCAGGCTAAAAAGCAAATGACTTTCTCTCACCCCCGTTTACAGCCAGGAACAATTTGGGTATATTGATTATGAATTCAACCTACATATAGAGACTGGAGAGTGCTTAACCTTGAAAAAATGGATCTCACCGGCGCTGCTGGTCATCAGCTTTATCCTCAGCGCCATAGGGCATTACGCGAATTGGGATCATACCCTTCAGTTCGTATTATCCGCCGTTTCGGTCATCTTCGTGGCCGGCTTCCTCGGCCGGGCCACCGAGAGTGTAGCTCACTACGCCGGGCAGCGGCTTGGAGGGTTCCTAAACGCAACCTTCGGCAATGCGGCCGAGCTGATCATCGCCTTCTTCCTGGTCAAGGAAGGACTGTTTGACATGGTCAAAGCGAGTCTGACCGGCTCCATTATCGGTAACCTGCTGCTCGTCCTCGGATTAAGTATATTTGCCGGGGGCATGAAGTTCAAGGTTCAGAACTTCAATGTCACACTCGCCGGTCTGAACGGCTCGCTGATGATCGTTGCGGTCATCGCCTTGTTCGTCCCGGCCATGTTCTTCAACACGCATTCCATCACCGAGAAAGACACCAATGTACTTAGTCTTGTCGTCGCCGGCCTGCTGATTGCCGCCTACCTCGCCTGGCTGGTCTTCTCCATGATCACACACAAGAAGTATCTGGCAGATGTTACGGACGATACGGCGGAAGAGCTGCCGAATGAGCATGCTCCAGTCTGGTCCCGGAACCGTTCAATCCTCTATCTCGTCCTTGCCACCGTGATGGTCGCCTTCGTCAGTGAATGGCTGGTCGGAACGCTGGAGACGCTCACCGAGCGCTTCGGCTTCAGCGAGCTGTTCGTCGGTGCATTCCTCGTAGCGATTATCGGTAACGCCGCTGAACACAGCGCAGCCATTATGCTCGCCATGAAGAACAAGATCGGAGCCGCAGTCGAGATTGCCGTAGGCAGCAGTCTGCAGATTGCCCTGTTCGTCGCTCCGGTGCTGATCTTCGCCAGTTATTTCATGGGCAACACCATGTCGATTGTGTTCACCACAATTGAGATTGTAGCCATTGCCGTATCGGTGTTCATCGCCAAATCCATTATTCAGGACGGCGCAACCAACTGGTATGAGGGTCTCCTGCTGCTGGCGGTCTACTTGATTCTCGGCGTATCGTTCTATCTGGTCTGAAGTCCTTCTGAGGTCCTATAGCTCCATTAAAAAAAACGCACATGATCGACCCCCGGGTCCTTCATGTGCGTTTTGTTGAAAATATAAGAATTAAACGGAACCGTCCTTAACAAGGACGGCAAAGCCGTTTCCACTTGATGACCGGGACTTACATCTCCCGCTCCTCAGCCTTCTTGTTCAGTGCCTCATACAGCACAGCCAAATTGCGTTCCAGCTTGCTCAGCACCTGCTTGCCTGTAAGCTCCGGCACCAGCCCCGCTCTGACCGCAAAATCGACCTCTCTGGAGAAGCCGTACATCTGGGTATCCAGCACTTCCTCATAGAGAGGGCAGTAACGGGTTGCCAAATTCTCCATCTGTACTTCAATGAGCTTCTGAATTTTATCGGCATCTTCTTGAAGAAGATTGATTGCTTTGATATTGAGCTGTTCCTGCAAATCCGATGAAGTCATGCATTTTCCCCCCCATGTCCAAAAGTTACAGCAGCGATTGCTTATTATTCTTAATATTAGTCGAAATTAGGACCTAATACAAGATTTCAGTTTGGGTTATTGCTGAAGTCCCTGCAAAATCACCCCGCTGCACAGCAAAGACGCCCAGCCGCAAGGCCGGACGTCTGAGAAGAAACTGGAATTACTCTGCTACTACTGTAAAATTCAAATTGTGTTTGGCAAAAACTTCGCTCATGGCTTTCTTAGCTTCCTCGGCATCTGTACCATGTACATGCAGCTCGTAGCTTTGGCTGGATACCAGAGTAGTGAACAAGCCCAGGATGCTCTTAACATCAATGTACTTGTTGTCCGCTTGAAGAACGATAGATGAATTAAATTGGCTTGCTGTCTGTGCAATATCCACGATTGCCGCATTGTTGGACATAGGAATCCCTCCGCAACTTGATTATAAACTTATGTTCACTTGTTACCAATTCCATGATACATTGAATCCGCTTACTCACGCAAGGTGTTTCTTGGAAACAGGCATTACGTGCTTTTGGAATCACCGCTTTTGTACTATTTTATTTCAGGTTCTCCGGATTCAGACCTTCCAGCTCCGGCACCACAAAAATTCCATCCTTACGGATCAGCACATCGTCGAAGTAAATTTCGCCGCCGCCGTAATCAGGACGCTGAATCAGCACGAGGTCCCAGTGAATGGACGAACGGTTGCCGTTGTCCGTCACATCATAAGCCTGGCCCGGTGTGAAGTGCAGACTGCCGGCAATTTTCTCATCGAACAGAATATCCTTCATCGGATGCAGAATATAAGGGTTGAAGCCGATGGCGAACTCACCAATATGGCGCGCGCCGTCGTCGGAATCCAGAATTTCATTCAGGCGTGCGGTATCATTGCTGGCAGCCTCTACGATCCGGCCGTTCTCGAATGTGAACTTCACATTCTCGAAGGTCACCCCGTTATAGATCGAAGCGGCATTATAGCTTATCGTTCCATTCACGGAATCGCGGACAGGCGCGCTGTACACTTCTCCGTCCGGGATATTTTTCTGGCCGGAGCATTTCTCCGCCCCGATTCCCTTGATGGAGAATGTAAGATCTGTTCCGGGACCGGATATACGCACCTTGTCGGTTCTGCGCATAAGCTCAGCCAGCGAATCCTGGGCTTTATCCATTTTGGCATAATCCAGATTGCAGACTTCGAAGTAAAAGTCCTCAAAGGCCTCGGTACTCGTGTTCGCGAGCTGGGCCATACTGGCGTTAGGATAACGAAGTACTACCCATTTGGTGTACTTGACGCGCTGCTCGCTATGTACCGGGTGGGAATACAGGGAGTTGTATAGCTTCATGTTCTCTTCCGGCACATCGGACAGATCATTGACATTCTCACCGGCACGGATGCCGATATAGCAGTCCATCTGTTTCATTCGGTTCAGGTCAATCTCCGCCCAGGTCTTAATTCCTTCAGGTGTTGCATATTTGAGCATACTGCGCAGAACAGTGCGGTCAGTCAGCTGCACAAATGCATGGCCTCCGGCCTTCCCCACTTCCTCCACAACGGCTTTGATCAAATCTCGTTCACTGCCGATCATTTCGACGAGCACATTCTCGCCGGGCTGTACGTTTACGGAGTAACCTACAAGGTTCGCCGCAAGCTTTTGAATCCGGGGATCATTCATCTGTCTCTCTTCCTTCCTCTTGCTGAAAATAAACATACCGTTATATTGTAGCATGCCTGTTCTAGAGCGCAAGCCATCTGCGGGAAGGAAACCGCTCACTCATAACCGTAAAAATCCACCTGCGTAATATAGGCTTCTTCCGTGATCCCTCCGGCCTTGCCGGGATAGGTTAGGGTGCGGTTCCAGGTCAGCCGGGTGGGCAGATTCCGCTTCAAGTCGACCTTAAGATAATATACTGTGCGGATATCCGCCTGGTTCAGCCTCTGCTGGAGCTCTGTCCGCTTCTGTTCCCATAGTGCGCTCTTAGCCGCAAGTGCCTTAGCGTGAGTGTCAGCGTGCGTAGCAGCGTCTATTCTGGCAGCCGGCTTGATCGCCTGCATCTTCTGCGCAAGCTCTGCCGAGAGCTGTCTGCGCGCCTCCGCTGCCGTTAATTCAATCCTCAGGACCCGGGTCCCTCTGGCGCTGCCCGCTTCCTCCGTCACCTTCTTGCCCATCTTCTCCAGCGCCTCCATCTGGCGCAGCGGATTCAGCTCCTCCAGCGGATTGCTGCCGCTAAGGGCCGGAGAGGCCTGCTTCATCGTCCATTTCCCGTCTTCCTTCACCATCCGCGTATAGTAGACTGGCGCATCACCCGAGCCCTGCTTCAGAGAATGCAGTCCGGACTCCGCTGCTGGAGCAGGTTGCCCGCCGTCCGGCAGGAGCGAATAGAGGCTGATCTGGTTGTGATCCACAATCTTCCCCCCATAGTAGAGCGAAGATTCCGGGACCGTCTTCCCGTCGATCAGCAGAGCAGCTCCTCCTTCGAAGGACACTCCGTCAGTGCCATCCATCCCCGCCATTACCAGATTCAAATCCTCCGCAGCCGGCCTGTCCTTCATCACCGTGCACCCGCTGAATGCAAGGCTGGAGAGCATCAGCAGTGCTAGAAATCCCATGCGGACACGTGGTAAGTTCATCATGGCCATCAAGCCCTTTCCGCAAAAAGTTGAGTGCACCTGCATTCTACCTAGGGTCTCCCTGAATGCTGGGCTTATACGCCGGATGACTCCCCCCCCCCCACAAAGTGACGCTTAAGTTTCGATGTCTATTCAAAAAGAAAAATCCTTAAGGACTAAGCCCAAGGATTCTTCGAATTATTTCTCTGTGGTTTTGTTATCGATCACTACCTGGTTGCGCCCGTTGTTCTTGGCTTCGTAGAGCGCCATGTCCGCCCGGTAAAAGAGAGATTCGACACTGACCCGGTCATCGGTCCAGCTCCACTCGGCGACCCCGCAGGACACGGTCACACGCGGCTCCGTCTCTCCCATCACACGCTTGCGGATACGTTCCCCTACGAATACAGCCTGCTGCACTCCAAGCTGAGGCAGATAGACCGCAAGCTCTTCCCCGCCCCATCTGGCGGCGACATCCCCCTGACGTATCGAGGTCTTCACGATGTCGCTGACCTGCTTCAGGATTTTGTCCCCCTTCTGATGTCCATAGGTGTCGTTCACCATCTTGAACTGGTCAATGTCGACCACAATCAGGGTTCCGCAAAAATCACTCGACTGCCGCTGCTTAATCTCTTCATCCAGATAGTGACGGGCGAAGAGTCCGGTCAGCGTATCCCGGTTCGCCAGGCGGCGCACCTCGGCATGAAGCCTCGCATTTCCGACAGCCAGCCCGATATGACCGGCCATCGCCTGCAGCAGCCTGTAGCTGTCATAGGAGAAGAAGTGGGCCTGCTTATGCGCCAGCATAATGGCTCCCCGCACCTCCCCGCCCACATTCAGCGGAGTAGCGATCAGCGACTGTGAGCCGGTAGCATCCATCAGCGTCGAGGTCTGCCCCGCAGCATATTTGTAATCGGAGAGCAGCAGCGGCTCTCCCGTAGCGTAAACCTTACTGCCGAGTCCCATATTGCCATCCAATATTTCACGCAGCAGCGGCAGATAATTGCAGGCTATTACCTCAAGCCCGCCGCGTTCTTCATTCATATGGAGAATACAGCAATAATCCGCCTCGAACATAGCTAGCAGCTCTTCAAAAGCAAACTGGAAAATATCGCCGAGCCTGAGACTCTGATTCAGCCGCTGCGTAAGCTCATTGCTCATGCGCAGCTCCCTGATCAGCTGATTGGAGCGTTCATACAGCTTCGCATTCTCGAAGGCTGTACCAGCGGTATCCGCGACCATGGTCAGGAAGCTAAGATCCAGCTCATGGAAGGACGCCTTGTCCATAATCATATGAAACACACCGTATACCCCCTGCTTGCCGCCGAGCGGAAGCCCTACCTCTACATTCCCGTTCTCTTCCCTCCCGGTATGAAGCGTAACCCGCCCATCCTTGAAGGCCCGTGCACAGACATCATTATCTGCCCATGTCAGCGGAAGCGGCTTGACCTGAGGATGCGTGCTGCGATGGTCCTGGGACATGAACAAATCAAGCCGCGCTCCCGGGTACATCGCAGCGATACTGTCAATGACTTCCGTCAGCACGGCGTCTACATCGATGTTGTCATGCATACGCTGGACAATCTGAAAAAGCAGCGAACGGCGGCTGCCCTCACGCTCGGCATGCAGATGAATCCCCGCAAGATCCGAGACAAACACATGCTCAAACCGGTGATAAAAGCAGGTCTGGAAATGCATCGACATGGCTTCAGCCGTATGCTTCCCTCCCGACTCATACTGCTCCGCAGGCATTCTGCAGCCAAGCACAGCAAATATTTCCCGGTGCCCGCGCGTAAATACCGGCAAAGCCAGAAGTGAATAGGCTTGTCCTTCCTCCAGAACCTCGGCAGCATACATCCCGCCTGTCTGCAGGCAGATTCCCGCCGCTTCTTCCCACTCTGCTCTCCAGCGCCCCTGCCGGAATTCAGAGCCGGGCTCAATCCAATCACCTTCATAATTCAGCACACACCAGCTCCAGGTCTTCGCGAAGGAGGGGACTCCCTGTCCTTGCCATTCCCTGAAACTCTCGGCAATCAAGCTGGCGGCGTAGGGAAAATCGTGAGACACGATATCCGTCTCCTTCAGCCAGGCGGCGGGATCTTCATACTCTCCGCCGGATTGCCTCATGTCCTGTAACAGCATACGGCCGTCCCGATCCCTATGGCCGTATGCCTCCTGCTCTGACATAAAGAGGACCTCCTTTGCATCTTCAATCAGGCCAGACCGGAGTAGCCCCCAGATTTTATAATAGAGACATTACCAATCCAGCGTAAATATAGTCAGGATATTTTGAAATCACAGTTTTCCGATAACATCCAATTAGTTATATTTTACTCCCTTTCTTGAGGTATTGCATTATATTTTCCGCAAAACCGGGTTTTTTTTTAGGACCAAAGAACTAACGACAAAGAAAGACAAAAACTCTTTCAAGTTGCGCTTGACTTTGCCTGTCATTTTCATATAATATTTATTGTTGAACAAGACTGTAATAAGTCTTATTGGGCGTAACGTTGTGTCACCCTCTACGCATTTCGTTACTGCCAGGGCAGCGGCTGAACTTCCCTCGGCAGTGTGAAACCATTTAACGCTTTCACGGATACGAATTGCGGCGCAAATAGGCCCTACAATAAATTTTTTCATTAAAAGGAGTCTACTATAATATGGCACGTTACACCGGACCTAAATTCAAACTCAGCCGCCGTCTGGGCATTTCCCTTAGCGGTACAGGCAAAGACCTGAAACGCCCTTTCCCACCAGGACAGCACGGCGCTAACCAACGCAGAAAAGTAAGTAACTACGGAATGCAGCTTTTGGAAAAACAAAAACTGCGCCACATGTACGGCCTGGGCGAAAAGCAGTTTAAAACTCTTTTCACTAAGGCACAAAAGCTCCAGGGTATTGCGGGCGAAAACTTCATGTTCCTGCTCGAAAGCCGCCTGGACAACCTGGTTTACCGTCTTGGATTCGCTAACTCCCGTGCAGGCGCACGCCAGTTGGTATCCCACGGCCACGTAACCGTTAACGGCAAAAAAGTCGACATCGCTTCTTACCGTGTAAGCATTGGCGACGTTATCGGACTTCGCGAAAGAAGCCGCGCTATGACTTCGATCAAAGAAGCTCTCGACAACCGCTCCCACCTTCCAGGCTACCTGGAATATGCTGACGGATCATTCGAAGGTAAATTCCTTCGTCTGCCAGAACGTGCCGAGCTGTCCCAGGATATCGATGAGAAGCAAATCGTCGAATTCTACAACCGTTAATAGCGGTTGATCGCAAACAAGTCTTTATTAAACCCCGAAAGCCCTATAACACTGGGCTTCCGGGGTTTTTTCGTTCAGAGACATACGGCAGGATAATGCAATAAAATGCACCGAAGTGGGGCTAATCATTATGTGGGTAGACGCTAATAACGTGTATATTAGATCATGAAAAGAGCCGCATGGAGGATTTCCATACGGCTTTTTTTATAATTCATCCTTCTAATTCGATAAATTCTGCATGTTCTGGATCATACATCGCCCATTCAATTCAAGCACTCTAAATAATCGATCTATGCCACTGACAATCCGGTTCTCGATCCGCAGCAGGCCGCAGAGGTAGCACAAAGGCACTCCATCAGTATCCCTTATGCTATTGCCTTGTACCAATATGCAGGTATCGTCCGCTGCGAAGAGGCTGAGGAGTCGCACGGTAGGCCGGTGCTGATAATCAAGCACAAGCCGTACGACATGCTGAGGTTCTGAGGTCAGGCAAATTTGCCTGAACAGCAAAAGAGCCGTCCAGGTTATCCCTGCGGCGGCTCTTCCTTATCTCGCTTCATCTTCTCTTCTATGGCTGTAATGATGTAATCGTTCAAACTCATACCGGCAGCCTTAGCTGCTTCCTCATAAACACTGCTTTTTGACCTTTTGGAACAAATGGATAGAGCCGATCATAATTCGCTGAATTGTATTTATTCTTTGCTCGGGTTGAAGCAGCGCTAGTCCTTCTAAGGAAAGCCACAAAGGAGACAAACAAAAAAGGAACCACAAAACGCAGCCACCGCGGCAAACGTAAATAGGTGTACAGCTTTGTACTAACACATCGCTATTTACCGTAGCGTAAACAGCCGGATTTAACGATCGGAATCATACTTACAGCTTTTGCAATAGTTTTAAATGCCCCGCCCGCCGTATTAGCAAACCCCGTATTGGCGTCTTTGCCGTCTGTACGGACATAGTAGGTGATATCCGCTGATGTGGCTGTAACCACGGGCGTATTGACTCTCGTCCCGTTGCCGATTACCAGTTCCCTGGTATTCGTGATATAGCCCGGTTCTCCAACATCCAATGGACCATAGGCACACAAGCCCAGGCGGAAGCTGGCACCGATAACACTACAGATATGTCGCCTTTGCGAGTGGCGCAGGCGATTACAGCGCGGACGGCAGTCATTGACGGCGGTACATTTTAAGGAGGGATAGGCGTGGCGAATAAGATACAGTTTAAACGCGGCACCAAGGCTCAACTTACCTTAAAGATACTGAAAAAACCCTGATCTCTAAGACTATACAATTGATTTTATAAAGGGAGTTTGGAGCTTCACAACATACGGCCAAATTTTCATTGATTGCTGCATATCTCCAACAACTGATAACTGACTAACTTAATTAATGAGCTTGGAGGCACAGGTTCTTCATTAATTTTTGAGATACAAAAAGCCCCGCCAGTTTGGCGAGACTCCGTAAATGGATAAGTTATTTTTAAATCCTTCCGCGCTCAATAGCTCTAATCAGTTCCTTATTCCGTTGATCCGCTTTATAACTGTTAACAATAAATAAAGCATGAATCACTCCTGGTACATAGCCAGCAATGCATAAAATAATATTCAGTATGAACGATCCGGGTTTTTTGCAGAAAAGAACAGCAAGTGGCGGAATAAAGCAGAGAAAGTAAAGCATAACGAACCCCCAATTAAAATAAATGTTAGGTATATAGTACCATATTTGAGAGTTAAACAGTTTTTATTTTTGTAATGCTGCTATCTGGGCATCCAGGTCGCTAATTTCATTTTTGGATTTACCGCCCCAACCTTGAGCTGCAGCAGGTCAGAGACGTGCAGCCCGCTATGAATGCCCATGCTGAAGAAGATGTAATTCCGTAAGCTGGTCACCTTCAGGTAGTTCTGAATTTGGACAATGATCTCCATGCCCCGGATCGGCTGGACTCGTTCATATCATCACCTCATTAATTCATTTTGGCAAACAAAAAGAGCCGCTTTTCAGCGACCCTGCTCTGATCATTATCTTATACTATCTACAGATAGAACCTCTTGGTCCTATCTGAGAAATATTCGCAGCGTTGTTGCTAATCATTACAAAGCCACCGTTATAAATTAAGTATGTGAAATCTCCGTAAGTGGAATTCTGAGGATCTACTTCTGGAGATACATAAATAATAAATGCATTACATACCCTTTGTCCGCTAATCATTGTAAAGTCGACCGCTTGGTAAATATATGAAGATACTTGATTTGGATTCATGAAGTGCGGCGGCACTCTCCTTCCATTTTGTTGACTTTGAAGTCCATAACTTTGCATACTATTTTCTCTCCCTTGGAAATATTTTGCTTTCGAGATATACTATGCAATGACCTTTCTAGGTGTTAACCCTAATTATGAAAAATTACTGCTTTTCAGTCCCCCATCGTTTGATGCTTCCTGTTTTAATTGAAAACGGTATGCCGCCTCGTTAAATTACTACGCTATCAATATATCACGAAAGAAAGGTCACCTTTCTGCCGCTTGAGCAGCTCCGATATATTCACATGGCTTAACGCCTCAAAAACAAACAGCAGTTTGAAAATGGCTTTGTTCCGGCGCTTTGTATAAGTGTCCTTGCTGATCGGATAATCATGCTTCTGTAGGTACACGACAAAATCAGGAACATAGGCTGATTTCATATACCTTTCTTCAATTAATCAGCCGTTCCGGCTCATCTAGCCGGTTCACCGCTTCCCGGATGTTCCGGGCGAAAGCGTCCTGATCTTCAATGCCGGTGATAAAGTTACGTGTGTGGTAACGCTCGAACAAATTCTCTATTCTCCACAGCGCTCTTCTTATGTCCAGGTCTTTAACTTTGATGTCGTCAGTATTCAATCTACGACCTCCCCGCTGCCAGTTGGTCAAATACCTTTGTTTCAGCAAAATTAATCTTGAGGTCAACGACGACCTGGACAATGTGTTAACAGCGCAGGAATTGAATGTGTTTCTTAAGTCAGCTGAGCAAGAAAACATTACCAACTACACCATGCTGATGCTTCTTGCTTATTCAGGAATCCGCAAGGGGGAGGCGATGGCGCTCAGATGGAAAAACATCAATTTTGAGCAATCAACTTTGACTATCGAAGCCACGCGAGATATACATGGATATCGTACGCCAAAGACTAGACGCAGTTTCCGTACCGTTCCAATTGATGCGCTTCTAATCAAGCAACTGGCCGCTTATCAAAAATGGTGTGTAGAAACCAAGTTCGCTTATGGGATGAAGCTCGACAAGATGAATGATTTTATCTTTATTTCGTTCCAGGACGGACAACCTGTAGCTGGCAACATAACGTTCTATTCTTTCAAGCGGGTATTTGACAGACTGAAGAAGCAGGGCGTAGATATCAAACCTATATCCGCTCACGGACTTCGACACACGCATGCAACGTTGTTAATTAATCAGGGTATTCCAGTGCAAACGATCGCCGACCGCTTAGGCAATACACCCGATATGATTCTTAATATCTATTCTCATTCCTTCAAGGAGTTTGAGATGAAGGCAGTCTCCGCTTTCAGCGAAAGTCTTACGAGTGGGGCTAATGTTGGGGCTAACTAGAAATCAAAAACCGCTAGACCGCTATACTGCTGGGGTTTTAGACTTGAGCGAATTCTACAACCGTTAAGATTCGCTTACAGTGGAATCTGATCAAAGCTCCCGGATTTCTATCCGGGAGCTTTTTTTAATGATAAGAATTTATATGTTTTGGGGCCCCCGCAAAGTATCTGAGTCATCATCCAAGCTGAAGTCCCTACTTTGAGGGGTTATTATAAAAATCCTCTCCGGCAGAAGCGCATTCAAAATCGCCAAATTGTGCTATAATAGTTCCGTTAAAAGGAGGATTATCGTCGATGGTTGAGGAGAAGAAAAAGAAGACCGCAAAACAGCGTCCACCGCGCAGATCCTGGCTCCGCAGGTTCGGTTCAGTTGTGAAGTGGATGTTCATACTCGGTATACTCGGCTGCCTGTTCGCCGGCGGCGCTGTAGCCGGCTACGTCACTTCAATAGTGAAGGACGACCCGGTCCGGCCCGAAGAACTAATCCAGCAGCAGGTTGGGCTGAACGCCATTACCGGCTTTGCCTATTTCAGTGACGGACAGCCGATCGGCCAGCTCCGCACAGAAGAAGACCGCAGACTTATTGAATTCAACGATATTCCGCAGCTTGTGATTGATGCCGTTCTCGCTATAGAGGACAATAATTTCTACAATCATAAAGGGGTGGATTTCAGCGGCACCCTGCGGGCCGTCAAGCAAAAGGTACTGAACGAATCCGTTCAGACCGGGGGCAGCACCCTTACCCAGCAGCTTGCACGGCGCGTGTTCCTGAACCTGGACCGCACGGAAGACCGTAAGGTGAAGGAGATCCTGCTGTCCCTGCGGCTGGAACGCTTCTTGTCCAAGCAGGAAATTTTAACGGCTTATTTAAATAAGGTTCCTTTCGGGAACGGTTCCAACGGCTATAATGTATTCGGTATCAAGGCTGCCGCCAAAGGCATCTTCGGCCTGGATGATCTGGAGAAGCTGAACGTGGCCCAGGCGGCATATCTCGCCGGCTTGCCGCAGCTCCCCTCCAAGTATTCTGCGTTCAACGGCGTAGGCGAATTCAACGAGACGGCCTTCGGCCGGGCGATGGACCGCCAGAAGCTGGTCTTACGGCGGATGCTGGAGGAGAACAAAATTACCACTTCCCAGTACGACGAGGCGCTGCTCTTCGACATCAAGAGCTCTCTTGCACCGCATACCAAGAAGGCCTATGCCACCTTCCCTTATCTCATGATGGAAACTGAACGCAAAGCGTCCGAGATCCTGTTGAAGCTGAACCAGGGTACGTCAGACAAGGCGGCCACTGCTGCCGATTCTGCACAGCTTCTGGAGGAAGCCCGCCAGCAGTTAATGACCGGCGGCTACCGTGTGTACACCACCATAGACAAGAAAGTGTACAGTGCGATGCACAGCATCTCGGATGACAGCAGTAATTTCACCAAGGACAGCAAAGCCAGAGGCAAGGAACAGACGGCCGGTATGATGATCAACAATAAGACGGGCGCGATTCTCGGTATGATTGAAGGTCGTGATTTCAACATCGAGCAGATGAACTACGCCACTCAGATGATCCGCCAGCCCGGCTCCACCATGAAGCCGATTGCAGCGTACCTGCCTGCATTGGATGCAGGGCTCATTCAGCCTGCCGGCATTCTGGATGATGCGCCGATTGTCATGAAGGACGGGGGTAAAGGCTACCACATTCCCAAGAACGCCAACAACCGTTATCAGGGTCTCGTTACCGCCCGTTATGCCCTGAACAAATCCCTGAACCTTCCGGCCTTGAAGCTGTTCAACGACAAGGTGGGTATTGAGAAGGCCTGGGCCTTCTCCAAGAAGCTGGGGATTACTACCATCCAGGACAATGACTATAGTGCTCAGACCGGGGTTATCGGGGGGCTGCGTTACGGGGTATCCGTGGAAGAGCTGACCAACGCTTATTCCTCCATCGGTAACGGCGGTGCCTTCAATGATGCTTATATGATCGAGAAGATCGTGGACAGTCAGGGTAAAATCGTCTACCAGCATAAAGTTAACCCGGAGCAGGTCTTCTCCAAGCAGACCGCTTATCTGATGACGGATATGCTGCGCACCGTAATTACTGACGGAACAGCAACTACAGTGAAGAGGAGCTACAAGCATTTCAAGGAAGTTCCGATTGTCGGCAAAACCGGCTCTACCCAGAACTATGGGGATGTCTGGTTCATGGGCTATTCCCCGGATGTCACCCTTGGAATTTGGGTGGGCTACAAAGAGCAGGTCAATACCCTTCAGGGGGATACGCAGAAGCGTCAGGCGCAGACCCTGTGGGCCAAGGTAATGAATACAGTGATTGACAAACGTCCCGAGCTGTTCACCACGAAGGAATTCGCCCAGCCGGAGGGTATCGTCAAGGCGACAGTCTCGGCATACAGCGGCAAGAAGCCATCCAAGCTGACGGACAGATTCACAACGGATCTGTTCAACGCGAAATTTGTTCCTAAGGAGAGCGACGACGGAATTTCCAATGCCAAATACATCACTTATAACGGGGTGAACTACATCCCTCTGGAAGGAACTCCTGAGGATTTCTTGAAGGAGAAGATCGTAGTCAAGCGCGAGAAGCCGATTCAGGAGCTGGTCAAAGAGCTGCGGGCCGCCTTCCCGGCGATGAAGTCGCATGAGTCACTATCGTACTACATGCCGCAGGATGCCAAGACCGACTATCCGACCGAAGTCGATCCGCGTGTCGATGATGGCAACGGGCCAAGTGCTCCCGGTGAAGTCATGGTCTCCTACAGTACGGGTAAAGCTGTAGTTACCTTCACTCCAAGCGGTTCGCCGGATGTTGTGGGCTACCGCCTCTACCGTTCTTTGAACGGCGGATCTTTCCAGAAGCAGGCCGTTCTTGCGGCTGGAGAGAGTACCGTCTTCAAGCCGGGTACTCCGGCAAGCGCTAATGCTACCTTCTATGTGGCTGCCGTAGACGTAGCCGGACATGAGACTGCTTCCGGCAGTGTGGCTGGCGGCATTAAGCCGACACCGGAGCCTACGGCTACTCCAGAACAGACGCCGGATGCTGAGCCGACACCGGACGCCGGAATCATCCCGGACAGTACGGAAGACCCTGGCATGATCATTGTTCAGCCGCCTGCTGTGGATACTTCAATTCCGCTAGGCGGAAACAGCGGCGGAAATGCCACGGGTAATAACAGCGGGAAGCCTGCAGGCAATGCCAACGGGAATACGGGCGGGAATGCCGCCACTAACGCAACAGGCAATACCGGACGTTAAGCTGGACAGACAGACTTCAGTGTAAGCTTCAAAAGCCCGTTCCCCGGGATAAGGGGAACGGGCTTTTTTTATAAATCCCACCACTCCGGAGCTGCCTAGTCTTCGATGGTGGACAAATCGCCTGCCGGAAGATGCAGCTCCCAGGCTTTCAGTACACGGCGCATAATTTTACCGGACCGGGTCTTGGGCAGCTTATCCTTGAACTCGATTTCACGCGGTGCAGCATGGGCAGACAGGCCTGCTTTGACAAATGCCGCGATCTCTTCCTTCAGCTCAGCGGTTGGACTGTATCCTTCCCGCAGCGAGATGAAGGCCTTGATGATCTCTCCGCGCATGACATCCGGCTTGCCGATTACTCCAGCCTCCGCCACAGCCGGATGCTCCACCAGCTTGCTCTCGACCTCGAAGGGCCCGATCCGCTCCCCGGAGGAATTGATCACATCATCAATCCGGCCCTGAAACCAAAAATATCCGTCTTCATCCATGTAAGCCGAATCCCCCGAGATATACCATCCGGGAATTCGGAAGTATTCATCGTATTTAGCCTGGTTATTCCACACCTTGGCCATCATAGACGGCCAGGGAGTGCGGATGGCCAAATTACCCATGGAATACGGCGGCAGTACGTTGCCGCGGTCATCAAGGATAGCTGCTTCAATCCCCGGCAGCGGCCGCCCCATGGAACCGGGCTTGATGTCCATTCCCGGGTAGTTGCAAATGAGCTGCGCCCCCGTCTCGGTCATCCACCACGTATCGTGAATCCGCTGCTGATAGATTTTGTCTCCCCAACGCACGACCTCCGGGTTCAGCGGCTCGCCTACAGACAGCACATGACGCAGACTACTGAGATCGATCCCCTCCAGCGTCTCCTTGCCAGCCCCCATCAGCATGCGGAACGCCGTAGGCGCACTGTACCATACCGTCACCCCGAAGCGCTCGATCGTCTTATACCAATCCAGCGGACTGAAGCGGCCTCCCCGGACTACATTCGCTACCCCATTGAGCCAAGGAGCAAAAATCCCATAAGAGGTTCCGGTCACCCAACCCGGATCGGCAGTGCACCAGTACACATCGTCCGGCCGCAGGTCCAGAACTACCTTACCTGTATAATAGTGCTGGATCATGGCTCTCTGCACATGGTAGATGCCTTTGGGCTTCCCGGTGGAACCGGAGGTATAATGCATAATCAGACCGTCCGTAAGGCTCAGCCATTCCGGTTCCAGCTCGGCGGACGCTTCAGCCATTTCCGTTTCATAGCTCAGCAGCCCGGAATCATCATCAGCAGAGGCTCCGACTACAAAGATATGGCGCAGTCCTGGAAGCTGCGCCCGCTTCACCCGGTGCAATAGCTCCGGTGTAGTCACCAGTGCCACGGCTCCGCTATCCTCCAGACGGTCCTTGACCGCCGTCTCCATGAACGCCTCGAACAGCGGACCTGCCACGGCTCCCGTCTTCAGAATGCCGAGCAGGCTGAAATACAGCTCCGGGGTACGCGGCATGAAGATGAACACCCGGTCTCCTTTGCCGATTCCATATTTGCGTAGTACATTACCGAACTTATTCGACCGTTCCCGTAAGTCGGCGAAGGTGTACCGCTCCTCACGCACCGCATCGCTGTAGATCAGTGCCGTAGCAGCCCCCCGCCCCTCCTCGACATGACGGTCTATCGCTTCATGTGCCATATTCACCTTGCCGGTCCCATGCCAGGAGAAGCTGCGCTCGACATCCTCCCACCGGAATTCATGAACTGCCCGGGAATAATCCTCCATATTCGAATGCTGCACCCGGCCCGGCAAAATTTCGCCTTGAACTTGCCCCATTACTCTTGCCTCCCCTACTGGTTTGCTTTAAGCTTTAAGGGTACCATCTACTTCTATTAATTCCGTCAACGCTCTAAATGTGAATATTCCGTGTCGGAATCAGTATATCACAGGAAGCGGTTACATTCCATATTATAGTGAACCGGAGGGGAGCCCAAGCATGGAGCATCATAAAATCCCTGTATCCCATACGATAGAGCATCAAGGCCGACTGATTTCTGTCCGCGGCCCACTATCCCCCGATACACTTCAGACCTTAAGCATGCACCGCGATTTGGACGCCTTCCGTAAGCCGCAGGAGCAGCTCGAAGCCTTGATAGAGATATCGGGCTTACCTGAAGGACGCATCATGGCAGCAGTGGTCTCAGGCGTTATCGTGGGCTATGTCACCTTTCATTATCCGGATGAATTGGAGTTATGGTCTCAGGGCGGGATGGAAGATCTGATTGAGCTGGGGGCTATCGAAGTGGCTGACGAGTATCGCGGAAGCGGACTTGCGAAGCTGCTGGTTTCAAGCGCTTTTGAAGAGGGACAACTGGAGAACTGCATCGTATTCACAACCGAATATTATTGGCACTGGGACCTCAAGGGGAGCGGCCTTACCGTATGGGAGTACCGCCAGATGATGGAGAAGCTGATGAAGACGGTAGATATGGTGTGGTATGCCACCGATGATCCGGAGATCTGTTCGCATCCGGCCAACTGCCTCATGGTCCGCATGGGCCAGGATGTACCGCTGTCCTCCCGCGAGACCTTCGACCGGGTGCGCTTCAGACAGCGGTTTATGTATTAATGCAGGCGGCCTGCCAGCAGGCTACATAGCCTTAAGCATATGCTCCAGAATGGCATGCGAATGCTGCGAGGCGGTTACGGTGAATTCACTGTAATTCACATGGGCTGAGCCGTCTGCTTTATCTGACATTGAGCGTACGATTACAAAAGGTATCCCGTTCATATGGCAGACCTGGGCGACCGCCGCACCCTCCATCTCTGCACAGGCCCCGTCCAGCTGCTCACGCAGCATAGCTACGGACGCCCTGCTGGCAATGAATTGATCCCCGGACAGCACAATGCCAGTTACACACTTCTGTTTCAGCTCTTGACAAGCCTCTTCGGCTAACTTCACCAGCAGAGGATCTGCCTGGAAGGCAGAGATCTCCTGATAAGGGATCACCCCTCTGGCATAACCGAGGGCTGTAACATCCATATCATGCTGAATGCAGGATGACGAAATAACAATATCCCCGATGTTCAGTTCAGGATGCAGCGCTCCGGCCACTCCGGTGAACAGCACCTGCTCTACGCCGAAGCTGTCCAGCAGAATCTGTGTAGTTACTGCGGCGTTCACCTTCCCTACCCCTGATTTGCAGACCACAGCTGCCTTCCCGAATACTGTCCCTGTATAAAAGGTAATTCCGGCCTTCACCATAGTCTGCTGATTCTCCATCTCTTCCAGCAGCAGCTTGATTTCTTCATCCATTGCACCAATCAGACCCAGCACTCCGCTCATTTCATATCCCCCTTGAACTTTCTGCCCGCAAACATAAAAAGCTCCCGAAGGAGCTTCTTAAGAGACCTATGTTCACGCGCTAAACATACTGATCTTATTTGTTGACATGATTGACAGACAGACGAAGAATGGTCTCATGCGGCAAAATAACCCGCGGATTCTCAACCGTCTCCTTCTTCATCAGCTTCGTCAGCAGTCTCATCGCCACAGCACCGAGATCATACATCGGCTGTGCTACAGTAGTGAGGAGCGGACGAACCATTGAAGCCATCCGGATGTTGTCTACACTGATAATCGAGAAGTCATCCGGCACCTTGAGACCTTCATCCTGAATACTGTGAATGGCGCCAATTGCCATCTCATCAGTAGCGGCAAAGATAGCTGTCGGCTTCTTCTTCAAACCCAGGAAGTACTTCATGGCTTCGACACCGGATTCGTAACGATAGTTACCGATGCGTACCAGATCCTCCTGATACTCGATACCTGCCGCTTCCAGCGCCTTCTTGTAGCCGTGGAACCGGGCATAACCGTTCGCAGGGTCCTGCAGCGTGCCGCTAATCATTGCGATCTCACGGTGTCCGTGGCGGATCAGCGTATTCACTGCATCAAATGCAGCCGTCTCGTGGTCGATATCCACGGAAGGATACGTTCCCTTCTCATCGCGGGTCGCACAGAGTACGATAGGCACAGCAGAGGTCTGGAACGCCTGGATATGCTCTTCCGTAACGGTTCCGCCCATGAACAACAGCCCGTCCACCTGCTTCTCCAGCAGTGTGTTAATGACACGAATCTCTTTCTCTTTGCGCTTGTCCGCGTTACAGAGAATAATGTTGTAGTGATACATATTGGCAATATCTTCAATCCCGCGTGCAATTTCCGCAAAAATCGAGTTTGAGATATCAGGGATAACAACCCCTACGGTTGTCGTTTTCTTGCTGGCGAGACCTCTCGCCACAGCATTCGGACGATAGCCCAAACGCTCAATCGCTTCAAAAACCTTCTTCCGGGTCTGCGGTTTCACGTTGGGGTTATTATTCACAACCCGTGATACCGTAGCCATAGATACGCCTGCTTCTCGAGCTACATCGTAAATGGTTACCGTCAAATTACTCTCTCCATTGCGATAAATTTTATCGTTCGACTAATTAAAATTATGATACGACACTTTGTACAATTGTGCAATGATAACGCTTCATTTTCCTTTCAAAATTTCTTTCAAAGGTTGAAACGCCAGTCCTGGCGCGGCTTTAACGCCTTCCGCCAATTCCTGATCCTCCAATAGCTTCCAGTTGAAAGCCCTTAAAATTTCAAGAATTCTGTATGCTTCCTCTATCGTATCAAAAAGCGCGTGAAAAATCCAACATTCGTTGAAAGTTTTTCATTGTTTTTGCAGACTTTTTTTCAAAATGTCAAAAAATGCTCTTTATTTGGCATTTTCTACCGATTGAGCAGTCAACTGGGAGAGCCGCAGGCCGATCTCTTCCATCCATTTCTTGTCGGACAGATCCGCCGCCGTGCGGTATACATCCAGCAGCAGATCAATCCGGCTCTGCATAGCCTTGCGGATCGATTCCTCCAGCTCCGGCAATCCGCCGGCAAACAGGCCCGCAGAAAGCGTATCCTTCAGCACACTAGCCCACTCATTGCGGTCCGCAAAGGACAGATGCAGCTTGCCCGCAGGACGCTCTCCAAGCTCCCGGATCAGCAGACCCAGGTCACGCTTAATAACCGGCAAGGGCTCATAGCGGGCGCATTGCCCGCAGGTATATACAGGGACATGAGTAATTTTGATCTTCGCACTATAAATCAGCGTATGCATATGTATGGTCATGATCCCGCCGCAGCCACAAGACTTCTTCATTAATTGTTCCTTATACATCTCCCACACCTCAGAATGATCTTTTAAAAACGCATAGTTTTGGCTTTTCCCTTTCTAGTATTCGACCTCATTCCCCTGAATCCCTGCAAGTTTGCATATCATGTTTTAATTGGCAATAGTTTTAGGATTTTCCATATCGAAATGTGACTTCAAGTGTCTCTTTTGATAGAATGACATAGATATCAATAAGGTGAGACGAAGGGAGCTGTACAGAGTGAGACTGTCAGGTAAAAAAGTCATTGCGCTGGTGGACGATGAATTTGAAGATCTTGAGCTGTGGTATCCCGTATACCGCGTCCGCGAGGAAGGGGCCGAGGTTCATTTGGCCGGCCTTGAGAAGGGGAAGACGTATGTCGGCAAATATGGCGTTCCGGCCACTGCTGAATACAGCTGGGATGAGCTGAAGGCAGCCGACTATGATGGCATCCTTGTTCCCGGAGGCTGGGCCCCCGACAAAATCCGCCGGTACAGCGCTGTGCTGAAGCTGGTGCAGGATTTCAATGCTGCGAAGAAGCCGATTGGCCAGATCTGCCATGCCGGCTGGGTCTTAATCTCCGCCAAAATTCTTGAAGGTGTAACGGTCACCTCCACACCGGGTATCCGTGACGATATGGAGAACGCCGGAGCCATCTGGAAGGACGAGCCGCTCGTCCTGGACGGCCACATCATCTCCGCACGCCGCCCGCCGGACCTGCCGCCTTACGGCAAAGCGTTCTGCGATGCGCTGGCCGGTGAATAGCCGGCAGTAGTGATATCTGATACAAACAACAAGCCCTGCCCTGTCGTCTGACAGGGTTCAGGGCTTGTTTCCGCTTTTAAAGGAGAATTAGCGGATAGGGATGGACAGCTTCTCTTTGATCAGAGCAGGATACGCCTTAATGGTGAACGTCAGCGGCTGCGGGTATTTATTGCTGCCCAGACCTTGGTAGTACATTTGAGGGATTGACTTCGCATTCTCCGGCTCAGTGCGCTGCGGAATATCGAACTCAAACTTGTCTGCTGAATGAACCGTACCTGCTCCATCGGTAAATGTTTGCCCCAGCCTAAAGTCATTGTAGATACTGTTAGTCTGTGCCTGAGAATCATATTCCAGCACCAGCGTGGAGCCCCTCTCCGTGTTGTGAACAGACATTTGCAGATTGTGGTCCGGAGCCTTGATAATTTGTTGCTTGTCGGTATCGATAATCAATTGGGTTGCCTGCTTATCCAGCGCCAGAATCCCATTGATTTGCAGCTGGAGCGATTGTGTCGAGCTCCTGTCGTTCGCAAATATCAGTCTGCCCCCACTGTCCGTAAAGCTGGCGGCGCGTAAAGCCAGATACGTATAATCACCACTGCCGCCCGCTAAGAGACCCGGTTTATACATAGAGAAGATCTGTTTGGAGTTCAGCGGGTCGCAGGTATAGTCCAGATAAATGCCGGAGGCGGCCAGATAGACCTCATTAATTTCAATTTTCTGACCGTCTATTTCCAGTGTTTTGTCTACATGTACGGTTTCTCCTGCCTTAGCAATCTGCTCCCTGTCCAGCGGAAGAGCTACAGAAAATTTAGCGAGAGGGCTATCTGCTGAAGCTGGCGTGAACTGCTTGTACTTACCAAGCTCAAGCTCAAACTTAATTTGATCGGGAAGAGCGCCTGCATCATCACTCTCCCACTGCCTTACCTCATAACCGTAGGTTATACGATTTGGGGAAATTGAACTCCCCGGTTCCCTGGAAGTATTCAATGGGTTTAAAGCTGCTGATGTAAGCTGCATAAGTTCAACTTTGGCATTCTCTTTAGTCTTGTTCTGCAATGAATACAAAACGATAATCCCCTTCTGATCCGCAGCAATTCCATCTACAGTCAGAACAAATCCGTTCTGCTCCGCAGTAACACCCGTGATGCGCTGTACAAGGCCAGCCTCGATTGCAGAAGATACGGCGTTGGTGGTCATTACAGCTGGAATGTACTTTTCAAAGGGTCCGTAGCTCTGAAATATTGCTGCCTGATCCGGAGCAGCTCCCTGTGTCTTCAACACCTCGCCAGCCCGGGGAAAAGAGTACAACAGCACAATCCCAAGTACTGCCGCCGCTGTAGCCAGAGCATAACGCTTCCTTAATGACATAGAGCTTCTCCGGGAACGCGTTATACCGCTGCGCACCGCCGAGTTCAGCTTCATCTCTGCAACTTCCTCCGCTTCTGCCGACAGAGTGTGATAGTACTCCTTCAGCAGCTCTTCTTCTGTCTTGACCATGCTATAGCCCCCCTTTGATTTTCATCTTGTCGCGCAACTGCTTAAGCCCCTTGTTCAGCCAGGTCTTGACCGTTCCTTCCGGCTTGCCCAGCACCTCGGCAATTTCTGTCAGCGTCATATCCCGGTAGTACTTCAGTACAAGCACCTGACGGTATTTCGGCTTCACTGCTTCCAGGGCCTGCTCCATATCCAGCTTACGGTCACTGGTCATCTCCTGCAGTCCAGCGCTTGCCTGTTCCGGCACAGGAGCAGTCAGCCGCTTCCTCCGTTTCAGTTCATCCTTGCAGCAGTTGATCAGAATCCGGGTCAGCCAGGGTGCGAACCGGTCCTCGTCCTTCAGGCTCCTGCGCTTCACCCAGGCCCGGTATGTAGTTTCCTGAACCATCTCAAGTGACTCTGCCTCACTGCGCAAGTAGCTGTATGCAATGCTGTAGAGTATTTTCTTCTGGGCCAGTACCCGGCTGATAAACAGCTGCTCCTGTTCATTCAAGTGGCGCACCTGCTCGCCTTCCCACGTATGCTCCATCCAGGCTTAGTCTCCCCTTTCTTTTTTTGACTTCTGTATATACTGACTGTCCTGCAGCCCAAACGGTTTTACTTTTTTGACAGCGGGCTTGTTCCCCCGTAATTTTCAAAGCAAAAAGCCCGGTGTGTATGGCCCCCTTGACCCTCACCCCGGACTTAATATCAATGTTCTTGTTCACCTTGTCTTTGTTCCGCCGTTAACATTCGGCCGCTAGAAGGCTATGACGTCTTCTCTTTGGAATCTCCGCCGGCGCCCAGCGGGAATCCGCTCCGTCCTACAAAAGCTGTAAGCTGCTCCTCTGTCTCAGAGCTGGTGCGGTTGCGGAAGCAAACCTTCGCAATCTCCCTGGCTTCAGAAGCCAGGGTGTTCAGCGTACGGTGCTTCACCTTCAGCAAGGCTTGCGGCGACATGCTCAGCACACTGATCCCCAGCTCCAGCCAGAGCGGCAGTGAGCGCTCGTCTGCGGCCATCTCGCCGCAGACACTGACATCGATGCCTACGCTGCGTGCCGCATCCACCGTCATGCGGATCATGCGCAGCACTCCCGGATGGTACGGATGATACATATGGGCAATCTGCTCATTCATCCGGTCCACAGCCAGTACATACTGCACCAGATCATTCGTACCGATACTGAAGAAGTCCACTTCCTCCGCCAGCAGGTCAGCGATCATCACAGCCGCCGGCACCTCGATCATAATGCCTACCTTTATCTCGCGGTTATACGGTACTCCCCGGCTGTCCAGCTCGCTCTTCACCTCGTTCAGCACCGCTTTGGCCGCCTGCACCTCTTCGACCGAAGAGATCATCGGGAACATCATCCGCACATTGCCGTAATGACTGGCCCGCAGAATGGCTGTAATCTGGGTTTTGAACATATCCTTGCGGTCCAGGCTGATCCGGATGGCCCGGTAGCCGAGGAACGGGTTCTGCTCCTCCGGCAGCTGGAAGTAATCCAGATGCTTGTCTCCCCCGATATCAAGCGTGCGGATGACCACAGACTCCTTGCCGACTTTTTCCGCGACCAGCTTATAGACTTCGAACTGCTCCTCCTCTGTCGGAAAAGAACTGCGGTCCATGTACAGAAACTCTGTGCGGAACAGCCCCACTCCCTCGGCCCCGTATTTCAGCGCCATATTCAGCTCCTTCACGGAACTGATATTACCGGCCAGCCGCAGAGACACACCGTCCTTCGTCACCGCTTCGACGGTTGCAAGCAGTTCCAATTGCTCCCGCTTCCGCTGCTGCTTAGCGCGTCTGGTGTTGAAGTCAAGAAGTGTGGATTCATCCGGATGAATCATGACCGCCCCGGTCTCCCCATCCAGCACCAGCATGTCCCCCGTCTGGATAGGAGTCAGGATCTTGTTCTCCAGGCCCGCCACCAGCGGAATGCCGAGCGCACGGGCCATGATGGAGGAATGCGAGGTTTTGCCCCCCATCATCGTCACGATGCCCAGCACATACGCCGGATTCAAATGCGCCAGCTGTGAGGGGGACAGCTCCTTCGCTACCAGGATGTAAGGCTGGGTATCCGACGGAAGAGTGACCTCAGGCGCACCCAGAAGATGCTTCAGCAGACGGTTGCCGACATCCTTGATATCCACCGCACGTTCCTTCATATATTCATCGTCGAGCAAATCGAACATCGCCACGAAGTGGTCGATCGCCTCCTTGACCGCCACCTCGGCTGCCTTGTATTGGCGTTCGATAATGCCGCGGATTTCGCTCATGAACACCGGATCATCCAGGATCGCCAGATGGGCATCAAAAATGCTCGATTCCTCCGGTCCGACGACCTCGCGGAATTCTTTTTTGATAAACTCGATTTCGTCCTTGGAGGTCCGAATGCCTTCGTACAACCGTTCGAACTCCTTCGCCAGATCCACCGGATTCACCTGGGTGTCCGGCAGACTCCATTCCCAGTTCGGCAGGACAAAGGCCTTCCCGATGGCAACACCTGCTGCGGCGCCTATGCCTTGTATCATGCTTCGATCCCTCCAACATTGCTTTCATGTAGTACCACGGACATGACGGAAGACTGCCCCTTTTTCACGTTTTTGAATGGCGCATAGCTCCAGGATTTGACCCGGTCCGGGTTGGTAATCACCATCGGTGTCGCCAGCGAGGCGGCATGCTCTTTCAAGAAGGCCAGATCAAACTTGACCAGCAGCTGCCCCGGCTCCACGCTGTCACCTTCCTGTACAAGCGCCTCAAACGGCCCTTTAAGCTGCGAAGTGTCGATCCCGATATGCATGAGCACCTCAAGCCCTTCGGGCGTAGCAATGCCCACTGCGTGCATCGTAGGGTAAACGTGCATCACCTTGCCGAATACGGGCGAGACCAGCTCTCCCTTTTCCGGGACAAAGGCCACTCCATCCCCGACCAGCTTCGCGGCAAAAATATGATCCGGCACCTCTTCAATCGGCATCATCCGCCCCTGGATCGGCGCACTGAACAGCACCTGCGGCAGATCGCGCAGCATCAGCTTGTCAATCTCCTCACGGATCAGCTCCGAATATGTACCGAAGACGACCTGCACGTTGCCCCCGCCAAGCTTGATAATGCCTGCGGAGCCAAGGCCCTTAAGCGCCCCTGTATCTATGAAGCGATCATTATGCACCGTTAATCTCAGCCGGGTGATGCAGGCCTGAACCTGCACAATATTCTCCTTGCCGCCCAGCGCCTCCAGAATCAGCGGAGCCTGATAAGGGATATTACCCGCCCAGTCTCCCAGCTCAGAACCTTCCTCACGGCCCGGCGTAGGAATCTGGAACCGGCGGATCGCCCAGCGGAACACGTTATAATAGACAATACCATAGCCGATCCCGATCGGAATCAGCAGCCAGGCCCGCTGGGACAGATGCATGTTGAGGAAGAAGTCGATAGTCCCTGCCGAATAGGAGAAGCCGTGATGAATCCCGAGCGAGTAGGTCAGCACCATCGCAAGCCCGGACATGACCACATGCAGCGCAAATAAATACGGCGACGCGAACAGGAAGGCAAATTCAATCTGCTCCGACACACCGGTCAGAAAGCACACCAAAGCTGCACGCAAAAAAGTCTTCTTGATCTTAGGCTTGAGGTCCTCGCGCGCTTCCTGAATGATCGCAAAAGCAATTGCGGGCAGGGCGAACATCATAATCGGGAACAGCCCGGCCATGAACACTCCCGCTGTAGGATCACCGGCAAAAAAGCGCGGCAAATCTCCCTGTACGACTGCACTGCCGTCAGGCGTCGTAAAGGAGCCCAGTTGGAACCAGAACACATTATTCAGAATATGATGCAGGCCAAAGGCCGTCAGCACCCTGTATAGCACCCCGTAGACAAACACTCCATAGCCGCCGGTCACCTGCACTACCCTGAACAGCTCATTAAGCAGCTCCTGTAGTAGCGGAGACACTCCGAGCATGACCCAGGCGAACAGCGCCGAGAATAAGCCCATGAACAGCAAAACAAAACGCGACCCTCCAAAAAACTGGATCGCCTCCGGCAGCTTGATATTCTTAAACCGGTTATGTGCTACACCGGCTACAATCCCAAGGATAATCCCAATTAATGTTGCAGGCTGTACAGCCCCGTCTCCCATGTTGGACACAATCCGGTCATAAGTGAACATCCCTGCGAGTGCGGCCAGTCCGGCCGGTCCGGCCTGATTGGACAACCCCCACGCCACACCGACAGCAAACAAATAAGGCATGAAATAGAATATTCCTTGCCCCGCGTACGTCGTCACTTCGGATACCGAAGAAAGTCCCCATGCAGACCACGGTAAGCTGCCCAGACTCAGCAGGATAGCTGCCGCCGGAAGCACCATGGTAGGAAGCATAATGGCTCTGCCCAACTGCTGCAAAGATCCGAGCCAATTCAAGGCGACCCTCTCCTTTCTTTCTATATTGAATGGTAAGCGTTACAGCAGTTTTTGTCAAAAGAATCTGGGGATGAAGAGGAGGTGAAGCGCGCTACGAAGACGGCACCGTCAGCTCCCTTTGCACCCTTTGCACCCTTTGCACCCTTTGCACCCTTTGCACCCTTTGCACCCTTTGCACCCTTTGCACCCTTTGCACCCTTTGCACCCTTTGCACCCTTTGCACCCGCTAAAGTGTAGCATGAGCATAGACAGCCTACCAATAGAGCGGTGATTGTATTTTGTACAACAGATTGGCCGAAATTCCGCTCATATCCACGATCTATTGTATTTCGTACATTAGAATTCTCAGAATTACATCATAACCAACCATAAATCAAAATTCTACTGTATAAAATGCAACAGAAGCTCGAAATCGCGGGTTTAGACTAAATTCTAATGTACAAAATACATTCACACTGGTGAGGCTGCGACTATTCAAATCCTTTTAAACAATGATGTCCCGTTTTCTCACCAACTCTGATCCTGATTCATAGGTCTAAGTACATAGGATCTTATCCCTCTTCCGCCAGCCACAGGCTGGAGCAGTCCTTTCTCGCTCAGAACGCTCAACAGCTTGCGCGCCGTTCTATAGTTGATCTGAAAATAGTCTGTAACATCCTTCGGCCTAAGTGGTCTGCCAATCTGCCAAGCTAAACGTAACACGTCTTTTTCTCCAGACAACAGTAGCTCCCCACCACTCCTGCTCCGCGCCAAATACGGCGCCAGCGCCAGCTGCAGCAGCATCCGGCACACTTCGGGACGCTGCTGGATATCGTCGAACGAGAAGTGCAGCATTTTCCAGCCCATGGCTGTCAGGAAGGTATCCCGGTTCAGCGCATAGTTGAACTTCTCCCGATCCATATCCTTAATATGGCTCTGATAGCCGTCACACTCAATCCCGAAGCGCGTTCCATTCTGCGGCAGAAAGGCAAAATCCAGAAACTGCGACTTCCGGTTCCAGTCATACACCTCATATTCCGGGTGCAGCTGCTCCAGTGACTCAAATAACGGCCACCATACATTCAACAGAAACAGCTTCTCCGCATAGTTATGTCCGCGCAGCAGCCTCCCCCTGCGTTCCCCCGTTCTTCCATTCGTATGTACCTCTATAAAGCTGCTGTGCGCCACCTCAAATTCCATATCTCCTTCCCCCTCCCTGAAAATACAAAAAACGCCCTTTCCCCATTTAAAATGGAGTAAAGGACGTTCTTCGTCTTGCTCAAATTATACCCATGATATTTGTTGAAATCCAGTGTGGCAAAAACACTTATGCTTCCGCCCGAGACCTTCCAGTCCACCAGGAATATGCTCCCGATGCAGCCGTCCCGTCTTAGCCCCGGCTCCGGCCCTTCATCGTGATCGCTTCCTCCACCTTGATGCAGCGGTCCATGATTGCGATCATATGATTTGCAGCGGCAATGTCCGCCGCCTCCTGACTAATGATACCCTGCTGCAGCCAAAGAACACGCGCGCCGATATCAGCGGCCTCCTGCGCCACAGCCGCGCAGTATTCACTGCGGCGGAACACATTCACAATATCCACCGGCTCCGGAATCTCCGCCAGCGTATGGTAGCATTTCTCGCCCAGAATCTCACCATCTACCGACGGATTGACCGGAATGATCCGGTAGCCCCGACTCTGCATAGCACCAGCTACCATATAAGAGGTGCGGTCTGTTTTGTCGGATAGGCCAACAACAGCGATATTGCCTGCCGTAGCCAGAATCTCGCCGATCTCTTCCCTGCTCGGGTTCTCAAAGCTCATGTGTATTACCCCTTCCGTCTGATTTCGTCCATGCCCTCCGCTACATTACTGCCGCTTAAGTCACAGTTTTATCATTTTCAGCAACAACTACATCATACAGCGCTGCGCCTGAAGTTCCAAATTCTCATCAGCTTGCGTACCCTGTTAATTCATCTCTGGCTCTATGAGTCCTCTGGGTCCCTCACGCTGCATAGCCATACCATATGAACGGAATCCGGTCCCCAGTAATCCTGCACTGCTGCATAGGGCGTTCCGAATTTCCGCAGCCATCTGTCCTGGGCCCGCTTATATCCGCTGTCCAGGCAGAATTCGGAAATTCCCCGCTTTCTGAGAAAGGCCATGACCTCCTCAATTAAAGCTGAGCCCACACCCTGCCCCTGAAATTCAGGCAGGACATACAGGCTTCCCAGCTCACCGACAGCCGATAGGCGGTTATCGGTGCACTTCCGTATGTCCTCTCCGCAAGGCGCATAAGAAACAGTGCCGATTACCGCTCCGCCGCTTCTAGCCAGCCAGAAATACACATCCGTATCCTGCGGATTCAGCGCAGCATTGGCCATCTGTATCTTGGCTGCGGTCTCCTGCCGAATGTCTGCCTGCAGGTGACCCAATCCTTCCCGTTCGAAGGCGTCGGCGATCGTCACCTTGAACAACTTCGATATGGAAGGGATGTCCTTCGGAGCAAGAGGTGTGATGCTTAATGAATCTAAAGTGCTCACTTCACCCATTCCACATCCGCACCCAACAAGCGCAAATGATCGAAATACTGCGGATAAGACTTCGCCACATGATGGGCATCTTTGATAAGCAGCGGCTGGCGGGCCCGCAGGCCTACTACAGTAAGTGCCATAATCACACGGTGGTCATAGTGGGCATTAATCGTTACGCCGCCTTCCACGCCTTCCGGTGTGCCATGCACAATGATCTCGTCCCGGCGTTCCTCAACCTTCGCACCGGCCCGGGTCAGCTCTGCCAGATAATCCGTGATGCGGTCACATTCCTTGTAGCGCAGGTTCTCCACATTGTAGAAGCGTGAGGTCCCTTCAGCAAAAACCGCCGCGGCCACCATAGCCAGGACCGCATCAGTTGCCGCATCGCCGTCGAATTCCACCGCCTTCAGAATACCGTTCCCCTGCACATGCACTGTTCCGTTCTCATGGGTGAGCGGCACCTCCATCATCCGCAGCACATCAACAATGGCCCGCTCCCCCTGCTTGCTTCTCTCAGCCAGCCGGTGAATGGTCACATCCGACTTCGTCACCGCTGCGGCCGCAAGCACTGCGGCTGATCCCGGATAATCGCCTTGCACCGTATAGGTCTTGGCAGCATAGGTCTGGCGTCCAGGCACCTTGAAGGACATATAATCGTCCGCCGCATGTACGATAATCCCTGCCTGCTCCAGCACCTCCAGCGTCTGCCCGATGACCACCTTGGATTTCAGATCATCCAGCACGATGATCTCACTGTCTTCTTCAAGCAGCGGGGTCAGGAATAGGAGTGCGCTAAGATACTGCGAGCTGACAGCGCCGGAGACGGTAATCCGTCCGCCCTGCGGCTTACCGCCGCGGATCGTAATCGGCAGCCTTCCGTTATTATGCTCTACTTCAACGCCGAGCTGTCCCAGTGCCAGAATCAGGTCGTCATGCGGCCGTTTGCCGAGGGAATCGGGATACGTATTCACGAAGGTAACCTCCGGGCTAAGAGCAGCCACCGCCATCAGGAAGCGCAGCACAGCGCCGGCATTCCCGACATTCAGCTCCTTGACGTCACGGGGATGGCGTCCGAACCCCTGTACTACGATTTTCTCATCATCTTCGGTGAGGACTGCGCCGAGATCGGCGATACATCTGCGGATCGCGTCGCTGTCCTCGCTGTGGGCGGGATGGTAAATCGTGCTGACTCCTTCAGAGAGAGCGGCTACCAGCAGGTAGCGCGTAGTGTAGTTTTTGGAGGACAGGGCTCCGAATTCTCCTTGCAGCGTCGGCGTAGGCCTAACAATAACGTCCATAGTATAAGCGCTCCTTCATCATATATAGTCTGTATGTACGGTCCTGTTTGACAGGGTAATCCGCAGTTGTGTTATCATTGCTTGAAGAGAATCCATCCCCATCTGGGCAGAAAAGAGGGTACTACCATGAATGAAATTCCGCAAATTACACCGCAGGAGCTGCGTAAGCGGCTCGCTGCCGGTGAAGAGCTTGTACTGATCGACGTCCGTGAAGAGGATGAGGTTGCCTTCGGCATGATTCCCGGCGCGCAGCATATCCCGATGGGCCAGATCCCGCAGCAGACGGAGAAGCTTCCGGCAGACACTGAGATCATCTTCATCTGCCGTTCCGGCAACCGCAGCCAGCGGGTCTGTGAATATCTGCAGCAATTCGGCATTCAAGGCTCTAACCTGAGCGGCGGCATGATCGAGTGGGATGATACCAGCGAGGAATAATCTTCATCCTGATGAATAACGCCAACACACATAAAAGCTCAAGCGCGGTAACGCAGTAAAATGTATTGCGAGACCTCAGCCACATTCAGCTCCGTTGTATCGACCGTGCAATGCGCGAAACGGTAAGCTTCCCTGCGCTGTTCCATAATGGAACGGACCCGGTTTGCCGCATTGCCGGCGAGCAGCGGCCGGTTCTCATCCCCGCTGACCCGTTCAATAATGGTATCCTCCGAGGCTGTAAGAGCCACAACGAATCCATGCTCGAGCATGACTTCCGCATTCCCTGGCGCAAGCACCGCCCCTCCGCCTGTAGAGATCACTTTGCGCTCTCCCAGCAGCATTTCCTGAAGCACCGCTGATTCAATGCTCCGGAATGCCTGCTCTCCGCCTTCTGCGAAGATATCCGCAATACTGCGCCCTTCTCTCCCGGTAATCACTGCATCCAGATCAACCAGTTCATAGTCAAGCTCCTCGGCCAGAATGGCGCCTACTGTAGATTTCCCTGTAGCCATCATCCCGACGAGAATGATATTTCGATCGTCCATAACAACCTCCAAGCCGCGACATTTGTCATATCATAACACAGGGTGAAAAGTTTGCACAATGCCGGCAGCCTTCATTTTGAAGCGGGCTGTACCTGCCATGGCTATGCCTCATGGATGCAAAAAACCCGAAAGCCCTCCGCATGAAGCGAAAAAGCATCTCGGGTTCCTAAGCATTAAGCTGAACGCTGCCTGTTACTCCGCCAGCCAGTTGTGGTGGAACACGCCTTCTTTATCCACACGCTTAAAGGTGTGAGCGCCGAAATAATCGCGCTGCGCCTGCAGCAGGTTCGCCGGAAGACGTTCTGTACGGTAGCTGTCGTAGTATGCAAGGGCGCTGGAGAATCCCGGAACCGGAATACCCAGAGTTACTGCCGAAGCGATAACCTTGCGCCATGCCGACTGGTAGTTGTCCATAACATCCTTGAAGAACGGATCAAGCAGAAGGTTCTTCAGCTCAGCATTGCTCTCATATGCATCTGTGATGTTCTGCAGGAACCGGGAACGGATGATACAGCCGCCGCGCCAGATCTTGGCCAGCTCGCCGTATTTCAGATTCCAGCCGTATTCGTCAGAAGCCACACGCAGCTGGGCGAAGCCCTGGGCATACGATACGATCTTGCTGGCGAACAACGCTTTACGCACGTTCTCGATGAATTCAGCCTTGTCACCATCGAATGGAGCCGTAGCAGGGCCGCTTAGCACCTTGCTGGCTTCAACGCGTTCTTCCTTCATGGCAGACAGGAAGCGGGAGAAGACGGATTCGGTAATCATGGACAGCGGTACGCCGAGATCCAGCGAGCTTTGGCTTGTCCACTTGCCGGTACCCTTTTGTCCGGCAGCGTCAAGGATGACATCCACCATCGGCTTGCCGGTCTCTTCGTCATACTGGGCGAAGATATCCTTCGTAATCTCAATCAGATAGCTGTCCAGCTCGCCATTGTTCCATTCGGCGAAGGTGCTGTGCAGCTCCTTGGCATCCAGACCCAGGACGTCCTTGAGCAGATGGTAGGCTTCGCCAATCAGCTGCATGTCGCCATACTCGATGCCGTTATGCACCATTTTCACATAGTGTCCTGCACCGTCCGGCCCGATATATGTACAGCAAGGCTCTCCGCCCACATGGGCTGAAATCGCCGTAAGGATAGGTTCAACCAGCTTATACGCGCTTTCCTGACCGCCTGGCATAATGGAAGGGCCCTTGAGCGCGCCTTCTTCACCGCCGGACACGCCGGTGCCGACGAAGCGGAAACCTTTGTCTTCAAGATATTTACTGCGGCGTACCGTGTCAGGGAAATAAGCGTTACCGCCATCGATGATGATATCGCCTTGATCCAAGAACGGCAGAAGCTGCTCAATGGTGGCATCCGTAGCCTGGCCTGCCTGAACCATGATCAGAATCTTGCGCGGTACTTCCAGCGACCCTACGAACTCTTCAACGGAGAACGTGCCCACCAGATTCTTGCCTGCTGCTTCTGCGACCAGATCATGTGTCTTCTCCGGGGAACGGTTAAACACGGATACGCTGAAGCCTTTGCTCTCGATGTTAAGAGCCAAATTTTTGCCCATTACCGCCAAGCCAATAACGCCGATTTGTTGTTTTGACATCTGGTTCTCCACCCTTTGCACCCTGTATTTTTGTGAAATCCATTTCTCGCAGTATAAGAATACCACCCTTTGTCAGAGACAGCAAAGTTCTGCCTGCGAAAGAGAGATCAATTTCATTGACAAACTTCGATCCATCAGGGAAATTGCTCACAATGACTATTTTAACGGTTTTGTGCGCAGAAGTGAACCCCCTCCTCCAGAAAGGCACAACAAGTGGAAACGGCTTTGCCGTCCTTTTAAAGGACGGTACCGTTTCAGCGAGAAATAGAAGAATAATGTATAGCGTGAAACCTATACATTCTTATAATTTAAAAGAACACCCCGCTATGGGATGCCCTTAATCGTAATTATTCACTCTGCGCACTACCACTCCAGCGCTGCAAGCTCCCTGGTCAATTGCTCAAGCCTCGCTGTGCTGGCCGCCACCGCTTCCGTATCGCGCTCACGCATAGCATCATTCAGCAAGTCGAGCTGTTCATCCACGGCAAGCCTGCGGTCGCGGATTCGCTCTTCGCCCTCAATGGAGTAGAACAGCTTCGTTAACTCCTGATCCGACAGCAGCGGCCCCTTCTGGTACAGCACCCGCTGCTGATAACCGGAAATCTCTACCAGGCGGATGACTTCACCGAATAAAATATTCTCTATAATGATCTGACGGTCGCGGAAGCGCTTGACAACGGCATGACCTCTCATATCCCCAATCAGCTTCTCCATCCATTCTGACAGGCGCGCATCACGGATCATGTAGTCTCCCACCAGCTTGAAGCCGTCCTTAATCCGCTGGAAGCGCAGCTTCACAAGCTTGCGGCCGGTGCGCACCGAAATAAGAAAAACACTCTCGTTCTCACTCCAGTACAGGGAATAACCTTCCTTGATCAAGTCCTTGATTAGATCCTGGATATGTTGTCTGTCAAACCGCAGCTCCAGATTGCAGTACTCCACTTCATCGTTTTTGTTCACGGCACTCCCCCCTAACTGCTTGATTTAAGCATAGTCAGCTTCATGGCCTAACCTAAGAGTAGAACAGACTGCCGGACCTCCGCTTGCACCTTGGTTCTTTGTTTGGCTTACACTTATTTTATACTTCATAATATGTAGCGGTAACTTGGTTTATTGACTATTTTTACCCGTTTTCGGCCTTTTCCAAACGCTGGTACCCGCTTTAGATGTTATGAACCAGCCCTTTATACGCAAAAACAGCAATAAAGCCGCATTCCTCCTCTTTTTCAGGCGGTCTGCGGCTTATTGCATTTCCACACCGGGTTCAGTCCCTTGTGCTCGCTCTTGTCAGTGTGCCCTGGCGTGCTTCAGCTTTGTCCGGTGGACGATCAGCAGATGCAGGCCGAATAATACAACCATTACTCCTGCGCTGGCCAGAAAAGGAGCACCGTGGCTGACCGTATCCCATAGCTTGCCTGATACCACCGGGCCAGCAACCATCCCTGAGCCCTGCAGCGTCAGGAAGAGCCCCCAGACGGTCCCGCGTTCGCCCTCCGGCACCTGCTTGGCCAGGAAGGCGTTCCACGCCGGAAGAATCAACGCATAGCTGATCCCGACCAGAGCTACCGCTACGAAGGCCAGCGGCAGCCAGCGGACCTGTGAGAAGAAGGCCATGGAGCAGGCTGCCAGCAGGAATCCGATATTGAGGAAGATGGAGGTGCCGACCTTATCGACCAGCTTCCCGGCGGGTATAAGTGTCAGCACGGTAATCCCTCCCCCGGCAATCAGCAGCAGGCTGAACTGGTTGGGGGTGACATGCAGCTCCGAGCGTGCGAACAAGGTGACCACCGGCGTCATAAGCCCGATCGCAAAGGCCTGCAGGAACAATGCCGGGAACAGCAGGCGGCTTACCTTCAGGGAGGAGGTGACCTGCTGCCAGGTCCGCTTCAGACTCTCCAAGGGCCTTACCGGCTTACGCGGCACTGGCGGTCCCTCCGCCGATATCTCGCGGACAGCGCGCGGCGCATGGCCGCCGATCTTTGAAGGCAGGAACAGCGCCACGGCTACCACAGCGGCAGCGAAGCCCATCAGCACCAGAAAGACCGTCCGGTAGCCCTGTCCGCCATGATCCATCATGAAGTTGACGATAATCGGACCGACGCCGGTTCCGGCCAGTGACGCCATCTCCACCGCCCCCATGGCTGCACCGCTGCTGCCGCTACGGGTAGAGCCCGCCAGCTCGGTGATGCCCGTCATCGTACAAGGCCACAGCGGCGAGGTGCCTATCCCCAGAATCAGACAGGCGATGGACAAGCTTACGGCATCTTTGGCATAGATAATCAGCCCGACAGCCACCACAAGCAGCACCAGAGCACCAGTCATCGTCCAGCGGTAACCGATCCGCTCCATGACCCAGCCGAACGGGCTGCGAAACAGGTTATCCCCGAGATACTGCAGCGCGAAGGCGAACCCGACCACCGTTACGGAGAGGCCCAGAATATTCTCCATATAGACCGGCAGCAAGGCTACCAGCAGCGATCCTTTGACGAATTCGACCAGGAAAATAATGATCCACATTTCTAATATGAACGGTGAGGCTAAACTGATATGCATACGTTCCGCTGCTTTGCCAGACATTTCATCACATCCTAGTATTATGTTGATTGATTTGTTATACTGATGCTTGCTCAAGTAGAAATGGGTATTCAGTCCCTTTGGGGACACCTTTTTGCTTCAGCGAAATCAAAAAACCACTCTTCGCGAAAGGTTGTGACAGCATTAAATGAATCAACAAGCTACTCCCCTCTTCACTGCTCTCAAAAAGCATGCCGCCGGAAATCCAGTTCAATTCCATATTCCGGGACATAAGAAGGGGCTAGGGACCGATGCCGAATTCCGTGAGTTTATCGGCGATAACGCTCTATCCATAGATTTGATCAATATTGCACCGCTTGATGATCTTCATCAGCCCACCGGGGTCATTCTTGAAGCTCAGAAGCTGGCTGCAGAGGCTTTCGGCGCCGATTACACGTATTTCAGTGTACAAGGCACGAGCAATGCCATCATGACTATGATCCTCTCTGTCTGCTCAGAAGGAGACAAAATTATTGTGCCGCGCAATATTCACAAATCAGTGATGTCGGCCATTATTTTCTCCGGAGCCAAGCCTATTTTCGTCTCTCCTGTACAGGATGAGAATCTTGGGATAGACCACGGCATAACCACCAGCTCGCTGGAACGGGCTTTAAGGCGCCATCCGGATGCCAAAGGTGTCCTCGTTATCAATCCAACGTATTTTGGCGTATGCGCCGACCTCCGTTCGATTGTCGACCTGGCCCATAGTTACGGGGTTCCCGTACTTGTGGACGAGGCACATGGAGTACTGATTCATTTTCATGAGGACTTACCGGTATCGGCCATGCAGGCCGGCGCAGACCTGGCAGCAACCAGTGTGCATAAGCTGGGCGGCTCCATGACGCAGAGCTCGGTACTGAATCTCAATGCCAAGACGGGTCTTGTCAACCCACAGCGGGTACAGACCATTCTCAGCATGCTGACCACTACTTCAACCTCATATATTCTGCTTGCCTCTCTGGATACCTCCAGACGCAATCTTGCCCTGAACGGACATGAGATGGCGGCCAGAACTATTGCCCTGTCCAACTATGCCCGTAATTCGATCAATGAGATCGAGGGGCTGTACAGCTTCGGCAAAGAAATTCTCGGAACAGAAGCCACCTTCAATCATGATCCGACGAAGCTGAACATTCATGTACGGCATCTGGGCATTACCGGTTACGAGACCGAGAACTGGCTACGGCAGAAGTATAACATCGAAGTTGAACTCAGCGACATGTATAATATTCTTTGCCTGATTACCCCTGGAGATACCAAAGAATCTGTAGATAAGCTGCTTGCTGCGCTACAGGTGCTCTCAGCGATCCATTACAGCAAGGGTGAGATCTATGAGCTTAAGGTACAGGTGCCGAATATCCCGCAGCTGGCCCTAATCCCGAGAGATGCCTTCTACGCGGATACGCAGCTGATTCCCTTCCGGGAGTCTGCCGGTTACATCATTGCAGAGTTCATCTACGTCTATCCGCCGGGTATCCCTATTCTTCTCCCTGGAGAAGTTATTACCCAGGATAATATCGACTATATCATCGACCATGTAGAAATCGGATTACCTGTCAAAGGACCCGAGGACCGCAGCATTACCAATATAAAAGTCATTGTCGAAGCAGAGCCTATCTCCTAAGGCTTGTCCCATAGCAGTGCGACATGCAAAACCCCGATACGTATAGAGTATCGGGGTTTTGCATGAATGCCTGAAATCTATTCTTGCTGGGCAAGCAGCTCGTTATAAGCTTCTTCAACAGCTTTCCATTCAGCTTCATCTTCAATGTTGTACAGAACCATTTCCTCATCTTCTTCTTCCATACGAAGGATGATTCCGTCCGCTTCCGGGTTCTCGCGCTCAAGCAGCAGGGCGTACAACTTCTCGCCTACGTCGAACGTTTCTACCAGTACCATTTCTACATCTTCGCCCTGCTCGTTCGTCAAGGTCAGCACAAACTCCTCGTGCTCATGGTCGTGATCATGTCCGCAACCGCATGCTTCACCATGTTCATGGCCATGCTCATGTTTGTGATCGCTCATTGTAAAACCTCACTTTAATTGAATTATCCTACATTTGGTATCGTAACACGTAAGATAAGGACAGGTCAATTTGCAGGAGGGACTTAATTCTTGGATGAAGCCGTAACTACCTTCTCGGACACAAGAATGTAATCTCCGTTCCTCGACGCCTTCATGAAGAAGCCTACGCTATATTTGCCAGGTTCCTTGAAATCATAGGTGAATTCCGGTGTGGAGAACCAGAAATCCTCATTCTTGGAGCCGACGGCATCCTCGAGAATATCCTTCACATTCCCGGCAGGATCGGTGATTGCCACCTTCACGGCAGCGATGCTGTCCTTGAGGCTGTCCACCTGCGTCAGAATCTTCATCTTCAGCTTGCCTGTGTTGACATTGCCGAATACCGTGTCGCCTTTGAACAGTACAATATGAACATTCGGCTTGAGGATCGTCACTCTGCCCGAGCCGTCCCAGCTGACGATACCCCCGGCCTCCCTGGCGGGAATATAGGTCTTGCCGTCAATCAAATAGCCGCCATCGGCTATTTCCTTTCCATTGCTCCATACTTTGATCCTCTGGTTCACAGCGTCCGCGAACAAATAGGAGCTTCCCATCATGAAAAACACAACCGTGCACAGAGCAATTTTTCTCCATCTCATTGTAAAGCCCCTCCAAATAATTCATGCTGTTAATGTATACTGCTAAGCCTTCGACAAGTTGCGCAGAATTCAGGGATTTATTTCTTTTTGCAGAAGAAAAGAAAACCAAGCTCTTCAGCAACCGGTTTCGGTATGTGCAGCAGACCTTAACGATGCATTTCCAGAGAGTCCGAAGGTGCCCTTAACACATAGAAACGACCGGACTTCAGCGCCTGTAAGACGCCTGTCCGGCCGTTCCCCCTGTTATCTATGCCCGGCTAAAATTGCGGAAGCTGATCCAGATTGTTCGTAGGATCTCCGTCTGCATCGCCGCGGATATACATTTCGCCATCTTTGCCTTTAAATACATTGACGCCTGCTATGCTGCCGGACTGAACCTCCTGAAGTGCCTGCTGATAATCCAGCACGCGTCCGGAGGAAGTCTGGAACCCGGTCAGATCCCCGTCACCGTTACGTTTGGCGGCAATAAAGCGTTCCCGTTCCTGATTCATCACTTAGGATCGTCCCCTTCGCACTAGAAATTAGCCATCTATCCTGGCCCGATTCTAGCTTGTCCATCACAGCGAAAGAGTATGTACCCGGCAGATTACAGAGCCTTACTCATTCTGACATGCAGAATCCCGGCATCATAGAAGGGCTCCTTGGAGATCACTTCATAGCCAAGCTTGCTGTAAAAGGGTTCTGCTTGACACTGGGCATCCAGAATGGAAGCCTGCAGACCCAGCTCACGTGCACGTTCTTCCATAGCCAGCAGCAGGATACGTCCGCATCCCTTAGCGCGGAAAGCCTCCTGAACGGCAATCCGCTGCATCTTGGCGGTGTCCGCTTTATAATAGATCAGCCGGCCGGTTGCAGCCGGCTGCCCGCCCTCCATGAGCAGGAAATGATGCACATGCTCATTGATGGCATCATATTCGTCGATTTCCTCTTCTACAGGCACCTTCTGTTCTTCCACAAACACCTTCTTGCGGATCTCCAGCGCCATTTGAAGCTGCTCCTCTGTAGTAACATGTACGATTTCCACTGCCATCTCTCTGGCTCCTCTCTATAGGTCCGATCAATATGGAGCATTATACAGAATTATTAATATCCTGTATAGAGCCTGAGAGCTTTCGGGCAGGGAACCGCATGACACTGGTTTCAGGGAGTGTCATAGACCTCCTCGGGAATTGAGCGGTCATACACATCCCGCAGAACCGGCGAGGTCAGGCTATCCCGTGAATTCAGACTCCCGTCTAGTCCGGTCATGTTGTGAACATCCGTATATTCAGGAATCTCCTTGCCTGACGCACATCCGGAGATTCCCAGAAGGAGACATGCTCCAATCCATAATAGACATACTCTTGCCATGCGCATTGTTATTACCCCCTCATCCTTCTCGGCTCTTTACAGCTTTGACGAATCGGGAGATTCATAAACGAAGCTTTACAGATTTACATTGCCGACTACATGGACAAGATACATCATACCCCCAAGCACTCCGGCAAGGACAAAATACGCGGCCCCATATCTCCAGCGGGAAGCAGCCGGCACATCATAGTACTTATCATTGTCATATACTGTGAAGCTGATCTCACAGGTCATCTTCAAGTGAAGGCTGACGTCTACGTACAGCTGATCGAGCTGCACGACTTTGACTTTTCCGATCAGCGACTGTACCGGCAGGGTCGTCGTTCCATAGTAATCCAGGTTATCCCAACGTACCCCGACGAACTGCTGGCGGTTCAAATCACTGTAGGTGGTGAACGGCAGCTCCCGTTTATGCTCAGGACCGGGGATCAGATACCCTTGCTCCTGCAGATCCCCGATGGGGATCAGGAAGCTTTTGAGCACAGTATGCATCTGATTCTTCGTCCGCCGGCTGATGTACTTCTTATACATATCATAAGCAAACATTACCCAGATGATGCCGAACAGGATAGATTTCAGATAGATGATTACAGCTAATCCTCCAATGAGCCCTACCAGCCATAACCAGCGGGTAACTGCTGTGGCAATTCTCCCCCCGTCCAGCGGATGGATCGGCAGCAGGTTAATCAGATTCAGGAAGAAGCCGATGTAGGCCAGTGAATATAACAAGGGGCTATGATAATAATAGGCTGCTCCGAACACGATCAGTGCACCGATACTCCCCAATATAGGACCGCCAAAAGCGACATATGCTTCCTCTCTGGCATCCAGCGGCTGCTTCTTCATCGTAATCAGTGCGCCCATAAAAGGAATGAACAGCGGAGCGCTTACCGGCAGTCCGATCCGCTTGGCAGCGATCACATGGCCGATCTCATGAACGAATAATAACGCAACGAAGCCCACAGCGAATTGCCATGGCGAAATTAGTGCATAGGCCCAGATCGATACCATCATGGAGATCAGCGGACCTGCGATTTTACCCAGCTTAAGCAGAGAGATAATGGCTTTTCCCTTAAGCAGCAGCAATACCGCCCCGCTGCCCAGCCATCCCCATGCGCCTGAGCTTTTTTTCTCCTGTTTGTTTTCCTGCAATAGTCTCAATCTCCTTTTGATCACTATGTCGCTTCACTTCCAGGCCACAGAACAAGCACTCCTCTGCTTCCCGTTTGCCCTTACTCTCTACTGTCGCACAGGAGTGCGGTAGATTGCAAATAGACTTATGGTGTTGACAAATCTCCCGGCCTGCATATATGATATCCAGTAATTAGGATAACCACAATAGCTGCGAAGAGAAAGAGTACCCTGGCAATTCTTCCACAGAGAGCTCCGGCTGGTGAAAAGGAGCAAAGAAAACCCTCGGGAATATGGTCTCAGAGCTGCGCACCGAACCCCGGCATGAACGGGTCGTAGGCTGCGCCGGAACCCGCATCCGTTACCATGCTAGGGTATACCCGCATTTTTATGCGGACGTACCTGAAGAGGTGGATGCCGCAAGGCATTGATGAATTTGGGTGGTAACACGTGAGCACAGGCTCTCGTCCCTTTAGGGGATGAGTGCCTTTTTTGCGTCCAATTAATTTGAGGAGGAGAGAAATATGACTAACATTTTTATCGGAGGAGCTTGGCCTTATGCCAACGGCTCCCTGCATTTGGGCAGACTCGCCAGCATTCTTCCGGGAGATATTCTGGCCCGCTACCACCGTGCCAAAGGTGACGCTGTACTCTATGTTTCCGGCAGTGACTGCCACGGCACCCCCGTTGCTGTACAGGCCGCGCAGGAGGGTGTATCGCCGGGTGAATTCGCCAGCCGGTATCATGAGGAGTTCGCTGATTGCTTCCGTGCCTTAGGCTTCACCTATGACTTGTATACCCGGACCGATCAGGCACATCACCACACTACGGTTCAGGAGCTGTTCCTCAAGCTGCTGGATCACGGGTATCTGTACCAGAAACCCGGTCTCCAGTGCTATTGTGAGCAGGACCAGCGCTTCTTACCGGACCGTTATGTCAATGGCCTCTGCCCGGTCTGCGGACAGAAAGCCCGGGGGGACCAATGCGATTACTGTTCAACGATTCTCGATCCGGTGGATCTGCTGGAGCGCTCATGCGCCCTCTGCGGCTCTACGCCTGTGCTTCGATCTACTCAGCATTACTATCTGTCACTGTCCAGCTTCCAGCAAGCACTCACAGAATATGCTGATTCCGCGCAGGGCTGGAGAGACAATGCCGTCCGGCTAACCCGCAGATATCTGCAGGAAGGCCTGCTGGACCGTGCAGCAACACGCGATCTGGACTGGGGCGTGGATGTGCCCACTCCCGGCTTCGCAGACAAGAAAATCTATGTCTGGATCGAAGCAGTCAGCGGCTATCTGTCCGCCAGCAAGCAGTGGGCGGCGGAGACGGGGGGACGCTGGGAGGATTTCTGGTCAGTATCGTCCGCACAAGATAACGATAGGCAGCCGCCTATAACCGCTTACTATGTGCATGGGAAGGACAATATTCCTTTTCACAGCCTGATCTGGCCGGCTCTCCTGCTCGGAGCTGAGGAACTGCATCTGCCGGACCGGATCTTCTCTTCTGAATATTTAACCCTGGAAGGGCAGAAATTCTCCACCAGCCGCAATTGGGCGGTCTGGGTACCGGATATTCTTAGCCGGTATGACCCGGATTCTGTCCGTTATTTCCTGACCGCGAACGGCCCTGAGAAACGGGATGCCGACTTCTCCTGGAGAGAGTTCATCTATAGCCATAACAGCGAGCTGCTGGGCGCTTTCGGCAATTTCGTCAACCGCAGCCTCGTATTCGTGAATAAGTTCTGGAACGGCAGAGTTCCAGATGGAGTCTTGGACGAAGCATGGGCTAGCAGTCTGGAGCAACTGTATAAGGAGGCAGGAAGGCTGACCCAAGCCGGACACTTCAAGGAGGCCCTGGAATTCATTTTCTCGCATGTCCGCCAGGCCAACAAGTATTTCGATGAGCAGCAGCCGTGGCTCCAGATCAAGCATGATCCTGCAGCCGGGGGCAACACGCTGTACACTTGTGTTCAGATTATTGCCAACCTGGCTAACCTGCTGAACCCGTTCATCCCTTTCTCCTGCGAGAAGATTAGAGGCTTCCTGTCCATAGAACAGCCTGTATGGCACCCGGTATCCATCCTTGCAGGGCAGCCTATATTGGAGCTTGAATTACTGTTTGAGCGGATAGAGGTGCAGCGGATAGAAGAGGAGCTGGAGCGGATGGGGATGGGTTAAAAAAGCGTTCTTCCCCGCATACCGCTCACTAAAGCAAGCGGCGCAGGCAAAAACGCTCCGGGGTCTTAATATTGATGAAGACACAGCGGCTGTCCGCTCTGTGGGATGACTTAGTTCTGGCCGGGGTAACGTGCTCCGGCTGCAATACCTTGCGGGGATATCCGCTCAATCCGGGCGAGATCCTCAGCCGTCAGTGTAACCTCAAGCGCTCCGAGGTTCTCTTGTAACCGCTCCAGCCGCTTCGTGCCGGGAATCGGCACAATCCGCTCTCCTTGTGCAAGAAGCCAGGCCAGGGCAAGCTGTGCCGGGGCGCAGCCTTTTTCGGCTGCCATCTGCCCGATCAGCGAGACGACCTCCAGGTTCCGGGCGAAGTTCTCTCCCTGGAACCGCGGGTAATGGCGGCGGTAATCATCCTCCGGCAGATCATCGAAGCTCTTGATCTGTCCAGTCAGAAAACCTCGGCCCAGCGGACTATAAGGAACGAAGCCGATGCCCAGCTCTTTGACCAGCGGCAGAATCTCATCCTCCACCACCCGGCTCCAGAGCGAATACTCTGTCTGCAGGGCGGTCAACGGATGCACCGCATGTGCCCGGCGGATCAGTTCAGGCGAAGCCTCGGACAAGCCGATATAGCGGATCTTCCCTTCCTTGACGAGGTCAGCCAGTGTACCGGCTGTTTCCTCAATAGGGGTGTTCGGATCAGGACGGTGCTGATAGTACAGATCGATATAATCTGTGCCGAGTTGATAGAGGCTGGCATCTACGGATTTTTTGATATAGGCCAGGTCTCCCTTGGGTCCCTGAGTATGCGTAATGCCGAATTTGGTCGCAATCACAGCCTGATCTCTCCGGCCTTTAAGCGCCCGCCCGAGAAGCCGTTCATTACCGCCGAAGCGCTGCTGCTCGAAGGCTCCATAGATATCCGCTGTGTCCAGCAGAGTTACGCCCAGATCAAGCGCACCATGAATGGTTCGTACAGACTCTTCATTATCAGGCATCATCATCGTTCCGAGTCCCAGAGCCGATACGCTCAACCCTTCGTTCCCGAGCATTCTTGTATGCATTTGGTTGCCTCCCTCTTGTCCCTGTAATAGATCTTACGAACATGTCTTTATTCTAACCGTCCTGCCGTGGACCAGCCACAGTACGTTCATGCTAGTAAGATCATTACCAGGGAGCAGCGGAAACGTATGGCGTATGTCCCCACAGAATCGTCTGCTACGTTATAACAGGCGTATAGATACAAATATGCAGCCCCGGGTGATCGGCCAAATTCGCCATCCAATTGATATCGTAGACGACAGGCTGACTTGTACCCAGACTCTCTATGACCACACGGTTAACCTTTTTGCCCAGAATATTGTAGTACCTCAGACCGCTCATTCGTTATAAAAGACGGATAAGTCAATTAGCGGATAATATCCCGCCACTGCGGGTTCAGCTCCGGACTGACCTTATCTATAGAAGTAAGTGTATCCGGCAAGCCAGGATTCCAAAGCTCAAACAGATGCTTACGCTCATCTGCCGACAATCGCAGCGCCTGACTGAGACTCTCCATGACCTCTCTGGAGGCGGTAACCTCCCTGCCCTGCTCCAGCCATGTATAATAAGTGCTGCTGAGACCGGTCAGAACCGCAACCTCCTCCCGCCGCAGCCCTGGTGTTCTGCGCTGACTGTTCGTTTCCTTGATCCCTACAGCTTCTGGCTGCAGACGGTCCCGCCGTGATCTCAGGTAATCGCCAAGACGCTTAAACCTCGTAATCTCATTGCTCAAGAGCTGGACCTCCTTTCAGCATTACAATTAACTCACAGCTGCTTTACATACTCACACACTCTCGCATATAGCGTGGGGTAAATCCCCGGGTAGGTCACCGCCTGCGGCAGCTCGCTGAAGCTTCGAAGCTCTGCCATTTCGTACGGGGGCAAAGTCCCGAAACTTTTGACATCTGCATAATACAACATCCCGTAGCTCTCTGCCAGCTCATCACTGCTGACCGAATAGATGCATAGCGGATGCAGCTCATATTCTTCAGCGCCTGTCTCTTCGTAGAGCTCTCTTACCGCAGCTTCCCCGGGGCTCTCTCCCGCCTCAATATGCCCGCCGGCAAACTCCCATGTGGACCGCTCACGGTGCCGCACAAGCACCCAATCCTCCCCTTGCTTCATAAAAATCACTACATATGTAAGACTCACCCCAGGGCACTCCGCTTCATGCAACATTACAATCATGATAGAATTCCACCTTTTATGTTGGTTAAGGAACTTCCAGACAAGTTCCATTATTGTAAACTAATATGGATGGGGTGTCGTGGGTTTTTGTCACTGCTTTAAATGTACATAAAAAAAAGCCACAACATTGCATTAGACACGTAAAGTCATCTGCTGCCGAACGTCAGTAGCTTCTCTGTTTGTTATTCTGTGTTTATAAAAAGAAAGAAAGCCTTGAATATCAAGGCTTCCTGCATATAGGACGGATGGGGTTCGAACCCATGACCCCTACCCTGTCAAGATAGTGCTCTCCCGCTGAGCTACCGTCCTGCAACGAGATTTATAATAACACAGGACGTAAAGGAATGGCAAGATATTTTTACAACATGACGGGAAATGCTTCTCTTCCCCTAATGCCTCGCATGAAAGAGATTCTGTATATTTCAAGGGACATACCCAAGCAAGTAACGGTTATCAAGTTTATAAAGAAGGAGCCTCTGGGCCAGTTAGTACTTATGTCGTTAGGGTGCTATCCGATAATGGCGGCTTATGGATATGACTATAATTATGGGGTAGCAGCTAGAGCTTATTAAATTAATTGAAATAATTATAATCCATTGGGAGCGCCTCATCCCGCAAATACTTCATCCGGGCATCATATTCCATACGTGTAGCGGCATCCTGACTCAGGAACTCCAGCGTATCCATTGCTTTTTTTAACATCGGTTCATTCATGGTCAGCACCTCCCAATTTGGTTGTTCAACACCCTTCAGGAATAACAGCCAGTTGATCAGACCACCAGTCAATGGAACGGCCTGCTCCTCGAGCTTCGTTAATTCCATCACATGTATCTCAAGATCATTGTTAAAAGGTATCCCGGTGTGATCTTCCCGAAGGCGAAAGACATTATGATGGCGGTCATTCGGCAGGCATGAGTAGTTCAATATATTAATCGTTACACACTTCTTCAATTGGCTGTAATCATCACCTTTTTGAATCTGGTGGTAATATATCTCGCTCCAGTAGAAAAGTGTCCGCTTCTCCATATTGTATGGATTGAACAGCTGCATTTCGATGTTGATTCTTGTTATTCTCACTGCCGAAAATTTTCTTGAAGATAAAGTCATTCCGTGCGTCGAGTAATTCCACGATTATCACTCCAATCATATACATTGATTATATCATGGCAGAACTACTCGTTGTAGACAAAGCTAGCCTTGAAGGTCCCTATATTGCTATTCTGTCCCCAAAGCTCAAAGAAACATACTAGCACATGCTTGATCGTCAGCCCTCCCCCCTCTACCTAAACGTAATAGCCATTCGCTTATCCACCAGCACAATACCATCCGCAGCCCCCTTACCGTTGAACATGGCTGAAATCACATATATTTTCGTGTCATCTTCAGCTTTCGCTACCCATTCTTTTTCCTTCAAATAAGTCTTGTTAATCGAATCGTAAGCATAATCCAGGTTGCGCTCCATATCCTTCAGATATTGATCGCCATAGATTTGTTTGAAGTCATCCTTAGACATACCAATTTTAAACCCGCCGGTGGTTTCATACGCACCTTTCGATTCCTCGGCCAGAGTGATACCTGCCACTTTATCCTCACGGTACATAATTCTTACGCCAGAGCTGTACATGACTGAATTCGCAATATCCTTATCTTCTCCTTTGCCCAATACCTCTTCTGCTTCCGTGCGGCTCATACCATACTCAACAATGGCTTTATGATCGTTCACCTTTTGGATGGCCAAGTCTTTAGTGGTTACCCCGTCTTTGGAATCCGCACAAGCCGTCAACACGAACAAGAACAATACTACCAGTACCGTTTTTCTCATAATGTCCTCCCGGATGTTTTTACCTAAACCTTACCATGCCAGGAGGATTAAGAAACAAAAAAAGACTGCATGAGCACATGCCCACCCAGCCTCTATTAATGACGGTTATGAATTTACAGCAATCAAGCTGCTCCCATGACTTCCTTAGCTAAGCTTATATCTCTCAGTAATTACAGATGCACTTACCGAAAATCCTCTTTTTTGCATGGTCTTTGTCAAGGTCTTCTGAACACCGCCATCCGGATCACATACCAGGTATTTATCAAAACCGGAAGCGGAGGAGTCATGCCCGTCCACAATAACATAGTGGGAGTTTCCGTTTTGTTCAAGTCTCATCATGCAGATGTTCCCTTTTTCAGCTTCCACGGATACGTCCGCAATAGGAGTAATGCTTACAGTGATACTCTGACTTCCAATTTTTGCAGTGAATCCACTAGCCGTGAAATCAGCAGCGTTGTTTGTTCCCTTTTTAGTTGCTTCTAAAACGGCGTAATACACATTGGATTTCGTTGCATTAGAGAGCCCACCTTTATATAAAATAAACATGGCAAGATCACAAATAGGACAACCAAATTGTTTAATAGTCCCTGTCGCTGCTGTTTTTCCACAATTCTTAAAAAAATTTGAATCTGTAAAAGCTGAGGTAGAAGTCCCTGGATAGTAAATCGAAGTATCTCCCTGGTTAATCAGATGGGTAGACGATAGTTTATGTGACATAAACTATACCTCCTAAAATATATTTGAGAGGATCATAATCGCTGCGCTGCCTGCGTCCTCACAATACATAGGATATGTTGATAGATTAAGAGTCGCCACCAAGCAGAGTACCCTTATTTGTGAAGATTTGTTGAAACGGTCCTGAATCAATCTTAACTTCCTCCCTTGCATTCTATATAATAGAGGCAGCTTACACACGGAAGGGACTGAACTATGCGCAGATATCAATAGTTGTACCTCACCAATACCATATATATTTAATGGAGGTAACTTATTGATGATTACAGAATTACAAACCGAGAGATTAGTATTAAGACAAATGCGCACCGCCGATTCAGCCAGCCTGTTCCCGATCTGGTCCGATCCTGAAGTCACCCGGTTCATGAATATCAGCAGCTTCACGGATGAGAGTCAGGCCGTGGAGATGATTGAGCTGCTTCATAAGTTAGCCACCGAGAATCAGGCGATCCGCTATTCCATCACGGAAGCAGAATCCGGCCGGATTATCGGCTCCTGTGGTTTCAATGCGCTGGACTATGACAATGCCAAGACAGAGATCGGTTATGACCTTAGCCGCGAGTGCTGGGGAAAAGGATATGTGCCTGAAGCTCTTCGCGCACTAATAGATTATGCGTTTGATACACTGGGCTTCAATAGAATAGAAGCAAAAGTCGAGCCTGCTAACGTCAATTCCATAAAGGTATTGCAGAAATTAAACTTTTCGCTGGAAGGAATATTGAGGCAGAGTGAACGGTCCAAAGGAAGCTTCATTGATCTGTGTATGTATTCCAGATTAGCTGCAGATTAAGCTAACTTGAACAAGGCTGGCCCGGGGCACATCAACTGTGCAGGGTCGGCCTTATTTAATATGCGGTCATAAAAAATAAAGCTACCACTGGGGCAGCTCCACTAATTGTATATCCGATGCGGATGTCTTTACGTATTTGAGAATTTCTTTATAGCCCTTCTCTGACAGAAAACACTTTTGTTCGACTCCTCTGTGGTCTTCCCCAAAATAAGCAATATGAAACGTCTTATCCAGCTGGATAATGTTAGAAACCTGAATTAACGTGTTTCTATCTGCTAGAACGAAATTATATCCTGAACTGGCCAGGGTATTAAGCCAATATTTCAGCGTACCTACTGTATAAAAGGTCTGATCGTACGTATGGACAATGATCCGATAGATAGTCCGTTCAAATTCCATAAAAGTTATTTTTTCAATATCGAGTGAGAATACACCAGTGTTTCCCTCTGTGTCTCTAGTAACAGATATCGTGCTCAAAGGGATCAACTCCAATGTTATTTAAGTAACTCTTCAGGTACCTCCGGTTGGTTAATGTAGAATACACTCGCTGAAACCAACACGATTAGAGCAGCTAAGGCGGACAAACAAGAAGCAAGCTTATACACTACTTTGCGCTGCAAAGCTCTCATTGTCAGATGTTCACCTCCCTTCTAGCTATAATCAGACTGATGGATTGTGCCAAAAAGCTGGCTGCGATAACAGATGATCCTATAACGATATTGGCAGCAACAAGCAGTAAAGCCAAGATTCTCAGCTTAGGCCAGTGCCGGCTCGGAATCCGGGTCTGTCGTTCAATCCCAATGGGCGCCAGCCACAGAACTATTAACAGACTAGTTCCATTCATTAGCATAACGTAAAGGGAACTAACCTCCACCAAGGATAGGACCGTGAACAAGGTTGCCGTAAATAATATGCAGGCTGTACCGGACCTGAGATGAGCCCCGCCCGACACCTGACGTAATACGGCAAAGGAGATCAGAATCTGCAGAGCTTCACTTGTCCTGCCCGTCAAAAGGGATACTACGAGCGTCAGCCCAATAATAAACACCACATTAAGAACTACGCTAATAGCAAATTTCAGGACAGCATGGGATGCCGGGTGTTCAGGTACGATATTTTTAATCGTAAATGCCAGCTTGCCGGACATGAATTCAAGCATCTTCCCGCTCCCTCCGAGTGGAATAATATAGAAGGAATACAGACATCACAAGGAAAATCACGGCATTTAGCAGAATATCATTAAAGTAGAGTAGGCCAGATACTCCGATGACGAATGCAGATATCAGCACGGACAGCAGGATATCCTCTATCTTAAAGCGGAGTTTATCTAAATCGAATGTGAAGCCCTTGCCTCTGCGGTACAGAAACCCAAAGATACCAAACACGACAGCCGCAGTCGCCACCTGCAGAAAATATCCGTTGGCCGTACTGCCCACGTTCGAAATGGAGCCGAAAATAAGCAGGATGAGCAGCGTCTGAATCCCAGCGAAAATAGCAAATCCCGATATCGTTGCGATGATAGACAAGATGAGAGGCATCCTCACTACCGCAGCAAAGAAGAAGATAAAAATCAAGATTAAAACAAGTGGTGCGACAGTCGACATACCCAGTTCGTTGCGTAACAGATAGCTTTGCAGATTGTTCAGCAAGATGACAAATAAAGCTTCCCAGATGTACCATCTCCACTTGAATCTATAGAGAGACATAATCAGATAATAGAGCGCAAGCGTTTCTATCGTAGAGAAAAACATAAATCCTACAGGTTCCCACGGCAAACCATAACACCGCCTGACTAATTTTCGTTTACAAAATTAATTATATATCCCCGCCACACCTGACGTATACTACTTAATTACAAAATTCGACACTTTTTGTCCGATCACAAAAAAACATCCGTTGGCTGCTCTGAAGCGAGTCTCAACGGATGTTCCTCTGTGGACAGCAGCTTGGCTGTCAGTATTAAATTTCAGACCAGCTGATGTTAACCTCCACGATTCCCTCCTGGGAAGTAAGCGGACCGCCAATAACTGACCAACTGTGTTTGTTGTCTTTGGTCTTACCCTGAATGATTAGATTCTTGGCATCAATGGTCTTCACAGACTGGTCCCCAATTTGGGCAGACAGATAATCATCATAAAGCTTCGTTACAGCTTCCATACTATCGGACGTTCTATAAATCAGCATCACCGATGTTTTGCCTTCGTTCTTAGATGTTGTGGACAGCACCGTCTCTGTTATATTATCCGGCATCGGAAAATCCGCTGGCAGCTCTTTCGGAATGTCTACGCTACCGGAAGCAGTACCGCCTCCAGCGTCCGACTGTTCAGGTGTCTGTTCCGGCTCTGCCGATGGTGCGGGCGTCTGCTCCGGTTCATCCGTTGCTGGTGGTGTCTGCTCCGGCTCTGTTGATGCCGCTGGGGTCTGCACCGCTTCGGCTGCCGGGGTGGGTTCCTGGGACGGCTCGGCAGATGGCGCATTCGCTGAATTGCTGCACGCACTCAGGACCAGCAGGGACAACGTCAAGGATAAGGACAGTATTAGTTTTTTGGTGTACATCTTCTCACTCCTCATGAATTCAATGAACAATTACACGGCCGGTTAGATTCACCGGCTTACCGGATAATACCCATTTCAGCCTTCATCCAAACAACGGATGTAGACAAAAAGAAGCCCGGAAACCAAGGCTCCCGGGTCATTCGTGAATGAAGTATAAGTTCAGAATTTATTTATAATACGATGTCGTAAGCGGAACGAAGACCGAGGTTCCATCCTTCACATCTCCGTTGACATACAGGCTGCTTACTCCGGCAATATCCACTTCGATGGTCGTAAGTCCGCTGGCCGGGTCAATAGTCTGCTTCTTCAACACAGTATTGGTGTCGCTGTCTTGTACCGCGAAGTCTTTAATCTCTCCGCCGATCGCGGCTACCTGGAGATAAAGCTTCTGATATTTTTTGTTCGGGTGGAGCATGAATGAACTGCCACGGTCACCACTGGCGTTATCGAAGAAGACATCCTTGTAATCCTTGTCCTTGAAGACCGTCTTGCCCGGATCTTTGGTGTGATACATGTCATCAAAACCTGTAGCGATTGGTACGCCCGCTGTCTGTTCCCCCAGAGATATGGTGTTGGTTGCAGCATCGAACTTAACGGTAACCCCCAGCAGATCGGATACGGAACGGACCGGCAGATACGTTGTGTCCTTATAGGAAATCGGGGCAATCACTGCACCGCTGCCATTCTTAAGCTGCACCGGCTGACCGTTCATCTTGAATTTGATGCTTGGATTCAGAAAAGCCTTGATCTCCTGCAGGTTGGCTCCGGCATACACACCCGTGCCCATTCCTCCCAGTACGGCAAATGCAGTCAGCGCAGCAGTCATCTTCTTCTTCATTCGCTCAAACTCCTCTCCAGATATGACAAATTTGAATATTCCATATTGGGAGTATAATAAATCCTGCCATCAGATGCAATCATTCAGAAATCATCTCTCCGACCAACGGATTCGTAACGTTCGCGGATCTCCAGATTTTTGGAGTGATTGTACAAGTCCAGCGCGATGATTCCCCTGCGGGCAAGCTTCACCACCAGAACCAATAAATATATCCCCATCCCCAGACAAGTCAACCAGATTGAACCTCCACACCCTTAAAAGGGTGGGATTCTTAGCTAGTTAGCGGGCGCATCCGTTTCCGCTTTGCCCTACTGCTAAGTTAAGGGCGAGTTCATTCGCCCATCCTAGATCAGAGCCTATAGCTACCTAGGCTGGCAGACTGTTACCATCTGCCACAGGTTGACGCATGATGTTGATGGCACCGACCCGATCCCGATGTGCTGTATACCCGCAGTCGCACTGATACGTTCGATCCTTTGCTTTGTTCCGCTCTCCACAAGAGGGACAGGTTTGCGAAGTGTATGCCGGATTCACTTTGACCACTTTGATTCCAGCGAGACTCGCCTTATATCCGATGAACATTTGCAACTGATAGAACGACCAATGATGCAGATTTTTAGCGTTTTTACGACTTGTTCTTGTCGTCTTACGAATATTCGTCAGTTTCTCTAGCTTGATGACAGACACCTTTTCTTGAATCGCCATATTCACGATCTGGCGGCTGATTTTGTGATTCTGATCTTTCATATAACGACTTTCCTTGTTGTTCTGTTTACGGATCGCGGATAGCTTTTTAAGCTTTCCTAATTTGCGGCGATGGGTACTGTACTTACGGCGAACAAATTTATTTTTACGTCTGTTTCCGCAAAATTTGGTCTTCCCGCTAGAGGTTACGACAACAGCAGGCACTTTCAAGCCTAAATCAATCCCCATCACTTCATGACCATCGGCTGGCTTAGTGGGTCGTTCGATTGAAATTTGAACAAACCATTTCGCTGATTTTTGAACCACACGCAGAAGTCCGAGCTTCCCATCCGAAAGCATGTTTCGCTCTCGATCCGAAAGAAGCGCAGGAACCACCAGACGTTGTACTTTTCCATCCAGGATCACGGGGAAAGAAATGGGGTTGCCCCAAATCGTATAATTTTGATTGTTCACGTAGTACACACTCTTTTGGAGCAGAGGCCGCTTCTTCGTTTTCTTGAACCGCTGAAACAGGCTTTTGGCGTCGCGAATCACTTGATTCTTTACGGCAGAGGGTAGATTGGCGCGAACGGTTTTTGAAGTTAGTTTCGGAAACGTTCCAGACCTTTCGGCTTGCTCCGTTAGTTCGTTGACGGTTCGAATGTATTCACCCCCCATATCCACTAATACAGACGGATGGGTTGGAAAAATGCGGATTTGAATCGTTACGGTTTGCAGGGTCTCACCCCCTTGCTTTTTGTTCCTCAACATATCGTTGGATCGTCTCGCTGGAAACGTTCTCTGCCGTGCTGACCAAGTAGGAACGAGTCCAGAGGGATTGCAAGTGGTTCAAGTGCTTAAATTGTTCACGTTCGGCACATATCTCTATAACGATTTGCTTAAACTGAATCTCCACTTGATCGACTAGCACTTTACGTCTGTATCTAGGGCAAAAAACAAAATGATAGTTAATGAAGGATACGGTTGTTTTGGTATTTCCGTAGGATTGTCAATTTTGACAGCATAAGGATGCGCTTAAACAAGACGATTCATCCCCCTAAAGGAGTGGGCTTTCTCGGACAATCTCTGTAAGGAACGCAAAGTAAAAGCCTATTCTACCTCATAATCTCCAGTGATTTCAATAAAGTTACCATCCGGATCTTCCAGCATGAAGCAGTAATAAGGACGCACAACATTAATATAGAAAATCTCTGAGACTGCACCAATATCAAGTGATTGTACTCTCGCATATTCTGCGTTCAAGTCAGTAACGTTGAAGTTAAGGATTACATTATTTCCATACCGCAGCTCGCCCGCCTGTTTGTAATTCAAATAGGCTTCATTAAAGTGTTCCGACACTTCGCCGTTATTTCTTATCAGTTCCTTGTCGAATTCCGGGTTCCACAAAGCTAGGGTATTCCCGCAATGGAATTCTACCCAGCGCTCCGGCTTTCGGGAGTCCGCTCTCCTATTTAATAATGCTTCGTAAAAGGCAATCGAACCTTTCATATCCCGAACGACTAGATACGTACAACCCAGTTGCATAGGAATGCATCTCCTCATCTTTAGTAGACTTATTCTTCATAAAAACACTATAGCAAACATACGTTCCTGATATTGTGAGAATTTGTACACCTCGTGGGCAAAAATTTTCAAACTAAAATCTTCCGGCAAACGATTGACCTCCAGCCCTGATTATTTTACAATAAGCTCATAAACGCGCGTTTACATTAGAGGGGGTACATTATGCGAAGCGAAGATATTGCCAAGCTAGCCGGGGTTTCGCGAAGCACCGTATCCCGTGTGATCAACAATTATTCAAACGTCCCTGAAGAGACCCGGGCTAAGGTGCTGAAGGTAATTGAGCAGCATCAGTACGAGCCGAACAGCTTCGCCCGGGCTTTGGCCGGCAAGAAAACCGACACGATCGGGCTGTTTGCCATCAGCATGAACGAGAAGGAGAACGCAACGCGGATTTATCAGAATAATTACTTCGCCCCCTTCGTCGATGCTGTGGTAGATACGTCGAATGCCCGCGGCTGTTATGTTCTGATTCACACCGTCTATTCTCCCGACGACTTCCTGAAGGTCAAGCAGGCCTTCCTCCAGAAACGGATTGACGGAGGCATCATTGTCGGCACCCAGAAGGATATCGAGATTGTACGGGAGATGGTGGGCCTTGGCTCCCCGCTTGTGCTGATCGATTATGACATTTCGGAAATTATGTCGGAGCATCTGGACCGCAATCATCTCGCCATTGTGAATTCCAAGGATTATGAAGGTACGGTTGAAGCCATTGAGTACTTAATCGGTCTCGGCCATACGGAGATCGGCATGATCTGCGGACGGATGAATACTTATTCCGGGCGGGAGCGCTACATGGCCTACGAGAATACACTGAAGCGCCATGGACTTGCCCTGCAGAAGGACTTCGTCCTTCAGGGTGATTTTCTCAAGGAGACCGCCTATCAGGAAGTGAAGAAGCTGCTCAGTTCCGGCGGCCCGCTGCCAACCGCCTTCTTCTCCTCCAACGACGACATGGCTATCTCGGCGATGGAAGCGTTCTCGGAGCATGGCATTTCCGTACCGGAGGATATCTCCATTGCGGGGTTCGACGATGTGCAGCTTGCTGCACGGATTCATCCCAAGCTGACCTCCGTCCGTCTGCCGATTTATGAAATGTCCAAAGCCGCTGTCGAGAAGGTCATTGAGCTATGCGATTCGCAAGCGCCGACCTTCAGCACCATCAGTTTCCCGGCGCGCCTGATCACCCGCGATTCCTGTCAGCCGCCGAAGAAGTAGAGTCCAGCTGCAGAAAAATCCCTTGCCCCGAGGGACTTTTTTCTCTGCTTTGTAAACGCGCGTTCACAATCGAAAGGAGACTTGTCTCTCATGAAATTCGGAACTTTTGACGATACCCGTAAAGAGTATGTAATCAACACCCCCAAAACACCTTATCCTTGGATTAACTACCTCGGCAACGAGCAGTTTTTCGGCCTCATCTCTAATACTGCCGGGGGTTACACCTTCTACCGCGATGCGCGGATGAGAAGACTTACCCGTTACCGGTATAACAATATTCCGCTGGATACCGGCGGCCGTTACTATTACCTGTATGATGGAGGAGATTTCTGGACACCTGGCTGGATGCCGGTGAAGCGGGATCTCGACTTCTACGAATGCCGCCACGGCCTTGGCTACACTTCCATTACAGGCGAGCGTAACGGCATTTCCGTGAATCAGCTTGCTTTTGTACCGATGGGCCACAATGCGGAAGTTCACCGTCTGGTTGTAAAGAACACTGGCGATGTGAAGAAGACCGTGAAGCTGTTCTCCTTTGCCGAGTTCTGCCTGTGGAATGCCAACGATGATATGACCAACTTCCAGCGTAACCTCAGCACCGGCGAAGTCGAAGTGAAGGATTCCGTCATTTATCACAAAACAGAATACCGCGAGCGCAGAAACCACTACGCCTTCTATTCTGTAAATAAGGAAATTGCCGGCTTCGATACGGACCGCGAATCGTTCGTGGGCATGTACAATGGCCTGGATGCTCCTCAGGCAGTTGCTGCCGGCGAGGCTACTAACTCTGTCGCCAGCGGCTGGTCGCCAATCGGCTCCCACGCACTTGACATCACGCTGGAGCCGGGCGAAGCCCAGAGCTTCATCTTCGTACTCGGCTACATCGAGAACCCTGAGGATGAGAAATGGGAAGCCCTGAACGTTATCAACAAGAAGCCGGCCCAGGCTGTCATCGATCAGTTTGCTACAGATGCCCAGGTGGATGCCGCCCTCGCTGTTCTGGCTGCGCACTGGGATAACCTGCTGTCCAAATACCAGATCAAGAGCGGTGACGACAAGCTGAACCGGATGGTGAACATCTGGAATCCGTACCAGTGTATGGTCACCTTCAACATGTCCCGTTCCGCATCGTACTTCGAATCCGGGATTGGCCGCGGTATGGGCTTCCGCGACTCCAACCAGGACTTGCTCGGCTTCGTTCACCAGATTCCTGAGCGTGCCAGAGAACGGATTCTCGATATCGCCGCTACCCAATTCCCTGACGGCAGCGCATATCACCAGTACCAGCCGCTTACCAAGAAGGGCAACAACGAAGTCGGCTCCGGCTTCAACGATGATCCGCTCTGGCTGATCTCGGGTACAGCAGCCTACATTAAGGAGACCGGCGATTATTCGATCCTTGATGAGCAGGTTCCTTTTGACAGCAATCCGGATCACACTGCAACCCTGTTCGAGCATCTGAAGCTGAGCTTCGAGCATGTTACGAACAACCTCGGGCCTCACGGCCTGCCGCTGATCGGACGCGCGGACTGGAATGACTGTCTGAACCTGAACTGCTTCTCTACCGAACCGGGAGAATCGTTCCAGACCACGGAGAATATCGCAGGCGGCGTAGCGGAATCTGTGTTCATTGCAGGTCTGTTCGTCTTCGTTGGACCGGACTATGCCGAGATCTGCCGGATGCGCGGACTGGATGATGTAGCCGCTGACGCTGTTGCCAAGATTGAGAACATGAGTGCCATCACGTTGTCCCACGGCTTCGACGGCGACTGGTTCCTGCGCGCTTATGACCACTATGGCGACAAGATCGGCAGCAAGGAGAACGAAGAAGGCCAGATCTTCATTGAGCCGCAAGGCATGTGCGTAATGGCCGGAATCGGTGTAGAGAACGGTGAAGCGGCCCGCGCCCTGACTTCCGTGCAGGAACGTCTGGATACGGACTATGGTATCGTTTTGCAGCAGCCTCCGTATTCCAAGTACTATGTGAACTTAGGTGAAATCTCCACGTACCCTCCGGGCTACAAAGAGAATGCCGGGATCTTCTGCCATAACAACCCGTGGATCATGATTGCAGAGACGGTCCTTGGACATGGCGACAGAGCTTTTGACATCTACAAAAAAATCGCTCCAGCCTACCTGGAGGACATCAGCGAAGTGCACCGGATGGAGCCTTACGTGTACTCCCAGATGATCGCCGGTAAAGATGCCGTACGTCACGGGGAAGCGAAAAACTCCTGGCTGACAGGTACAGCCGCATGGAACTATGTAGCGATCACCCAGTCTATCCTGGGGATTCAGGCAGACTTCGCCGGGCTCAAGGTTGACCCTTGTATCCCTGCAGAATGGGACGGCTTCGAGATTACCCGCGTCTTCCGTGGCGACACTTATGTGATCTCGATCCAGAACCCAAACCATGTCTCCAAAGGCGTAGCCAGCCTGACCCTCGACGGCGCTGCCGTGGAAGGCAACATTATCGCGCCTGTGGGCGACGGTGCTGTTCATCAGGTCGTAGTTACTCTCGGTTAATTATCTATCACTCCTATAAAAGCATAACAACCCGGTTGTCCGCCAAGGCGGTACAGCCGGGTTGTTTGTTTATGGACAGGCGGAACCCGGGCCAGGGATACGGAACTGATGCAGCTCCCGGCAGTAGGATAACCCGCGAATCCGCACGGATTGCGGCGTGTAGGCTCTGATCGGGCCCGCCTCGAGCTGCTCCTCCGTCCCGCTCTTCAGCAACACTGCCACTGGCACCTCCGATAGCGCAGCAGCCAGCAGCTCCATATCGGTCTCCAGTATTTTATAGAAATAACCCATTTCAGATTTTCACCTGCTTTATTGTCAATTGATTCGGGCAGCGCAGAACTTTTAGCTATTTTTTTCCAGATGGGCGCATAAAGATTAAGACATGCCTCAATTCTGGAGATGTTGACTATGCGATCCTTCCCAAGCTATGTTATTATTCTGCTGGCCAGCCTGCTGATAGCAACAGGAACGAACTTCTTCCTGGTCCCCTATAAAATCCTTGATGGAGGAATTATCGGCATTGCCCTCATTATTAATTATATCTCCGGCACCAAAATCGGACTGTGCATTATGCTATGCAGCCTGCCTATCTTCCTGCTGGCCTGGTTCCGGCAACGGGAAATCTTTTACAACAGTATTCTGGGTCTGCTGGCTTCCTCCCTGCTAATCGAGCTGCTCTTTCCGCTCCAGTATTATTTCCTGTACTATATTGAGCTGGGCTCCATTTCAAGCGCCATTATCGGCGGCTTCCTGATGGGCACCGGACTAGGGCTGATGCTGCGCTTCAAAGCCAGTACAGGCGGAACCGACCTCCTCGCCAGATTCATCCAACGCTATATTCCGCTGAATGTCGGCCTGATTATCTTCCTGACGGACTTCCTGATCATCGGTGCTGGCGGTATTCTGATCTCCAAGGAGACCTTTTTCCATTCGATTCTGACGATTATTGCAGGAGGGGTGGCTACAGGATTATGCACACTGGAGGAATAGACAGTAAACATTATGCCGCTGGAATCTTGATTTCTGTGCTATTTCTGATAAAAAGCTGTGATTTGCCGGATGCTATGGAATAAAGGTTGAAATTTTCAGACTTTCAGGCGACAATCGAATAGATAACATTCCCGGGGAGGATTAGCGAAGTTGGATAGTACAAGCACGAATAGCAACACTTCCACACATGACATTATCGATCTGTGCCTGCTGGCAGGCAAGATCATGCTCCAGAGCGGTGCAGAGACCTACCGTGTGGAGGATACCATGAGCCGGATGGCGGCAGCACTTGGCTTCCCCGGTGCGCATAGCTACGTCACGCCGACGGTCATTATGTTCACCACCAGCCGGACCGAGCCGGTGAAGCTGTTCCGGATCGCCGAACGGACAACAGACCTGCAAAAGGTATCCGAGGTGAATGACATCTCCCGGCGGCTGACCGAACGCCAGCTCACAGCTGCTGAAGCCCGCGAACGCCTTGGCGTGGTCGATGACGCGGCCCATGCTTACCCGGTATGGGTACAGATCGCAGCGGCAGCCCTGACAGGAGCCTGCTTCACGGTCATGTTCAAGGGCAGCCTGCAGGATGCTCTGCCGTCGCTGCTGATCTCCGGGACAGGCTTCGCAGCAGCCACTTATCTCCACCGCCTGGTGCAGATCCGTTTTTTCGCAGAATTCATTGCTTCCTTCATTATCGGCCTGCTGGCCTTCTTCTCCGTCAAGCTCGGCGTGGGACGGGAGATGGACAAGATTATTATCGGCTGTGTAATGCCGCTCGTACCGGGGCTGCTCATCACCAATGCGGTCCGTGACCTGATGGCCGGGCATCTGGTATCCGGCATCTCCAAAGGGGCCGACGCCTTTCTGACTGCGTTCGCCATCGGGACCGGCATTGGGCTGGTCCTGTCGATTTTTTAACACCCACTTGAAAGAGGTCGTCCTGCCATGATTTTGCAATTGATCACCAGCTTCATCGCTGCCTCAACCTTCTGCATTCTATTCAATGCACCGGTACGCGCGCTGCTGCAGTGCGGCTTCGCCGGAATGATCGGCTGGATGCTGTACCTGCTGCTGGATAACAGCTCCGATACTGTCGTCGCAACCTTTGGTGCTACTGTTGTAGTCGGACTGATCAGCCAGTTTTTTGCACGTTCCTTCAAGATGCCGGTCATTATCTTCAGTGTCGGCGGCATCATCCCGCTTGTGCCGGGCGGTCTTGCGTATGATGCCATGCGCAGGTTCGTGGAGAATGATAATAACCTCGGCATCCAGTTTGGAGTTCAGGCGCTCCTGCTGTCCGGAGCCATTGCTACCGGGCTGGTGCTGAGCGAGGTGCTGGGCCAAGTCTTTATGCGCCTCAAGAAATTGCCCAAACAACCGTAACGCTTCATTCCACAGATAGCAGGCTGAACCTTCAGGCAGCACAAACAAGCCCGCTTGCAGCAAGGACTCCGGGTCCCTGCGCAAGCGGGCTTTGTATATCTGAACTTAATCCTCCCAGATTGAGGTTTCGAGCTGATCGACGAACCGCCGCAGCCTGCCGGCAATCTTAAGATTAATTGCCCCGTTCTGGTACATCTCCTGCACGGTATTCCGCTGCTCCTGAATCGCCTGCAGCTTCAGCTCCAGCTTGTCATCATCCAGTACGCCGTCATTACTCCAGCCTTCCCCCCGCACCAGCTTGGATTCCAGCCGTTCGTACTTGTCGATGACCTTCTGTGAGGCGAGCCGGTTCTCGTCACTCATTCCTGCACTAACGGCGGATACTGCCGCCTTGCACATCGCAATCTTCGCCGTCCGCGCACTTTCGGCATTCTGCAGGGCGAGCTGTCCTTCTTCCCCGCCGAGCTTACCTGAGAACAGCCCAGAGAACAGCCGCTGAATTTCTGTCAAAGAGAACTTGATCTGCGTATTCAGCCGTTTGCACAGCAGAGACTCCGTATGGTCCAGCAGCTCCTCCATCTTCACGGCAACAGGCTCCGGCAGTGCCCCGTTCTCCATAATCCGCCGCAGCTCTATGCGTTCGGCTTCGAGCGCACTTTTGCGTGCCTCGACTCCCAGACGGAGGAATTGCTCATGGGCGGGATCATGATCCGGTCTTGCAGCACACAGTCTGTCAACCTTATCTGTGAATTCCAGCAGCACAGGCTGTGTCGAGCGCTCCGGACTCTCGGAGACCAGGCTGCGCAACATCGACATCCCGGCGTCAATGACCACATTTCTGGCCGTCAGCTCCGCATTCCCGTGCACAACTCCCGCGTTCCGAACTACCGTCTCTTCACTGTCCGCAAGCAGCGGAAGGAAGATGCTGGCGATGACCAGCGACATCAGAATCACACCTGCCGCCAGCGCAATAATGAGATCCCGCTCTGGAAAAGGTGTCACCCCGTCCCCAAGCACCAGCGGAATGGAGAAGGCACCCGCAAGGGTTACCGCTCCACGCACCCCTGAGATCGACGTAATAATCTGTGACTTGAGCGGAGCCTTCTCTGCCTTCAGCCGCTTGCTCTCCCATAAGGAGTAACCATAGACCCACAGAAACCGCAGCACAATCAGCAGTGCCGTGATCGCCAGAACATAGCCGGCAACCATGAAGTTATTCAGCGTCTGATCCCGGTAGATCACCTCGATCACATCCGGAACGGACACGCCGAGAATCAGGAAGACCAGCCCGTTCAGCACCAGCAGCAGCACTGACCAGGTACTGGCGGATACCAGCTGAAGTTTATATTGCGGAGAGACTGCCCTGTCCTTCTCAATCGCGTACATAACTCCCCCTGCCACCACGGCCAGGATACCCGAGACCCCGATCTCCTCGCTGATCAGATAAATAATGAACGGGGTAAGGATCTGCAGCAGGACATGGATGGTCACATCCTCCATACCGAACCTGCGGATGAACACGCTGAGCCGGATCAGCAGGAACGACAGCACCACACCAAGCAGCAGTCCTCCTGCGGCAATCAGCACAAAGCTGAGCGAAGCCTTAGGCAGAGAGAACACGCCGGTAACCATAGCTGCAATCGCGAATTTAAAGGCAACCAGGCCGGAGGCATCGTTCATCAGTGATTCTCCCTCGAGAATCCGGTGGATGCTCGAGGGAAGATGAACCCTTCCAGCCAACGCACTCACTGCTACCGCATCGGTAGGAGACAGAATAGCCGCCAGTGCGAAGGATGCCGCCAGCGGAATCGAGGGAATCATCCAGTTAATCGCATAGCCCGCCACAAATACCGTGACAAACACAAGTCCAAGCGCCAGGAGCAGAATCGGTGCCCTAAGGTTCCACAGCTCACCGCGCGGAGTCCGCCGCCCGTCATTGAAGAGCAGCGGAGCGATGAATAATACAAAAAACAGCTCGGGCTCGAAGTGCATATGTATTCCCGTTGGAATGAGTGCAGCAATGATTCCAAGTCCTATCTGAATCAGGGGAACCGGGACAAATGGAATGAAGCGGTTCAAGATATTCGATACTGCGATTAATCCAAGCATTAACAGCACAGCCAGAAAAGTCTCCAAGCCCATCATCTCCCCTTCTGATAATCAATTATAATATTGCAGTGACCCGGCTAACGTCAACAAACGGAAGGCACCACGGAAATTATAATTCTCCGCCCGTACCTTCCGTTGCCTTATCATTCACGGCTTTCCGCCGCGGGTCTAGCAGTAGATAGTAACGCGATGCTGTCCGTCCACTTATTTTAACGTTTCACTAGCAGCTGTATGCCTATATTCCACGGGTCCCTCAGGGTGACTATACCGCCGCCTTCTTCAACACGGTATCCGGCACGCTTCACACGTTCAGCCACTTCATGCACTTCCTGAATATCAGGGAGCAATAATGTAAAATAATCAATACCTGCCGCATTCGCAGGAGCCGCCGGAGCACCCTTGCCAGCCCAGGTATTCAGTCCCATATGATGATGATAGCCTCCAGCCGAAATGAACATGGCCGCATCGCCGTAATGGGCGGTCACCGTGAATCCAAGCGCATCCACGTAGAATTTCTTGGCCTCTGCCAGATCGCCCACATGGAAGTGAACATGCCCCATCACAGTGCCGGCAGGTAGCCCGGTCCAGCTCCGTCCTTCCGAGGCAGCCAGCAGACCGTCCACATCCACCGGATCTGTGGTCATGACCACATCGCCTGTTGCTTCATATTTCCAGGTATCACGGGGCCGGTCGCGGTACAGCTCGATTCCGTTATGATCAGGGTCTTCAATGTATAGAGCTTCGCTGACCAGATGATCCCCCTGGCCCACCGATATCCCGGAGTCGATCAGATTGCGCAGCACTAGTCCCAGAGAAGGCCGGTCCGGCAGCAGAATCGCAAAATGGTACAGTCCGGCCACCGAGTTCCGGCGCATCACCTGAGCCTGCTCAATCTCCCGCAGAACCAGCAGCACCTGCTGGCCGTCCGCCGTCAGTTCTGCCGTACGCCCTTGCTGCCGCAGGATCTTCAGTCCAATCACATTCTGGTAAAAGCTGAGCGAGCGCTCCAAATGACTTACACGAATCTGTACAAGTCCAATTTCCAGTGCCTGCGGTAAAATAGCTGTTGCTGTCATAGAAATCCCTCCTGAAATGAATAGATGCTAATTCAAATACAATCTCCGGTGCATAATAACGGTTAGTGTTAACTGTTCCTATCCTGTCCATGCAAAGGTAATTACGATTTCCGTTACATACTAACTTACTTAATATTAGTAGCATTATATATGTTTGTCAATTACTTTTACAATACATATCATGTCCAACAAAAAAGCCCAGCCTATAGGCCGGACTTCGAAGCAGTCATTCCTTTATTTAAGTTCCCCAAGAATCTCTATCGATACATCCTGTGCAGTAATTCTTAGTTCACTTGGCGGGGAATCCATCAGTACCCGTAGCTCGAACCCCTGCTCCACGGCATAAATCTCGTCATACAGCCAATATTTCTTCTCAAGCGGTTCCGGCAAGCGCAGTCCGCTCACACCACTGAACGTTAGCTTCATCTCACACTGGTAATGCATTGCCCCGCCGCAGTCCAGGATCATCTCCAGCACCCCTTCAGCAGGTAGGGCATAAGAGATTATTCTTGCATCATGCAGACTCTTCTCGACTAGCTGTACGGCGCCCTCCGGGAGTTCATGCTTAACAGCTTCGTACCCTTTCCGGTATTCCCTGAAGAGCGCTTGCATCCGTTCATCATATTCCCTGCCCCACTGCAAGGCCCGTTCCTTGAACTCAGACGCAGGATAGGTGGAGTTTATCGTTCCGTCATGTATCGAGGCGTGGAAGTACCCGGGAAGATATTTAAGCAGATCTTTTTTCATATATTCCAGAAAATCCTTAGCCCGCTCCTCATAGCTGATCCCCTCCGCCACATGCCAGGCCACATCCTCCAGCCAATCCTGCTCCGTCTCCGGGAAGACCATGAATCCGCGCACCTGCATTTCTTCATACCAGGGTATAGTAAAAAATTTCATTCTGCCGTCCCCTTTACGCTATAGCAATCCTTATTTACCTGCCAGCTTCTCCCCCAGATATACCCTCTGCTCCTGCGAAGCCGCCAGAATCCAGACCGTCACTTGCTGCTTGTTGAACCGGAACTCATTATCTATTCTGAGATACGGGAGCTTCGTCCTCCCGAAGGGGCCGTCATTACGCAGCATTGCATTCTCCGCCTTCAAAATATTTTTCACCTGATCTTCACTCAGACGCAGGAACTGTGCAGTCTCTGCAAGTGTCATGAGCGGATGGTCCTCAGCTTGGCTCTCCGTCTGCGCTCCGGCAGGTGTCTGCTGCTGTAGCTCATAACCCGCTCTAATCCGATCGCCAATTACGAAGCTGCTTGCAACCAGACACAAGCCCAGAATCAGAGCAGCTCCCAGGATGGTATATTGATTCTTCATGTACAGCATCTCCTTGTATGTATGGTTAGATAACCATCACTCCTAATATCCCTGTAGTCCTGTCACATATGTGTCAGTCTAAACGATAGAAATTGCAGTGTAAAGTGAACGCCAGGCAGCTACGCATCAAAAAAGTGGCCCCGCCGGTAACCGGCAGGGCCAAAAGTCTATTGTAAGGGGGTCATGTGTCTACTATACTGAGCGAAGCTTAAAGCGAGATGAAAAACACATAAAGGTTTAATAAAAATGAATGAATATATCCAGTAACAAAAAGAAAGACCCTGCCGAGGCACGGCGGGATCTCCCATAAATGGTTCCACTGGGGGGTGGAGAACTTCACTATACTCCCCGAACCTTAAAAAAACATAAAGCGGGGCTGAAGGTTTCCTTAAATTTACTTACATCAGATCCCTGTCTCAACCCACAGGAATCTGATGTACGATCTCATCCAGGGTGACCTCCTGCAGCACATTCTCCATCGCCTTTTGCGCAAGAGAGAACACTGGAACAATAGCGCCTGCAATATTCTTGCCTACCGGACACTCCGGGTTCGGATGCTCATGGACAGAGAACAGGGAGTCCTCTTCCACCGCATTCACCGCCTTATAAATCTGCAGTAGCGTAATGTCAGCCGCACTACGGGCAAGCTTCGCTCCGGGTACACCGGGACGAACCTCCACAAGTCCTGCCTTATTCAGCATACCCGTAAGGCGGCGAATCACTACGGGGTTCGTATTCACGCTGCCGGCGATCCACTCGGAGGTGCTTTTGCCGTCTTTGTTGCTGTCGATTAAGGTTAGAATATGAATAGCCACCGCAAACCGCGTGCTAATGTTCATGTCAATCACTCCTTCACACTGGCCGGAAAACTTCCGCCAGATGCAACTATAATAGTTACATTTAGAGCAATTGTCAATCCCGTGAGGCGTTTGCAGACAACAGAACACTATTCACTATCATAAGCCTGCAATGCCACCGGCAGGGCTTGAATCACCACATTGCCTACCGCCGGAAGGGGCAGAAGCACTGCGCTGATGATCTCATCACGGGTTGCACCCAGTGCTTTGGCATGCTTAACATGAAAGGGCAGCCCGCTTTCCAGCCTAACTGCCGCGAGTACAGAGATATAGGCAATCTCCTCGGTTTTGGCATCCAGGCTGCTTGCGGCATCCAGTTTCTTCACGATTTCGCCAAGGGCCTTTTGCTGCTCCGGCGCTTCCTTCATAAATGTCATAAAAGCTTGACTGACTTGCGGTACATTGTCCACTCAATTAACCCTCCGATTCTGGAAACAGATACTTGCATTCCAAATTATACATCATCTTTAGTATGAGGGCTTCTTGCGTAATGCATACATTACAACTGTTAAATATTCCTATATATAAGACACATTTAAGGTCTGCACTAAAAGCTGGGTCGTCGCTGCGGTGAACATTTGGCCCTCCGGCCGCTGTTGTGTTTGGATTTCTTCATATAAACCGCTCCTCGCGGTAGAAATCCAAACACAAAGGCGGACGCTATCGCTCCTCCAGTTCCAAATTTCCCCTACACTTCTTTTTGCTTTTTATTAATAGCTTTAGTGCGTCTTATATATCTTCACGCATTAGTCAGAATAATCGGCTTGCCCTTGGTGACCACAATTGTGTGTTCAAACTGGGCCACTCGGCTGTTGTCGGCGACGCTGAGTGTCCAGCCATCCGGCTGCTGCTCTACGAAATCAGTGCCTGTGGACAGAAACGGCTCGATGGTAATGACCTGGCCTTCTTTGAGCACCGTCGTTACACGCGGATTATAGAAGGGCAGAATCTCAAACGGCTTCTCATGCAATGCTTTGCCGATGCCGTGGCTGCACAGGTTGCGCACTACTTTATAGCCGCGCTTCCGTGCTTCCGACTCCATAACCCGGCCGATCTCGTTAACCTTCATTCCTGCACGGAGGTGATTAATCACGCTCATCATAGTCTCTTCTGTACTCCGGCAAAGGTGGATCAGCTTCTCATTATATGGAGGCAGTTGAAACGATACCCCGGCATCACCAAAATAACCGTTCAGCTCGGCAGAGACATCAATATTGATCAGATCTCCGGCCTGAATGACACGTTGTCCCGGAATTCCATGGGCTACCTCTTCATTGACACTGATACAGGTCGTTCCAGGGAAGTTGTAGGTTACCTTTGGAGCAGATTTTGCGCCAAAACGGCTCAGAATCTTCGCTCCCACTTCATCCAGCTCCGCAGTCGTCATTCCGGGAACCACACTTTTCTTCATCTCGGCGATGGTGTGGCCTACCACTGCACCCGCCGCTTTCAGTCCTTGCATATCCTGGAGCGTATCGCTCGTCATCCCTGCTCACATTCCTCTCGTTATCAAAGCTTTACCTTGAGTATGTATCCTACAAGTATAACAGCCTTGTTACGCAGAGTGAAATCAACGTACCTCTTAGCTTATTGCACCTACGGCCTTCATCCAGGCATCGGCGATTAAGGCATGTCCGGCAGGCGAAGGGTGTACGCCATCCGCCGCCCAGTAGGCAGGTTCAGCCTTGACGGATGCCGCTGCGAATAGGCCATCCAGCGGCACGAGTACAGCGCCGTATTCACGGGCCAGCTCACGGACTACGTGGATTTTGGGGTCCAGATCCTGACGCCAGCCCTTGCGGTCTTCCGGCACCGGCAATACGAACGGCTCCACCAGCACCAGCTTGGCATCCAGTTGCTGCTTGGTCCGTTCAATCAGATCACGGTAGGACGACTCGAATTCAGCCGCTGTAGTCTCCTGCCCGGAATCATACCACCGCCAGGTATCATTTATGCCAATATAGATAGACACCCAGGTTGGCTTCAGCGCAAGACAATCCCGCTCCCAGCGCTCTTGCAGATCGACCGCCCGGTTGCCGCTGATTCCGCGGTTCAGGAACGTAAGATTCTTCTCCGCATACTGAAGGCCAAGCCGGGCACCCGCCATCAGCGCGTAACCTACACCCAGCGATGAGGCATCGGCGTAATTGCGTCCACAATCCGTGATACTATCCCCCTGGAACAGGATGATATCGTTCTTTTGAAATGGCATGCCTGAAATCCTCCTATGAAAACGTAGTATGTAAACATGATCATTATAGCAAAATGATATTCCTGCGGACACGTTTTCATAGAAAATTATTCCTGCCTGCAAATAGAAATCCCCCTGAACTGCCATATGACAGCCCCAGGGGGATCTTAGGATAAAAGATTAATAGGCCAGGCTGAACAAGCCATGGATATGAGTCAGGTAACGGATGTTACTGGCTTCCTTCATCAGCGTGGCCGGCAGACCCTTCAGCGGAGTGGAGTTACCGCCGACAATGGCTACCCCGTCTTTGCGTCCGAGGCTGGCGAGTGTGCCGGAATTGACCGGGCTGAAGGCTTCCAGCGGCTTATCATTAAGATAAGCGAACAGATTGTAGCCAATCAGCTCACCCATCTGCCAGGCGATCTGTGCCGTTGGCGGATAAGGACGGCCATCCGGTGCAAAGACAACAGCGCTGTCTCCGGCTACAAATACATTAGGGTGTGAAGCGGACTGCAGGAACTCATTCACCGTGGCCCGGCCGCGGTTGACTTCAAGACCGGATTCGCCAACCAGCGGATTGCCCTGTACCCCGCCGGTCCAGACGAAGGTGTTCGCCACAATCTGCTGGCCATCCTTCAGATCAATCGTATTGTCAACCACCTTCGTAACCGGAAGACCCGTCAGGAACTGCACCCCGCGCTTCTCCAGGCTGGCCGTAGCGCGCTCAATCAGATGATCCGGCAGGACGGGGAGAATCTTCGGACCCGCCTCAACGAGCAGCAGCTTGATCTCAGCAGGATTAACTCCGTATTGCTTAGTCAGCTTAGGCAGAATGTCGGCAATTTCGCCTACCAGCTCAACGCCGGTCAGTCCGCCGCCGCCGATCAGAATCGTAGCATCTGCTGCGTTGCGGGTTTTGGAATAGTCACGAATCCGGTCTTCAATATGACGGCGAATCCGCAGCGCATCTGCTGCTGATTTCAGCACCATGCTGTACTCTTCAAGTCCCGGAATACCAAAGTATGCAGTCGTGCTGCCCAGACCGACAACGAGCGCATCATAAGTCAGCATAACGCCGTCCGAGAGAATAACCTGTTTGTTCTCTGCGGAGAACGAGTTGACCTTGGCGATTTTCAGATCAATATCTTTACCGGCGAACAGCTTCGCCAGCGGCATGGCCACCGCCTGTTCAGACGCACTGCCCGCTGCAAGCCGGTGCAATTCCGTAATAATCTGATGTGTCGGATATTGATTGACTACCGTAATTTTGGCTTCCGCTTTGCTCATATATTTACGAACGGTTAAGGCACTGAGCAGACCGCCATAGCCTGCACCTAGAATCACTATATGTTTTGACATCATAATTCCTCCATCATTAAGTATTACGGGTTTATTTGCCCGATTGACGCTCACCGCTGACCTGCAGATAGGCATTCATGAACCGGAGAGCCTTCTGTACCTGCGGGTCCTTGATCATCTTCATCATGCCGAACAGGCTGATGGTTTCGCTGCTTGCCTCCGCGCGGTCCTTCGCTTCAATGACAGTGGCCGCCAGATTCTTGGCCGTGCCCACCACAGGACCCGCCATTTCCTTAATCGCACCGACTGTATCATTCTTAAGTACTTCATCCGTGGCCACCGACTGCACAAAATCTAGTGATTTGGACAATACACTGACCATTTGTGTGATCTGCGGCAGCTGCTCGACCAGTACCATCAGAGATTGCTGAACCTCCGGCTTCAAGAGCTCTTTCAGCACATCCTCTCTGGGAAGAGCTGCTTCTGGTATTTCTTGTTCAGGAAGATTTTGGGTAACGGTTTCTGACATATCGAAGTCTCCTTTTACAAATCGTATTCTTGCATACTGACATCCAATGAAACTATGTGACTATTATAACACTCTATTTGTTATTATTGTCACAATCTTTTTGCCTTTGCAACCTATTTTTGTGATTTTTATCACTCCCTCATCAGTTTTATCGGACTCAGTCGTTTAATCAGGTTAAATTTACAAATTATTATGTTTTTCCTCATTGACGTATGCAAAGAGTCGTGATATCTTAAGCAAGTAACTTAATGTAAGTTCATTAATTAATATCAGCAATTGATTATAACTAAGCAGCATACATAATTAGATGGAGGTAATGACTTATGAGTACTTTTTCCGAATTGGTGCAATCCCGCAGATCAGCTAATAATTTCGTGGAAGGTGTTACCATCCCGCAGAGTGAGCTTGAAGAGATGTTCTCCCTGGCCCGTCTGGCCCCCTCAGCTTATAATCTTCAACATGCACATTATAAGGTAATCAGCGATGACGGCATGAAGGAAGCCATCCGCAAGGACGCGTATGGCCAATACAAGATCCACACTGCTTCTGCTGTTATTGTGGTGCTGGGTGACAAGAATGCCTATCTGCAGGCTCCTGAAATCTATAGCGGGCTTAAGCTGCTGGGAGCGATGAGCGAAGATGCTTACGAGCAAACCATTCAATCCATTAACGATGCTTATACCGGGAATGACGCATTCCAGCGGGATGAAGCGATCCGCAATGCTTCTCTGTCGGCGATGCAGTTCATGCTGATTGCCAAGGATAAGGGCTGGGATACCTGCCCGATGATCGGCTTCGATCCGGAGGCTGTGAAGGCTACCCTCGGTCTGGGCGACCATATGGTTCCGGTAATGCTGATTACGATCGGCAAGGACAACCAGCACAAGATCAGACCGCGCGGCTACCGCAAGCCGGTTAATGAGTTTGTTGAATTCATCTAATAAAAAGGGTCTTCCGGTTAAACCACCGGAAGACCCTTTTTGTATATAATCCTGCCGTATTATCAATCCATACTCACCGCGCATACTGCAGAATCGCCACAGCCGCACGCTCCTGCCGCTCCACATCCGTGCTGTTCAAGGCTGCCTTCAGGACAGCCAGCGCCTGTGCTACTGTAGCTTCATCCACCTGAACCGGACAGGCACCGGCGGCACTCCCGCCATCCCCTGCCTGATTCCCCAGCCAGAGATCGATTCGGGCTGCGGGCAGCACTCCTGAATAGGCAGTTATTCTGCTGTCAGAGGCAAGCAGCTCTGCTACAACCGGATTAACCGCCGCGAGAGGCAGACTCTTCAGCCAGGTGACACCGCGCCGGTGGGCTGTACTATCCTCTGCGCCGCTATGCCGGGTATCATAGAAGTAATCGCCAAGATCCCCCAGGTATACCCACTCTTCATCGGCAATCAGCACATAATCCCCATCCTGCATCGCATTGACGAAGGTATTCAGGGTATGGGTTGCACCCTCCAGCTCCTGCCCGCGGTAGCCGGCGGCAGCTAACTTGCTGCTGATCTCTTCTCTGCTATGCTTCTCCAGATCACCCGTACTGGGATAGCCTGCACATATATAATTATCCTCCAAAAAGGACTTCAGCAGCCCGCTGCCGAGTTCCTCAAGCTTCATTCCATACAAGCTCATTTCCGTATCCTTTCCCTCCCAGGCAAAGCTGCCGGAGTCTACGCAGCATTGAAACCATCCTTTTCATTATACAGCAAAGGCAGTGGGATTTGAATTCAGCAGATTCTAAGGAAAACGCAGGATAACAGCGCTTACAAGATCTTTTTCCAAACAGGAAGTGCAAATTTGAAAATTTCGGCTTTTTACTATTCTCCGCACGGACGGTATAATTCAATTATCAGCTCAAGGAAACAGACACTGCAGGAAGAACGTAAGCCAGGGCAGAATCTCCGGCAGCTAATCTTAAGCAGCGCTCCTCCTTGTGACTGAGACTATATCTTTGATCCTGACATTCCCGCCTGAAGTGAGTCCCTGCACGAAACGGTATGAGCTTCTTAAAGCTCACTGGCTTCACAGGCCCCATCCAATCGTGGTAAGCGGATCAGTTGAGAGCAGTTTGAATGTGCAGGATAGGCAAATATACTGCCGCCTCGGACCATTTCTACCCGGCTGAGTACAAAGGATAGGATAAGGAGTCTGAGACTAACATGGGTATAGTGGTAACAATATAAACCTCTATTGTTGATTCAGTACATCAACAATAGAGGTTTATATGTGTTTGCATGGTCTTACGCTGTTCTATGTTAACGCAGGCCTTCCGCCACTTTTAGCAGCATCTCTCTGGTGACTTCAGGCAATCCGGTCCCTACCTCATGCATTATATTTCTCTCCTCGTTCTCCCGCAGCTCAATCCAGCGGATGTAAGCATAATAGCCATTGCTGTTATACTCATAGGCCTGGTGATCCTCCACATACAAGGCCTCCTCAGAACCTACCTTCAGATGCTCAACCTTTGTATCCGCCCAGACATCAGACATTAGCTGTGCCCACGGTGTAAGGGGGGAATAGGTAACGGAGATGAAATCATTTTCTCCCTTAGGACCTTGATATACCAGTTCAGGTCTTACCGTCCCGGCCAGCTGGTTGGGTACATTGAAGCTCTTGATCCAGGCATAATGATCACCGGGCTTCAGCCGTTTGGTTAGAACATTAGTGTATTTTTTAACCCAGGAATTATCGGTAATGCCCACCGTACTGTCGGATCTTCCTTCGGCAAAATGATATCCTTCCGGCAATCTGCCCGGCACGCTCAGCTTACCAGCGACAGGCTCTATAGCCTCCCTCCAGCTCTCGATATCCTTGAATATCTGCGGACGGTTAATCATACGGAGCTCTTTCATTCCGTTTGGCCTGGCAATTAACAGCATAGCCGATTCATTCACTCCTAGCTGAGACTGAATGTCCCCAATCATCCGCCGGGTCTTGTTGCCAAAGGCTGCAGATTCATTCTCTTCCTGCTGAATGTTCACTTCCAAGCTGGTGGCTCCATAGGTAACCTGCCATAGCCGCTCCGCACCATAGACCACGCCTCCGAAGAGCATCAGTCCGCAGAGTACCAGGGCGATCCTAGCTGTCCCGCGCACGCGCACGGGCCTCCCGGTAAGAATATTTCTTCTCTGCTGCGGCTGATGGAATTGCTCAAAGCTCGCTGCTAACCGCTGCTCCAGCGGCTCCGGCATCGTTGTATATTGTTTATACCTGTTGAACTTCTGTTTCAGTTGACTTTCGGCAGACATGTCCATTCCCCCTTCATCTCCTCGTCCGCTGTAAATGCCACATTCTGGCGCAGCGCCTTATGGTGCCTGGATTTGGCGGTTCCCAGCGGTATGTCCAGGGCCGCTGCAATCTCGTCATAGCCGGCCGAAGGTTCCCTTAATGTGCAATTTATTACATCCTGACATATCAAAAACCGGCTGCCCATGAATTTCATCATGTGCAACCGGTTCTTTTGCTGCCGCCGGAACCTCCCTGGCTATGCGTTACAGATTACAAGGGCTCATTCCCCCATACCAGACTGCCGGAGATATAGGCCGGAAGCTTGGCCCAATCCGCAGGAGCTGTGCCTGCTGGATTGAAGGAATAATCGCCGGTCTGGGAGTAATTGCTCCAATCTGCCTTGGAGGCCCGCATCTGAATATCTATGCTGGCTCCCGGAGCAAGCGAGCCTGCTGCTGCTGTGAAGCCCAGCTCCAGGTAATGATCCGCGCCGCTCAAGGCTGCCGGAAGCTTCACGAACGTCCCAGTCACATTGGCGCTCCCTACCTGCGACCAGTCACAGAAGAAATTCTGGGCCTGCTCGCCATCACTCGTGTAATAATATCTGAGCTTCACATCAGCGAGGGAGACCGCAGCCGTGCCGGTATTCACCAGCTTGATCCGCGGGCTGAGGGCATTGACAGCATTAGCCGTGCTGCTATTAAACATCTGGACCTTCAGACCGCCGTCCACCGGCGCTGTCGTATCTGTTACCGTGACCGCCAGGCTCTGCGGTGCGCCGGCACTGAACTGGAAGCTCAGCGTGGTTGTTCCCGCAGCCTGTGCTGCCAGATAGGCCTTGTGGATCGTTACAACCGACCCGCTCACTGTATAATCCGTTCCGGCGGTTAACACTGCCGGGCCGTTTTTAATAGAAGCTAAAGTATTCCCGTTCAAGGTCATCGCTATTTCGATGTCGCTCTGATTGCCCGTCTTCTTGTCGAAGCTGGCAGTGACTGGTGTTATGGTTGAATCATTGGCCGTAGATGTCGTATCTGCCACCGTAACCGTTAAGGTCTTCGCAGCTCCGGCACTGAAATGGAAGCTTAATGTGGTAGTTCCCACAGCCTGCGCTGCCAGATAAGCTTTATGAATCGTCACTGTTGAACCGCTGACTGTATAATCCGTGCCAGCAGTTAGTGCAGCTGCTCCATTGGTTATGGAATCCAGGGTATTTCCGTTCAAGGTCATCGTCACTGCAATGTCGCTCTGATTCCCTGTCTTCTTATCAAAGCTGGCAGTGACCGGCGAAATTAATGAGCCTGCTGCCGGAGGATTCACCGGATCAGCATATAAGGTCCCGCGTCCGTTCGTCCCGAGATAGACGCGGCCATAGACGCGCGGATCTCCTGTAATCGCCATATTGATTCTGGCATACTGGTGGGCGTCATCGTTGATCCGCACCCAACTGGCTCCGGCGTCATCCGAGCGGAATACTCCTCTTACCCCGTCGATCTGGGCTACCGTATAGAGTGCCATATAATTCTCACCCGGTGCGGCCTTACCGAATCCGATCAGATCCGCCTCTTCCACATTACTCAGCTTCGTGAAGCTGGCACCTGAGTTGGTGGAGTGCCATATGCCGTACTTGTCCAGCGGGTGTCCTCCGGCAAACCAGATATCCCCTTCCACGCCTGGCATGGCCTTCAGGCTTACTTGCGCCTGGCTCGGCTGCAGGCCGTTCACGTTATTGGCTGGCAAGCCGGTCGCAGCCGTAGCTGTGAAGGTGGCTCCGCTATCTGTACTGACATAGAGCTTGCCCTCATAGAAGCCGTAGAATTTATTCGGATTCACCCGGTCGGATGCTATCTTCGCTCCGGCAGGAATTCCGCTGCTCGCTGTCCAGGAGTTGCCGCCTGACTTGGAGTAAAAGACCCCGATATCCGAGGTGCTCCACAGAAGCGCATTCCCACTGGCAGATACAGCTACCTGACCCTGCCCTACCGTGGTACTGCCTCCTTTGGAGGGTTCTGCATTCGGCATGTACCAGTTTTTGCCGTTGTCATTCGAGATCCCAATCGACTTACCGTTCGGATATTTCTCTTTGTCCACACCGCCGACACGGACAACATAGGCCGGGTCCAGCTCCGCATAATCGATACTGTTCGTGCTGGCCCAGGAAGGGCTGGTCTGGAACTTGACCGGTGCCGCTGTTAGATCCTCATACCGGAAGCCGGACACATCGCCAAGCGCGGTAATCAGGTGGGCACCCGCTGGCGGGCTGATCAGCCCGAGCACTGCGGTCTCTTCTACCCCTTTGGCCATCACGGATATCTTGACCTTGCCGCCGGTGTCCCAGGCTCCGAGGTTATTCGTACCGTAGATCGTAGCACCCGTGCCGTACATCATCCGGTCCGAGTTGAACGGATCAATCTCAAGGTCCCCGATCATCCAGCCCATCTTCGGTGCAGGATCAAGCGAGCTCGAAGTCAGCCCAAGATTAAGCCACGGCGCCGCCGTGATGTCCATCTCGAACTTGTAGTTGCGCTCCGGATAGAAGCCCCAATCCCAGATCCGGCTCCAGGTCTCTCCGCCGTCCTTACTGCGGAAGATCACCTCGTCCGGCCACCAGGCATTAAGGCTGGCGACCATAAGCGTATTCGGATGCTGGGCATCCAGCGCAAGTCCCCCGAAGCCGTAGAAGTTGTCAGCTCCGGTAGTCGGGCTGATGTTTTTCCAGACGCCGCTGGTTGTGTTATACTTCCAGACCTCGCCTTTGCGTCCGTCATACGGCCCGACCCCGTCACTATAGGTAAGGTACAGATCGCCGGTTGCCGACAGCTCCCCATGATGCGGAAGCAGGCCTACCGGCTGCCCCGGCAGCGCTGACCAGGTTGCACCTCCATCTGTGCTGCGGAACACACTTTTAGCGGTATCCGCGACACCGACATAGATCGTCTGGGTAGCTTGTCCGGCAGAGCCCGTGCTTTTATCAAAAGTAATCCAGGACAAGCCCACGATATCACTCTGATACTCATTCGCCGGATTCTGAACATACGTCCCTACATTAGTGAAGGAGGTAACCTTAGACCAGGTCACGCCGGAGTCCATACTCTTCCACAGACCGTTCCCGCTCCGCGCCCCGAAGAACAGGATGCTGTTCTTATTGGGATCAATCACCAGCCGTTCCCCGGCTGAACGTCCTGGCATATTGCCTCCAACCTTGAACGGTAGCGGCGTAGACTGCCAGGTATCCCCACGGTCGCTGGAACGCATAATTTGACCGTTGCCATCCCAGGAATTCGTGTACGTGCCCGTTGCCATATACACCTTGTCCGGATCAACCGGATCAGTAGCCAGCGCGTCTACGCCGTTCTTGTTCCAGTCCACCCAGCCGACCGAGTCAGTCAGCGGAATCCAGCTCCCGTTCGCCTCATTCCAGCGGTAAGCCCCGCCAATATCCGTCCGCGCATAGATCAGATTCGGTTCCGTCTGGTTGAAAATAATCCCCGGCACAAAACCGCCGCCCGCACCGGTAACCACACTTTTCCAGCTGTAGTCTTCACTGGCTGCGGCATGGGTTACAGCGGGAGCAACGTTCAACAAAGAGCCTGACATCGCTATCAGCAGGACGAGTATTCCTAGTCTTCGGATACGTTTTCGACTCATGATCCTTACCTCCCCAAGCATACTTTGGTAACGCTTCCATTATAGAGCAGATTTCGCCCAGCCTGTGAGAGAAAACGGTTGATTATGCGGGAATTTTGTCAGCAATTAGCGCACCATTTTCACACTTGACGAAATTGGAGGTTGGGTAATACGAAAAAACCTCGCGATCAGCAATCGCAAGGCAGTTCAAAGTTAGTTCTCCATTGGGGGCGGCAGCACAATCGGCTGATAACATAGCGCAGCATCTACAATCTCCTCCGGTGTCAGCTCCGGCTCATTCCAGAAGATCAGGTCGCTCACGCCGGGATGAGCCACATTGCTCGCTACGACCTCCAGCCACTCATCCAGCTCCGCCTCTGTTCCCTCGGCGTTCACGATCTTGGTTACGAGAGCGATCAGTTGTTGTCGGGATAGGGACATTTTAGGGGCCTCCTTTTATGTGTTAAATATCCATTTCACCACGTTGTGACTATTGCGCATCATCTTATTTGGGTCGGTATGGTAGTCCACCACCACTTCCACACCTAATGCGGCAACAAGGAAATCATTCATTAGCTCGGAAGATAACAACAGGTTTGATAGTGCATCATAGAAGGGCTGGCTACGTTCGTTCAGCGTATCGTCTAAGTAATCTAAATGCTGCGTATTGATTGCAATACTTGTTAGATAGATGCCTTCTTCCATGCTAAAAAAAGCTACAAACCTATTCAGCTTAGCCTCTCCTTGGATTAGAATAATTCTCCCTTCCTCAAGAAGAGCGGAAAAAGGGTCTGCCAGCATTTCCAGAATCGTGTGGGTTCTCGCATCTTCATATTCCCAGTTTTTTATTGATTCGATATGCTTGATAACAGGTTCAAAACCCTTGTCTCGCACAATTCTCAACAATTTATCCGGGTCAATGATGTCCCCAGAGTAGATGACTATGTTGAAGTTAGCGGCTATGGGAATCACCTCGCTCAATAAATATGTATTAGTCAAATTAAATGGGCCTGCTGGAGTAGCAGCTTATCATGATCGGTTAACTGCAGCTTAATTCCAGACAGCATTTTGTTAGAGAAATAAAAACTAATATTCTCTCCCACTTGTACAATCTCGTCAGGTTGACTTGCATTCAATAAGCAAAAGATGCTTTTGTCTTTATAAGCCACTGTTAACTCGCCTTTCTCCTTAATAAGATAGTCATCATCCATCCTTTCCACTGATGTTAAAGATAAAGCGGGAAGCCCGGAGGTTCTTATCTGCGGATCATTTACAAACTTATCTGAAAATGAGTCAACAAAAAATGTCAACTCATTAGGGAGCAAAACCTCTTCACTTGTATAAGTCCCCCAACTTTTTTCAAAGTAAATAATGATAGGTTTTATACTATATATTATAGATAATCAAGTGCTAATGCAGTTCCTGCAATACCCTGCCGGTTAATGAAGTCAAGCAAACCCGTTATAAAATGGTCATATGCATTCACTCTCTCGTCAAAGTTTATTAAATATCCATTCATTTCGCGAGAATCAGATACTTTTTGAAAACAAGCCATTCTGTACGATTTATCTTTTATTATATTTTTAAAATGAACAGTATCGATAATTATCGTATTTGTAAGGACCGCTTCAGCCTTCAATAGCCCCTTAATTTCCAGGTATATCTCACTATTAATGAGGATAGAATTATCCAACTCTTCATCACTGCAATAATCATTTAGCATATCAAAAAAGTATTGCCTTTAAAATTCATCTTTATAGGGTGCCCCTCACCACTCACTAAATTAACGGTTATTCTACTTCCTTTAGATAATTCAAGCACTATTTCTTTAGTGGTCCTATTTGTCTTAGTATTCATAAAACAACGCTGATCAGATAAATTTTTTCATGTTGTTCCAATAAATCTGCACCAATTATTGTTGGTTCGGGTATATTTTCTTCTGGTATATCTTCAAGGTATAGAGCCAGTGCCTCTTTTGCCATCTCAATGGCCTCTTCAGTACGATATCCGCATGTAATGCAACCTGGCAGGTCAGGGAAAGTTACGGTTATTCCATCTTCAACATATTCAAATTTTGCATAGTATTCATACGACTTCCTTTTCAATTTTACCCACCTTCTAGTTAGTGTTTATCAACGTGTAACATCAGTAAGGGCTACTCTACTTTATTAATAGGAATTACTATACGAGAATTCTCAAAGATTCGCATACTATAAGATGTCTCTATTCTTTTTGATTTTACAGTTTACTGGAAGTGAATTTGCTCATTTATAGATTAGAAGCTACTTTGACAGCACCGTTCTCCACAAGTAAAAAGTTTCTTTTTACAAACTCTGATGCGGCTGCTCCTCTTACATCCATAGAGTATCTTCCGTCACCCATAATTTGCGTTAATTCAAACTGATTCATATCTGAAAAATGCTTAAACTCTAAATCCGCCCCTGATCCGGCATCTGCCCCACCAATGCTATCAGAACCAATTGTTAGACTATGTCCTGTTGGGTCCAAATAAATCAACGGATTATTAGGCACATACGTATACAAATTCAAACTCAACGGATTATCAATCTGCCCCTCATACGTATCCTAGTTTATAAAGCGGAGCTTTGAATAAAGAAGGTGGCAACTGAGAATGAAATCCCAGCTACCACCCATTCTATCATCCCGCCTGCTGTACTGGTGTATTTGGCATCACGTAGGCTGACTTTTTCTTCATCATGACGTAGATGATATTTACCAGCTTCCTCATTAAGCACACAATCGCTTGCTGTTTCGTCTTCCCCTCTGCTATCTTTCGCTCATAATAAGCATGAAAATAGGCATTCTTTGGTTCTCTCTTGGTACGGGTAACACCAATCTGACGAATCGCAAGGCTTTTGATAATCTCATGCAATACCCGATTGCCCTGCTTACTCTTATAATTTCGAAACTTATTACCAGAACCTACGATGACTGGTGCAATGCCAGCGAATCGGGCAAGTTTATCGGAGGAAGAGAATCGGTGAATATCACCAATCTCTGCCACAAGCTGCGCTGCTGTCACCACATGGATCCCTGTCATGGATTCAAGCTGGAAACCAAGCTGCTGCATCAAATGCTCAATCTTACCCTCGATACTGACCAATTGTTCTTGAAAAAATCGAGCGGATTCCACTTGACTCACCACTACTGAATCTCTTGAATCCTGAAAATCCCGATACGTTTCTCCATCTGCGTCGATCAGACTAAGAATTTGATTTGCCTTCTTATGAGACAATCCATTGTTGCTGTGCTTTCGCAAGAAGGCAGCAAGGGCTTCCTCTGACATGTCCTTCAAGGTATACGGTGAAGGGTAGGTCTCCCAGAAGGCAAGCGCCGTTTTCCCCTCTACTTCAGAGAAGAACTTTTTGTAACTGGGATAGGAATAGCTGATCTGCTGGTGCATCTTTTTTACCGTTTCCGTTAAACTGTTAGCCAACCATTTCCGCTGCGTCACAAGCTGGCTTATCGCCCAGAACAGGTCAACGGGCTGAGCATCTGGCAGGCGCTCCAACTCGTCTCTGAGCACCTTGGCAACGCATTCCGCATCCCAGCTATCCGACTTCTGAACGGTCACATGGCTTTTTCGTCTGGCGTTAGCGAGCTTTGCGTTCACTTCCTTCACCCAGCAACGATTGTCCTTCAGATACACGGCAAGTCCTCTACCGTAACCTCCAACATCCTCCAGTCCATAGACAACAGACAAGCCCTTCTTGATGTACTTCTTTAATTCTTTAAGCAGCAAGGGAAAGGCAGACGGCTTGTTATCGAATTTTAGTTCCCCTAGCTTCTTGCTCCAGCAGTCAATAATGACGGCTGTATGATGCTGTTTATGCAGGTCAACTCCTACATAGATTAAATTTTGCTGTTCAATCATCTTCTTTTGCTCCCTCTGTATTTGAATGGTTACTAATGGATTTGATTCGTAGCATTCAAGAATCTTTGCTGTCTTTATCGCTTGATCTGTATGTATCCAGCCCATTAGTAACTACTCAAACGAGTGGCGAAAACATCAGGGATAAACAAGTTTGCATCCTCAGTTCGAGCGGTCGGTGCCGCAAAGATACGTTAGCAATCTCTTGTTTTCGATAATGCTTAGAAAGCTGTAAGTTTTAACATCCCAGCAACATGTGACTTCTCCAGACGTACATAAAGCAGGTCTAGCCGCAGTTCTTCTGTGTACTCGTGAATCTTATCTATAATTTTCTCCGCTGTCGGCAAATCAATTTCCGCAGCTTGTTCATGTGTAATTTGAAAAATGGCATTTTCGTAAGCAGCAGTAGTTCGGAGACTTGTTAGAAGCTGATCTTCTTGCTCCACCAGCGATTCATACTTCTCTTGTAATATCGTCACAAGCACATCCCTCCAGACCGTAGGATCGCTTGATGTTTACCGTCTGCTTCGATCTGTCCATAACGATACGTTCCTTGGTAAAATGCTTTACGATCTAGGATTCGTTTCACCTGTACTTTGGTGAACCTCTTCCCTTGTTCTGTTGTAAATCCTTCTTCGTTTAGCTTCTCGGCTAAAGTCGACAATGACCATATAGGATATTGTTCTTTCAATTGAAATAACCGCTGAACCGTAGAAGCCTTCTGTTCATCAATGAACATTTGCTTTGATCCCCGTTTCCCTTTGTAACCAAAAGGAATACCCCCACCAGCAAACTTGCCTTCAGAAGCCTTTTTGTTTCGTCCACGTCCCAGCTTCATAGCAATCTCCAGCCGCTGATAAGCATCCAGCAACTGATTGTTGAAGATTCTGAAGCTTAAGGTGCTCAAATGGAAGTCGGGTCGGGCGCTGGATGTGCTACGCCTTATTCCTCAACAAGAATCATGCTTTTTGATGTAAACCACCCCCGGGTGTTTTCCTATCGTAATGGTGAACATTTCCCGGAAGGGAGGGGTTGTAATCTCTTTATTTTCAAGTACAATAGAGACTATGTTATTTTTATTTCATCCAACATGTTGGACTTTTTATCGTTATCGGCAAAATAACGTGTCCGTCGGTGAGGATGTGTCTTCTAGCTATTTATAGCAAGACGATCTAGGCAGTTCCCTTGGGGGATTGCTATTTTTTTTGCCATGGTTTTGCGACTGGCATACGTAGATGATGTGTAAAGCTGCCTTAATACGGATTCATCAAACATGCTTTGCAGCAGTCGGAAACCAAGAACAGTTTCGATCTTGGATATGTTTTCTCTGTTCTCCATTAGCCAAGACAAATCCATATCGCTGACTTCCTCTGGATACTCAATCTGTGCAAGTGTCCTCTCCATCGTATAGTCAAAGAATAGTTTTTGGAGTAATTCTACTGCCTTCCTCGTTGGCGAGAATCTTCTCAGATCATTGTCACTAGGTCGGACTTCGAGTCGAAGGAGACCTTTAGAACGTTCAATAATCTCGTTTGATTCTTCTTCCTTTCGAGTCTGCTTATGCTTATCATAAAACATAATTCTGCTGCTCTTGTTCCGGTATTCAACGGTCTGTTCTTGGTTGTATGCTATTGTATTCTTGTAAGCAAGCTGCTGCCCACTTAGCATCCGCACATATTCACTGACCTTTTTACCTACTTGAAAATTGCAACAGACATCACATCGGCTTATTATCCATTCAGAGTGTGGAACATACACATCAAAGAGCTGGAGCAGCCTGTCTTGCAATTGTTCAAAGAACAAGGGGATATCTGCTTCTGTGAGCATCGTAACGTTGTCTCCATATAGAAACTTCGGCATGGATACTTGTACTGTGAGTGTTTGGCTATTCTCGATATACTTCATGTATGGCAACTTTTCATCTTTTAACGTATAGCTTGTGTTCAATGCACCTGTTTCTTTACTGTAGAACGTAGTTGAATTAGCGCTATATTGATTCAATGTATCTGGATCAATAGGAATAGGTCTTGCCTTTAGTATGATAGTGTCAAACACAAGGAACCTTCTTTCATTTCTAGTAGTCTAATATATTGGATGTGATTGGAGATGTTATAAGAACGGGAACCAACGGCTCGAGTCGGGCTATTGTTCAACTCGTGTCATACTTGTTCATCGTGTTCACCACCTATTAAGGCTTAATTCCAGTTTCCTCAAACAGCTTGTCAAGCTTCTCAAAGAACTGTTTCTGTTCGTATTTTGCATAATCTGGATGTACTCCCCATTCGTTATCTCGGTGAACGAGATAATATAAGACCAATTCCAACGCTGTCTTTTTATTACGATTCTGTTCTTGGATTACCGTAACTGCATCTTCTAAAAGGTTGAAATTTGCGCTTTCGTTGATTGGATCAGCATTCAGCAAGGAACTTACCTGTTCGATCAATCTTTCTCTTTTTTGTCCTGCTTGAACAAACTCAAGAAGGCTAAAGTGCTGTGAATAGTGTTGTGTTGTAGTGTATTCGTTTCCTTCATCATCAAAGTTTGTAACCTCAATTTCCTCATGTTCATCCGTTTTGGTTAAGTAAACCATAAGAATTTCCGACTTTTCTGATGGAAGCAACTCCTTCTGGAACAACGTTTTATCCTCGATTCCGAATAACTCGGACAACTGCTCAAGACGTGGTTCAGGTATCTTCCGTCTTTCTTTGATCCAGTCCTGAAATGTTTGTTTGGAAACCCCGATGGCTTCTGCTACCGATTTGTACTCCATGTGAAACGTGTCAGCTATAAATTGTAATCCGATCATCTCAATCACCGCCATACTCAGTATGCTTTACGAGAATTATTATATACCGACATACTCAGAATGTCAAACGTTAAGTCAAAAGAAAAACCACATGCAGCAATCCCACATGTGGCAAGAATGGATATTAAAATTAGATTTCCGAAAGACTTATTGCCTTTAGCAATGCCTCCGCTAGATAAAACTCATTTAATTCTTTACCCAAGAAAAAGGTTTTTTCCTCTTGATGAACATACCCTTTTTTAACAGTATAAGTAATGGGGATAACTTGATAACCTTCCTCATCCCAGTGTAGACCAACAATTTTCTTTTTTTTCACTGCTTTTTTATAACCTTTTACTTTCAAATGTTTCTCTATTGCAGTAACCTTTGGAAAATCTCTATCTACATACTGAGAATAGCACCGTCCGAAACTCTCTTTTATAGCAAATTCAAGTTCTTCTAAGGTATAAGGATATTTAAGGTCCAAAATATCATTTATTTCTGCAGTAACATCGTGTGTTGTCCAAATCCCATGTGGTACAAAATACAAATCATTATTTTTATCAATATACACTGTCACATTTTTGTAATCAAAATCCAATTGAATCACTCCTATTCAACTATTTTAACTATTATTTGTCCTCCTCTGTTACTGGCTTCAGTTATCTCTCAATCTAGTTGACGGGAGTATAAGTTCACTTGTCAGCTATAAATTATAATGCAATTAGTTCAACACCGTGACACTAGAATGTCGAACGTTAAGTCAAAAGCCATATGCAGCAATTCCGCATATGGCAAAGGTAAATAATCCTATTTCTGAAAGGTCTATTGTTTTTAACAATGCTTCAATTACTCAAGTTCATTTAACATCTTTCTAATATTCTCTATATCCTTAGTAAGACTCTCAGCCAAAATTTTATTCTCTTCAGAATCACGTGTTGTAAAATCCATTCCGCCAAAAAAATCAATATCCAACGTCATAACTTTCTGCTTAATCTCATTTTCAGCCCCTGTATACTTTGTATCATAAAATTTGTTTAGCACATCCATTTTGGAACGAACGACACCAACATGCTGAATATTAATTTCAAATATTTCAAGAATCTCCGATACCCTCTGTTTAAAATCATTTTTATCAGCATTTTTATTTTTTGAATTCATAGAACACCCCGATATTAGTATCATTATAATAAACAGTAGCAAAGTTTTTCTCATATCATTTCTTCCCTTTTCCCGGTTTTAATTGTATGAAATCAGAAAGATCAGGCCCATAGTCAAAGTTTGCTTGTACATAGTATGCAGCCTCGAAAGTAGTCAAATTCATGATTTTTCCCTCCCCCAAATCTAAATAGAAATCATATAAAATTTTTCCTTTATCATGAAATGTAATATTCATTCTAAGCAAATCAACGATTTCTATTCCGTATATGTTTTCAAATTGTTGTCCCCTAATTAACTTAGAATTTAAGGATGCATAATTATTAAGTTGTTCTTCAGCATTTTCATAGATACCATCATAGGATTGTTTTAGATTTAATACGTTGCTCCTTGGCTTAACTTCCCACATTTCATAATCGCTAGATACAATATCAGCCCAATAATGTTTGTTAAGACGCCACGGAATATCCTTTTCAAGATGGTACTCAAGTTGAACATCAAGCCCAGTTTGCTTATGAATTGCACTCCCTGCAATTACTTGAGTAATTTCATGAAAAGCTTGATATATTCCATTTTCACCATTTCGAGATAAAACGGTCTGAGTCATTCTTGCTGTATCATTTCGTTTGGTATAAGTACTAAAAATTAAATTAAGAAGGTCTTTGGGCATATTACCGGTCGGATCAGAATACCTCAACGGATTATTATGCACATAAGTATACACATTCTGCGTCAGCGGATTATCAATCTGCCCCTCATACGTATCCTCATTTAAAAACCGTCCCATACTCGGATCATAGTACCGTGCCCGCAGATAATACAGTCCGGTCTCATTGTCATACATCTCTCCGGTGTACTTAAAGGAGTTAGACGTTCCCTCCACCTGGCTAGTAATATTCCCCCACTCGTCATAGGTGTAATTATTCACGACTGTTCCGCTGGTATCGACAATCTGTACCACGTCACCATGGCCGTTGTACAAGTAATAATAATCCTTAGCCGCTTTTTTATCCTTCTTCACCAACACCCGGTCTCCCCGGACAAAGTTTGCCTGTTCTACAATGGTGCCATTGATGAGCTTCTCTTCCGAGATCACTTGACCCTGGAAGTTGTAGTTCACCTGGGTTTCGGTATTCCCCTTGGTTTTCATGGACCGCATTCCATCAGCGTAGTATTTGAAGCTAGTGTTGGTTCCGCCTTTGGTGACGATTGTTAATGTATTCTGCAAGTCATAGGTGTAGCTGGTATTCGCAGAATCCAGACTAAGGGTACTCGTATCGGACAAGGTTAGGCGGTTGCCCCGCACATCATAAGTATACGTCGTTTGTCCGCCGTCTGGGCGGCTGATGGAGATCAGCCGGTTCAGCGCATCGTAGCCGTAATTCGTTGTTTGGGCAGAGGCTCCGTTGCGCGATTCACTGACAGCGACCCGGTTCCCGTTGTTGTCATAGCTGTAGCTGTAACTGGACAGGCTACTGCTCACTTTGGTATTGGTCATCCGCTCCGTCCAGCCCAGTGCCGGGTTGTAGGTGTATTCTGTCTTCAGTGTGCTGCCATCCGTCAGGGTCGGATAGGTGATCGACTTCACTTGATCATTGCCGAAATAGGTGTACTGTGCATTAGCTGATGCTGCCCCAGTCACTGCGGCACTCCCGTTGGCCTGTACCTGAGTCACCCGTGACTGCTGATACGTATAGTTGGTGAAAAAGCCCATGTACTGGTCGCTAATCTGTGTCATTCTTCCCAGCACATCCACCTCGTTACCAATCGCTACGTAGTGGCTTCCAGAACGCCCATAGATCGAACGGGCTTGCCCCAAGCTATCGCTCGTCAACGTCTGGTAAGCCGTCTCCTCCTGATTGAGCAGCGTTTGGATCGTCTGCTTCTTCGGACTTCCATCCCCCGTAATCATGACGGTCTCCAACGTTTGGGCTACGTTGTTGATCTTCCCTTGTATCGTGCTCTTCTTCAGTTGACCCGCTTCATCGTAAAGATACGCGAAGCTGCTGCCATTGCGGTCGGTTTTAGCGGCTAACTGCCCTGAGCTGTTATACGTGTAGCTTTCGTTTTGGGAGGCTGCATCCTGCTTCACGCTGAGTAGACCCAGTTCGTTATACGTTTTGCTGTTCAGCACCTGGGGAGTCCCATTTTTGGCTTGGATTGTCACCAGTGACAATTGCCCATGACCATCATAGTTATAGCGTGTCGTCTGATTCAACGCATCCTTCAGGGCAATTAACCGGCCTAAGGCATCGTATTGATAACTGGTTGTCACGCCATCCTCATTCAGATTACGATTCGGATCGGTGTATCCCGTCACCTGCCCGGCAATGTTGTAGCGATATGATTCGCTGATGGACTGTTGCTTCGTCGGCCAGTCTTTATAGGTGGACACAGATAACTTATTCCCCCAGGGGTCATAGCTCTCCTGGATATAGTTCAGAGTCTGGCCGGTGGTATGGTCCTGAATATAACTGGTCGCGGTGCGAGACCCCGAATCATAGTCGCTGACCATCACATCCCCGCTCGGTGTCGTCGCCCGATTCTGCCGGCCCCAGGAATCATAACTGGCGGTCAGTGCATTTCCTGCGGGATCGATGGAATAGACCGGACGTCCCTGATCATCATAATGATATTGGGTAAACACCCAATTGCTCACGTTCTCATCATAATGCTCTTCCAGCAAGGCGAGACCTAATCCGTTATACAGTACATTTGCATAGGTTTTCATGCTCGTGCCACGGGTAATGTTGTTGACCGTGGTAATGGAATCGACCTTTAATACCTGTGTTCCTGCATTTGTCGCATCGAAATTAGGAGAGCTCCGGTTATAGTAGTTGTAGTCTACGACTTTCTGAACCCGTTCACTCTTGGCGTTGTTTATTTCAGGATAGGTTTCTTTTTTTAATCGCCCTACAGCATCGTATTCATAGGTAACGGTCTGATTGTTGGCCTCGGTTTTCTGAATGACCTGGCCATTGTCTTTATTGTAGAGCATTTTGGTGGTGACAGCTTTTTCGTCAGCGGTCCCGATATTGAACCATTGCTGCTGCTCTGTAGGATACGCATAGTTGTTCTCACTGCCATACCGCACTACCGATTTTGCCACCCGCTGATTATTTGCCCACGTCTGGGTAACGGCCTGTTCCAGCTTATGTTGTCCATCCTCATTCACATAGGTGTAGTCATACTTAGTTTGTTCACCTTTGGCATTCGTAATCGTTGCTGGCCGGCCTTCCGCAGTGTAAGAATATGACTCTGTATAAGGCACGCTGTCTGTTTCATTCTGGTATTTGGATACAGAAGCCGGAAAACGGTAGGTAGGTTCATACTGATAGCTAGTGGTATAGTGCTGCTTCAGATTCGGATTATTCCATTGCTCGGCCGTTAGCGGCTCCGTTTGGCTCTGAACCTGGCCCCAACTTGTATAGGTTGTCTCGGTATATAGATGTTTCGCCGTAGCGTCACTGTCCTGCGCGGCATATTCCGAAATCGTTGTCCGTGTGGGAGACTGGATAAACAACCCGTGGAACGCTGTATTTTCGGTTATTTTCCTCTCTCCGTTACCGGCAACCGTCTCTGAACGAAGGACTCTGCCTTCTTTGTCAAATGTATGGGTCGTACTTAGCCCGTTACTTGGTGTACTACTCATCACCGCGGATGTGGTGCTGTAACGGAAATCATCCGGCAAATGACCTGGGTACTGCTCTGGGGTATTCCCCGTATAATCTCCCGTGTAAGTATACCGGAGTTGCTGATAGGCCTTTCCTCCCATATAGTCACTTCTAGACGTCGCCCGGTATTCTCCAAACGAATCGGAGTTACTCATATGCCGGCTCACATATTCATAATTATACTTCGTGCTGGAATGCGGATAGTTGACTTCACTTAACAGTGCCTCAAAGTTAAATCCGTTATTCGGGATTAGCGTCAGTTGATTATCATAGTTAAAGTACGTGCTTTCTCCTATTGAATTTGTAATGCTAGAGAGAACCGGCTGATACACTTTGATCGCTGGCGCAAAATTTTTCGGGACATCCACAGCTACTCTGCCTTTCGTGAGAATGACCTTCTGAACTTCATTCGTCCCATTCATCACCCGGAGGGTAACCCGTTCACCGTTAAAGGGTTCTTCGTGAAGATTATACTCATAGGTGAAGAGAACCATACGACCCAGCGTATCGGTAATCGAAGACAAGCGACCATTATCAGCATTCGAATACCTAAAAGTGATCGTGTTGCCGAACCTGTCTTTAATACCAAGCAATTTGCCTCTTGAAGAGAAATACTCCCGTTTCATATCCGAATATTCCATGTAATAACTTGATTCGTCTTGCCCGTTATTGAACTGGCCGGAGTACCTCGATTCAAAGATAATCCGTCTATCTTTTCCTTTGTAGTTAATTAAGTAGCTGTAATTGGAGAGTTCATCGCCCTGTTGCCCGATGGCATAGACACTGCCACTTCCGTCATGATAGAAGCTTTGATTCTCTCCCATTTGAACGTATGGGAACTGGAAGGACCACCCATTCCCTAACTCAGGGGTCGCGTATTCATATACGGACTCATTCATCTGCCAGTATTCGCTATAATAGGTTCTATAGATAAAAGGAGTCCCCTGATTAGAGTTGTACATCAGTCCCACATTCAAATCCAGCCCATCCACGCCTGGCAAATGAAGCAGACTTTCTTTCCGGGTCACACTTCCCGCCACAGGATCAATGGTTTCACTGGAGGTATTACGGTCACTGAATTGTGGTTTTTGGACCTGATTGATTTGCGCCTCTATGGCTCCTCTATCAATCACACCCGAGACTGCCGCATCAAATGCGGTAATCGACATCACCGATAACGGATCTGCACTGAAATTCATCTCCGTCTTTGATGGCTCATAGACCGAGGAACGCACTGTGAATCTTCCAATCGCTTCCTGCTGCAGTGAATTCGGGTCGTATACATCTTCTCCAACTGTAGGAACATGGAGCGTCTGCATTTCGTGATCCAGTGTGGCTTGAATGTCTTCCCAGGATGCTTGTTTATCCTGCTTCCATCTCAACAGTTCGATGGCCGTCCACTTCGTCTGCCCCATCACCAGCAGGTTCAGCCAGTACACATCAATCTTGGAGGCTCCCGCTTGAACAAGTTGTTCAATATCTGCTTGTTTCAAGTCTAGATCCTCATTATCAGGTACACTCGACAAGATCCCCTTAGCTTTCAGACCCGTCAGGGCTGGTTGCAACCGTTCTTTCTTCTGAAGAATCTTCTTCTTCAATTGAGTTACAGGCAGCAGGTTGATATCATAAGCATCTTGAGTTACAGAAACAACCTCGTCTGCAATCAAGGGCTGGGAGGGTGCATTCCTTTGGGCTCCTGGTGTTATGGTCGGCTCAGGATTTTGGGGCAGGAATAGATCGGAGGGTCCTGAGGGTACTGGTGAGGGAGACGGACTACCTTTGGCTAATTCTGCTGTGCTTCTGGATGCAGTTGTCATAGCAGGATTAGCTGACGCTCTCCCCATAAGGTTAGGAAATCCGCTAAATAGTATAGCCAAGGATAGGACATAAATGAACAATGATTTTGCTTTTTGGTTAGACTTCACTCTAAAACTCCCCTGTCTTGTGTTAATTATAATGGTAAAAATTTCGTAAATCAGTTCGTTCTAACCCGCTTTAGAATCAAATTCCCATTTGCGTCATAGTCATAGTAAACGGTCTTCCCAGAAGTAAGTTTCACCGATTGAAGTCTTCCAGAGGAGTCATACGTATATGTATTGGTTTTAGAAGGATCAATAACCGTAACCGACTTCACCAGCGTTTCGCCAAACCAGGTTAGGTGCTCCTGCAGCATTTCCCAATCGGTAACATAGGTACCTGGTACAGCAGGAGCTGTCATTGTAAAAGCAAAAGTATACTCTTCACCCGGTCTAATAATGGTGCCGGGAGGCAAATAATAACGTCCTTGGGCAAACGGGTCATTGTCCCCGGCCGCCCCTAATCGGTACATTCCTGGAGCGGTTCCCTCTTCGTACCAGGATGTCTCACCCTCGTTGCGCATGGTTACAGACACATTATAGGTTTGTCCTACTTCCATGGTAGAAGGAATCGTATGTGTGATCACCCTGGCGTTACGTGTCCCCTCTACGACTTGGACATTTTTCGTGAAAGTCTGACCGAACCAAGTGACCCCGTCATGAACCATTCTCCAATCGGTCATATAGGTTCCGGTCTCAGCCGGCGCCTGCATGATGAAAGTAAAACTTTGAACTTCTCCTGGCTTCACTCTTCTTCCATCAGAGATCATTTGCCTGGCATACGCAAACGGATCTTGATCACCTACACCCCCTAAATTATACCAAGTCTCTTTCGACCACGTATCTCCGCCATCGTTGCGGAAGGACAAAGTGACTGGATACTTATGCCCTTTGGCCATGACAGACGGGATATTCTCATCCATCAGTGTAGCTGAACTGGAGGGTATCTTAGAGACAACAGAGACATTTACGGTCACCGTATCTCCAAACCACTCGACATGCTCCTTCACCATTCTCCAATCGGTAATATAGCTTCCAGTTGTGGCCGGGGCGGTCATATTGAAGTAAAAAGTGAAAGATTGTCCAGGGTTGACACCCTGTCTATTAGGGATAAACTTCCTCCCATAAGAAAATGGATCGCTGTCCCCCACTTCACCCAGCCGAAATAGATTCTGCTCTGACCAGACTTCTGAGCTATCATTACGAACCGTCACACTCACTGGATAAGTGACTCCCGCTTGCATCATCGAAGGGATTGTGTGGTGCAGAATTATCGCCCCTCTGCCCGAAGCATGAGTGGTTGAAGGAACCAACACCGCCGAGAAGCTAAGCAGCAAGATGAACAATAGGCTGATTTTATTCCAATACTTTTGCATATTACCTCCAGAGAATTGTCTTATAGGACTTACTCAAATTATTTCGAGACTTTGATCAGATTCCCATTGGCATCATATTCATAACGCACCATACTACCATCTGAGAGACGCATAGAATTGAGCCGACCATTAGAATCATAAAGGTATTCCACCGGAGAATAGGTAGGGTATGGCAGATATAGCTGGGACTGTGGGACAATCTCCTTCAGTTGGTGCTCACCGGACCGCGATAAGCCAAAGGACGCACCGCCCTCATTCTCAAAATACTCAACTCTAATCTCATAATTCTGCCCTTCCATCAGGACAATTGGAAGACTCGTTAATTCACTGGCCTGGGGAATCCACTTATCAATAAGCAACTGACCATTTACCCATAAGCGAACACCATCATCTGAATTCGCGTAGAATGTGTATGTCCCGCTAGATGAAGGGCGGATTAACCCCTGCCATCTGACTGAGAATTTATCTGCTGCCATGCTCGAATCTGGAGACTCATTTCCCCATCCGAAACTCAACCCTCCATCTGTGCGTGTTAGCTTCAGGTCAGTCAATTCCATGTTGCTATAATAATCACCTTTCAGACCTACGCCCGAACTCTCCACTGGAGGATATAATTGACTTTGGGGAATGAACTCCTTCGTCTGGGTAGGACTTTCCCACAAAAGCCCAATCGCTGCTCCGCCCAGATTCTCAAAATATTCAATCTGAATGTCGTATTGATTGCCCGCAACCAGTGGGATAGAGTTGCTGCGGAATTGATCTGACTGATTAACCCATCGATTGAGCACAAGCTTGCCGTCTATCCATAAACGTACCCCATCGTCAGCATTAAGATAAAAGGTATAGTTGTCGCTGTACCTTGGTTTAATGGTTCCTGTCCATCTGGCAGAGAAGGTATCCGGCCCGATCTGGCTATCCGGCGAACCCTCTATCCAATTGAAATTAATGTTTGCATCGGTACGGGTCAGTTTTAACTCATTCATCTCCAGATCATCGTAGTATTCACCTTTTAACCCTACCCCTTGGACATCCGGCAGATGATGCAATTGACTTTGCGGCACAACCTGTTTCACCTGGCTAGCACTTGACCACTGTAAAATCGCTGTTGCTCCCCCGCCATTCTCGAAATACTCCAGACGGATGTCATAGTTGTGTACAGCGGTTAATGTAATGGGCTGGCTTGTCAGTTCACCAGCTTGAGTTATCCACTTATCAAGGATTAAGTGGCCATCCACCCATAATCTGACCCCATCATCTGCTATTACCTGGAACGTATAGGTTTCGCTATATTTAGGTTTAATAGAGCCTGTCCACCTTACTGAAAAAGTATCAATCCCCATGGTGGCATCGGGCGAGCCTAATCCCCAGCCAAAATTCACGTTTGCATCCGTTCGTGTCAGCTTAAGACCGGTAAGGTCGATATTGTCGTAATACTCCCCTTTGAGACCAGTAAGCGACGATTCTACAGGTGGAGTGAATTGTGCCTGCGGCACAACCTGTTTGACTTGGCTGGCACTTGACCACTGTAATATCGCTGTTGCTCACCCGCCATTCTCGAAATACTCCAACCGAATATCATAGTTTTGTCCGGCTTTTAATGTAATAGGCAGACTTGTCAGTTCACTGGCTTGGGTTACCCACTTATCCAGAATCAGACGGCCATCCACCCATAGACGGACCCCATCATCCGCTATAACATGGAACGTATACACTTCGCTATATTTGGCTTTAATGGAGCCTGTCCATCTTACAGAGAACGTATCGGGTTCAATAGACGCATCAGGAGAGCCTAATCCCCAGCCAAAATTCACGTTTGCATCTATCCGTGTCAACTTGTGCCCGTCAGGTTAATGTTATCGTAATACTCCCCTTGTAGCCCGCTGGTACCAGCCGCTGCTGCAACAGAATTACTTTGGTCTGGGGAATACACTAAGCTTCCTCCTGTATAATAAATCAGCGTGAATACGATGAAGGATACTAGAAATCGCTTTAGCATTTTCAATCTGCCCATTTTCCTCTCCATGTGTAATCAATTTGCACCTTCAATCCACAGTAGTCTTCACCAAGTTCCCGTTCTTGTCATAAGAATACCGCACCACTCTATTATCCTGAGTTCTGATCTGCGTTAATCTTCCGCCGCTATCATAGCGATAGGTTGCTAACTGCCTAACGATAATATCATCTATGGAAAGAGCACCCCCATTGCGAATGCCCCATATCAAGTAATAATTTTCCTGCTCTCCAGTGGTAAAAGTAACCGTCTTCACTCCGCTTGATCCGTTGCTATCATTCCAGCTTGTCCAGTTTACAACTTCAACATTGTCCAGCCCCCGCACCAAAAAATAAAAATGCCGGTTAGGATTCTGAGGTTCCATATCAATAGACTTATAAGCAAAACTCACAGTATACGTGGTGTTCTTCTGTAACTTCAATCGGCTGCTATTACTCGCTATCAGATTTGCCCATTCTATCGTTTGCGGGGAATTCAGGTATGCTGAATACATTCCGTTCACTACTTTGGTTGGATCATTGGTGAGGATTCCAGATGCAGGTATATAATCCGTTCCACTATAAGTACCTCTCTCAAAAGATTCACTATCTTTATGAATCGTAATATCGTCTAGCGAGATCACCCCACCCCCACGAATCCCCCAGATCAGGTAGTAATTATCCTTGTTCCCGGTCGTAAATGTTATACTTTTTCTCTTGGTGCTTCCGATGCCTTCATTCCATGTGGTCCAGCCCTTATCTTCTTGGTCATCCATGCTTCTCGCCAAAAAATAAAAGCAGCGTCCAAGGTTCATCGGGTCCATATCCAGCGGCTTGTAAGAAAAGGTTACGGTATAGGTGGTATTCTTTTCGAAGCGGTATGTAGTCGGATCTGTGGTGAGAATAGTCTTCCATTCCTCATTCTGTTGGGATGCAAGATAAGCCGAATATTGCCCGCTGATGACCTTTGCCGGTTCCTTGGTAATCACACCAGAGCCTGCCCGGTAACGAGTGCCTGCAAAAGTTCCCTTCTCAAACGACTCACTGACCTTGGTGATTTCAATATCATCAATCGAAAGTGCTCCACCGGCATGAATGCCCCAAATGAGATAATAGTTATCTTTATTCGACGTGGTAAAAGTTACAGTACGGCTTCCCTTGCTCCCGCTGGCTTCATTCCAGGTTGTCCATCCTTTATCTTCAGCGTTATCTGTGCTCCTTGCCAAAAAATAAAAGTAGCGATTACTGTCTGCTGTAGCTATCTCAATAGACTGATATGAAAAGGTTACCTGGTATGTAGTATTTCGCTCAAACTTCACTTGATTCGAATCAGAGTAGGAAAATTCTTTCCAATCTTCGTTATGTAATGAACTCAAATAAGCTGAATATTGCCCACTCACGGTTAGATTTGGATCATTGGTGATACGGCCGGAGCCCGGCAAAAATGATGTCTGATTATACGTTCCCTTCTCGAAGCCCTCACTCTGGGATGAGACTGCTTTTACGATCTGAATATCATCCAGCGCCAAGCTTCCTCCCGCATGAATGCCCCAAATCAAGTAATAGTTCTCCTTGTTGCCGGTGGTGAACGTTATCGTCCTAATCCCTGTACTTCCGCTTGTATCATTCCAAGAAGTAAAGCCCTTATCCTCTTGACCATCCGTACTTCGGGCAAGAAAATAGAAAAAACGGTTGGAATCCAGCGGCTGCATATCAACGGATTTATACGAAAACGTTACCTGGTATGTAGTGTTCTTCTCAAATTTAACTTGATTGGAATCCGTATAGTTAAACTCCTTCCATACGTCTGTAGAAAGAGAACTCAGCAGAGCTGAGTATTTCCCGCTCACTACTTTTTGCGGATCACCTGTAATTGTTCCTTGAATAGGCAGATAGTTCGTCCCCGAATAAGTACCCCGTTCAAAGGACTCGTTGGCCACTATAATATTCTCTGAAGCGAAGACCTTGCCCGGACTAAATAAAACTGTGAAGATCACAAAGCAAATAAACAAACTGCAAACAGAATATTTGATGCTTTTCAACAAATCCACTCTCCCCCTATACTTCCTCACCCATCATAAGGGAGTTAACCAAGGTTGAGAATGGTTGTATTTTATCGAATCATAACTTGTTTTGTCGATTGAGTAATATTTCAGCCACATTTAGATTTTAGAATTAGACTTTTGGAAAAGGGAGCAATTATCCACATTAAAAAACCACATGGAGTAGATACTCATATGTGGTTCGATATTAAATTAAATTTATCCATACAATATGTCTCATGGTGTCTAATGATTAAACTATTGCAAAGTATAATTTATAGATGGAGTCCATTTGGTAGCATCATACTCATAGTTACCATTTTGGTTGACGATAAAATAGATGGAATCTCCCTTTGTCACATTAATATTCAGGTTCGCCGTCACTCCAATAGCATCTTCGCCTTTTATACTCTGCCAACCTGTTGAGGGCCAAATTTGGGTACTGTTTTTCATGATTTTCACGCGAACCCCGTCCCCTTGCAAGTTAACCGGGTGTTTGGCAACTCTTCCTGCGATGCGTATCGAACCCGTTTGAGGTGCAACCCATTTAAGCACAGCATCATTACCTTCTGGATGCATCCAATCCTTGCTGACGATGTTCCAGTTTTGTTCCCCTCTCCATCTTAATTCAGCCGGGTCCCATGTCATGTCCTTGTATTGGACTCCGTCCCATAGCTGGTAGTACCAGTTGTTCTCTCCTTGTTTGGAACCGAAGGCTGTCTGTAATTCAAAATACGGTTCTCCAGAATTCTTAGATACTAGATTCCCATTGTTATCGTAGAAGTAGCGTTCCGTGTCTCCGGTCAATTCACTTTTTTGTCCCAATCTACCATTAGCATCATAATAGTAGAAGGTAGCCGCAGACGCAGAATTCAAAATAGTGAAAGAAAGCATTAAGAGAACAATTGTGAAAACAAATGGATTTGCAGATAAAAATTTACGCATTAGACTCCTCGATTCTTAGGTTAAAATAGATACTCTTGTATTATTTAGATTTATTGATCCCGAACTCGCTCAGTTGAAAATAAAATCCTCCGTTATCATCGGTACCCAGTTTGGTCGCATATACACGTACATACCGTGCCAAGATGGGAGCATCGAAGGTGAATGTCTTAATATTCCCATTGTTAACATAGCCGGTGTAAGACTGTCCCTTTACGTCTGTCCAAACTTTACCGTCTACGCTGCTTTGTATTTTAAAATCGACCGGAAATCCCAATGTTGCTCTTGGAATCAGTTGAATGCCAGCAATTTTTTGGAGCATACCGGAATCTACAGCTATCCACTCTGTACTTGTTGACGGATAGCGTGCAATACTTGACCACATGGTTGAAGTGTCTTGGTCTACCACTCTAGATGCGGACCAGCCACTTATTGCAGAAGAAGCTGCTACAGTTGACAAATTGACCTTAATCTCAGCAAGCTGAAAATAGTATCCTCCATTATCATCCGTCCCAAGTTTGGTTGCATAAATTCTCACATAGCGGTCAATAACAGGGGCATCAAAGTTAAAGGATTGAACAGATCCATTGTTAATATATCCTGTGTAGGACTGCCCCGGGATATCTGTCCAAGACTTAGCATCGCTACTGCTCTGTATTTTAAAGTCAACAGGAAATCCCAATGTTGCCCTTGGATATAACTGAACTCCTCCTATCATCTGTATGCTCCCAGAATCTAAGACGATCCATTCTGTACTCTCAGCCGGATATCGCGCTATGCTTGACCAGGTTGTTGTAGCATTCTGATCGACCAATCTGGACGCAGGCCACCCATTTATTGCAGAAGACACTGCTACAGTTGACAAATTGACCTTAATCTCAGCAAGCTGAAAATAGTATACTCCATTGTCATCTGTACCAAGCTTTGTAGCATATACCCTTACATAGCGGTCAATAACAGGGGCATCAAAGTTAAAGAATTGAACAGATCCATTGTTAATATATCCTGTGTAGGACTGTCCCGGGATATCTGTCCAAGACTTAGCATCGCTACTGCTCTGTATTTTAAAGTCAACAGGAAATCCCAATGTTCCTCTTGGATATAACTGAACTCCTCCTATCATCTGAGTACTCCCAGAATCAAAAATGATCCACTCTGTACTCTCAGCTGGATAACGAGCTACACTTGACCAGTTTGTTGTAGCATTCTGATCCACCAGTCTGGACGCAGGCCAGCCGCCAGTTGTGGATGAAGTCGCAACGGTAGAAGGGATAATCTTAATTTCAGCAAGTTGAAAATACAATTGTCCGTTATCGTCCTTCCCCAACTTTGTGGCATATACTCTTATGTATCTTGCAATTACCGGTGCTTCAAACTGAAAAGAATGCGTTGAACCATTATTAACAAAGTTGTTATAGCTCTGACCAGGAATATCTGTCCAAGCCACTGCATCGTCACTAGACTGTATTTTAAAGTTAACCGGAAAAGACAGCTTCCCCCTTGGAGTTAATTCGACCCCGCCTACAATACCACTTGTGCCTAGGTCAGCAGCTACCCATTCCATATCGTCTTCGTTACCTCTATTTACACTTGACCATACCGTTGCTGCATTGTTGTCCCTTAGTTTGTAAGGCTCCCAGCCCTCTATACTAGAAGAAGTGAAAACAGTGTATCCTGTAGAAGCAATCTTTCGTTTGAGATTCCCGTTACGGTCATATACATAATAGAAACTATTGTTGTTTGAATCTATTGTGTAATCTAGTCTGCTACCCCCAGAATCATAATGATAGAATGTCGTGTAAAATTGATTATTTCTTTTCCACTTTCAGCAAATTCCCGTTCTTATCATATGTATATTGGATTGTTGATCCGTCCGGCAGAGTAGTACGCAGAAGTTGGCCTGCTGCATTATACTCATACTGAATTTGATTAGGATCCGTACTGACTGCAACACGAACAAAACCTGCTTCCCTGCCGCTTCCCTTAATGATCAAGTCCCCTCTTCCGTCGCCGCTCACATCGCTGAACCATAGATCATTACTATCAATCATTCTACTCCCAGAGTTCCAGGTCCAGTATGGATAGCCACTTCCAGTACTCAGGGAGGCGTACAACCAGCCATCGTTATAACCCACATTTTTCCCTACCGATATCATATCGGCCTTACCATCTCCATTAATATCTGTGAACCACATGGTTCCGCTGTCGTCGATCATTCGTTTGCCACTGTTCCAGGTCCAGTACGCATAGCCTGTTCCATTACTCAATGACACGAACACATATCCAGCATTGGCTGTTCCGGGCTGACCTTTGGATATCATATCGGCTTTGCCGTCTCCATTCACATCTGCAAACCACTGAACATCGTTGTCATTAACCATCCGTGATGCAGATGTCCAGGTCCATGGATTATAACCGCTGCCGGTGCTTAAAGAGACATACATCTGACCAGCATTGGTTGCGCCCGGCTGCCCTTTTGTGATCAAATCAGCCTTACCATCCCCATTCACATCTGCAAACCATGCTGTATCTAGAGAATTGAGCATTTTGATTGAGGACGTCCAGGTCCAAGGCTGATAGCCTGCTCCTGTGCTTAAGGATACGTATATTCGCCCCTCGTTCCAGGCCCCCGCCTGTCCAACTGAAATTAAATCTGCTCTGCCATCCCCGTTCACATCCTCAAGCCACATTGGACTGTGATCATCAAACATACGTACACCAGAGTTCCAGGTCCAAGGCTGGTAGCCATTCCCTGTACTCAAAGAAACGTAGATGACACCGGCATTCCAGGCCCTTGGTTCACCTTTTGTGATAAGATCAGCCTTACCATCCCCATTCACATCAGCGAACCACATCGAACTATTGTCGTCGATCATACGGGAACCGGAATTCCACGTCCAAGGCTGAAACCCCTTTCCGGTGCTTAAGGCAACGTATACAACTCCAGCATTCCAGGCTCCTGCTTCGCCCTTGGAGATTAGATCCTTCTTCCCGTCCCCGTTAACATCCTCAAACCACATCTGACTATTGTCATCGATCATTCGGCTAGTTGTGCTCCAGCTCCATGGGACGTAGCCGATATGCTTATTCAGATTGGAGGCTCCAGCTGCGGAAGTATTTGTACTGATAATAAATGAACAAAGTATAGTGCTGACCAGAAATAGTGTTTTGTGTTTTTTGAAGTACATGTTAGTTTTAAGCCCTCTCTTTAATTGAATGACTTCCTCACTCATCATAATTTACCGCCCCGCACATTTAAACGGTTGTATTTCGTCGAAATACAACTTATATTGTCGATTGCGTACTGTTTTAGTCACATTATCAGAATGGAGACTTCTATAATTTACAGAGATTGCCGAAAAGGCTATAATCCTCTAAGAATTTGATTTAGGGGATAAAAAGAAATGCGTGTAATCGTAAATAAATGTTGTTTGTCCACTTAGCATCCTGTACAGCAGACAACAGCCCGGACCAGCGCCGCACCCATACCAAAACAAAAACCCCGCAGCAGACATCACATCTGCTGCGGGGTTCTCTCCATACAAGTCACTCCAGCCTACTCCGTCTTCCCCCGAAGCAAAGCAATCGCTGCCAGCAGGAAGGAGACCAGGGAGATGCCGAGGGTAATGTAGAGCATCGGCGAGGTGCCGGTGCTGGTGCCTTCCTTCTCCACAATGGCCTGATGCTCGTCCATGGTCATGGTGCCGCTGCCGGACTTGTCTGCGGCACCGTGGCCGTGGCCGCCGCCGGCGCTACCGGAGGCTTCAGCGATGGCGGTGATGGAATGCGGGGATTCTGAGCCGGGTTCGCCGGACCATTGCACGAGGCTGCCATCGGCATAGTGCTGATAGGCATCCCAGGCAATATCGCCTGCAGAGTCCGGGTTCTTGGCTGTGAAGTAGAAGCGCTGGAACTGTCCGGCCTGGATGCCGCCGTCCTTGGCAATCCAGCTTACTTTATTCCCGTCCACTGTTACCTCCCAGCCGGGAGTGGCTTCGTATTGCTTAAATTCCGCGCCTGCCGGAATCCGCAGATCTACCTGGACGGTGGCGCTTTCTTTTTCAGACGGTACTTTCAGGGTATACGTCTCCCAGGCCCCCGTGCTGGACTGTGCAGGACTAACGGTTACGTGGGCGCTCGCCACAGCTGCGAACAACAGTAGTGCGGCGGCTGCCGGTGCGGCCAATGCGGCTATTTTGCGAAACATTCTATTCAATGGAATCTCCCCTTCTCTCTTGTGTATGCCTATCTCTTCCCCGGAAAATCCCGCTCCCGTGAAGCCAGCCCCTGCTCCAGGGCGTATCTTGTGAGCTGCGTACGATTCTGAAGCTGAAGCTTCTGCAGAATGTTCTTCAGGTGATTCTTGACCGTATGCTCGGAGATCCCGAGGGTGGCGGCAATCTCCTTATTGGTGGACCCGGAGGATACACAGCCCAGTATCTCCTTCTCCCGCGCCGTTAATGCCTCCCGCTCCTCCTTGACGGAGGTGAGCGCGAACTCCTTCAGGATCTGGAACGCCAGCTCCCGGCTCAGCGGCACCTCTTCGCTCACAATCGCCAGCAGATATTCGATCCAGGTAGACGGGGCCAGGTTCTTCAGGAGATACCCCTGCGCCCCCTGCTTAAGCGCTTCGAACAGATAAGAGATCTCATCCGACACGGTGACGATGACAATCCGGACATACGGATATTCCAGCTTAATGCGCCGCGTGGTCTCCAGACCGTCCATTCCCGGCATCTCGATATCGATCAGGATCAGGTCCGGCATCCATTGCCCGGTCCAGACGATCGCCTCCGCTCCGCTGGCCACCGCACCGATCACTTCAAACCGTTCATCCAGTCCCACAATCTCGGTCATCGCTTCACGTGCATGCGCATGGTCATCGACGATCAGCACCCGGCAGCGTTCCATCCTGCGCACCCCCTTTTACAATTTCTACAGTGGTTCCGTCCGCTCCTGAGTGAAGCCTAAGCGCCCAGCCCATACTGCGGCACCGTTCTCTCATAATCTGCAGGCCATAGCTGCCGCTCACCGCAAAAGGATCATCATGCTCAATCCCCGCACCGTCATCTGCAACGGTTACACGCCAGCCGTGCTCATTCCCTTGACCTGATACGGATACCCTGCCTGCACGTGTGTGCTTACGCACGTTGATTATCGCTTCGCGAATGCAGGATAAGAGCTCTGCCTGTTCGGCCGGTGTCAGCGCCTGCTCTTCCAGATGCCAATCCAGGGATACCTCGATCATGACTTCTCCGGCTATGGCCGCCAGCTGCTCATGGATAGAACGCTCCAGCGAAAAGCTCTCCGCGCCGCTCACCGGCACCTTCAGATTGGCAATAGCCTGACGTACATAACGGTTAACCTCGTGAACGGTCTTCTTGATCTGATCCACACTGTCCGCGCTGATACCGCCGTCCTTACGGCTGTGCTCCAGCCGGTCGATCCGCACAGAGAGCAGGAACAGGGACTGGGCCATGCCGTCATGCAGCTCTTTTGCCAGCGCCTCCCGTGCTTCCATCGCTCCGGTGGCCGCCCGCTCCTGCTCCAGCTCCCGCTGATTGCGCTCCATGAGGCGAAAGAGCGGCAGCAGCAGAATAATACTGCACAGAAATACCAATACAGGTGTTAAGAAGTTGCCTGTGTCCATGGAGATATACGGCATCAGGAACTGATGTCTCACCCATTCCCAGATGCCGACCATGACCGTTGGAATCAGCAGGATTAGCACTTTAATTCGGGTATACGTCACAGTTCCCTCCCTAATTTCTGTTCGTTATTTTACCATTTCCGGGTGACCGGCGGCATGACTCTTTAGGGCTATGCCCGTCCGCATTTGTTACAGAATTAAGTATTTAAAAGTTAAATCGTCCCCTCGATAGCTCCCATCTTCCTATCATAACAGTTAGCGAAACCATATCCGATAGGTTACACTAGGAGTGACATGCAATCAAGTATACATTCATGCTGACACTATAGGAGAGATAATGAAATGAAACGGATTACGATTCTAATCGCCGACGATGATCCCGAGATTGCCGATCTGATCGGACTGCATTTGGAAAAAGAAGGCTACCACCCCATAAAGGTTACAAACGGCCCGGCGGCGGTGCAGGTCATCCAGTCCAGGCATATCGACCTGGCGATTCTGGATATTATGATGCCCGGGCTAGACGGGTATGAAGTGACCCGGCAGATCCGGGAGCAGCATGGGCTGCCGATTATTTTTGTGAGCGCGAAGACTTCGGATCTCGATAAAATCACCGGTCTTGTCATCGGTGCTGACGATTATATGACCAAGCCCTTCAATCCCATGGAACTGGTCGCCAGAGTGAACGCGCAGCTCAGACGTTCCATGAAGCTTAACCAGCCGGTTACCGAGCAGAAGGCCGTGGTGGAAGCCGGGGGGCTGATCGTTGATCCGGACCGCCGTTCCGTGACCTTGTATGGAAATGCTGTGGAGCTGACGCCGAAGGAATTCGATATCCTGTATTTGCTCGCCAGCTACCCTAAGAAAGTATTCAGCGCCGAGCAGCTTTTTCAGCAAATCTGGGGTGAGGCTTATTATGAAGGCGGGAACACCGTGATGGTCCATATCCGCACCTTGCGCAAAAAGCTGGGCGATGACCAGAGTAAAAATACATGGATCAAAACGATCTGGGGTGTGGGGTACACGTTCAATGGCTAAACTTGTCCGCAGCTTCCGCTTCAAAATGATATCACTGCTGGTACTCAGCATGATTTGCTCCGGCGCTATTACCTTTGTACTCTACAAAAGCCTGCAAATGTATTATACCTCTCAGGTGAAGTATGAAGACAAGCTGACCCGCTTCCGTTATCTGATTGCCGATTTCGGCGACCTGAATTTCTTCCTGATCTTCTTCATCCCGCTGGCGCTGCTGTTCTTCTTCCTGTTCACCAAGCCGTATGCCCGCTATTTCAAAGAAATCTCGCACCATATCCGCCTGCTGGCTAACGGGGATTTCAAAAGCCGGATTCAAATCCATTCTAACGATGAATTCGAGGATATTGCCGCCGATCTTAACCAGGCCAAAGACAAACTCGAAGAAGCGGTGGAACGCGGGGACTTCGCGGAGAACAGCAAGGACAAGCTGGTGCTGAATCTGGCTCATGATCTGCGGACTCCGCTGACCTCTGTACTCGGCTACCTGGATCTGGTGCTGAAGGACGGAGAATTAACCGCCGAACAAGTTAAACATTACACCACGATTGCCTACACCAAATCACAGCGGCTGGAAAAGCTGATCGATGAGCTGTTCGAGATTACCCGGATGAACTACGGCATGCTTACCGTGGAGCAGCGCCCCCTTGATCTGAGCGAGCTGCTGGTCCAGCTGATCGAGGAATTGTATCCTCTATTGGAGAACAACGGGCTGACGGCCCGGATTGAGGTCACTCCGCAGCTCAAAATTACCGGGGACGGGGAACTACTGGCCCGGGTGTTCGAGAACCTGCTGACCAATGCGGTGCGTTACGGCAAAGACGGCCGTTATGTCGATATCCGCTGCTACCCGGAGGGTGAGCAGGTCGTTGTCCAGGTCATCAACTATGGAGACAGGATTCCTGAGGAGGACCTGCCTTTTCTATTCGATATGTTCTATACGGGCGACCGGGCGCGAACCCATCAGGAAGGCAGTACCGGGCTGGGATTGTTCATTGCCAAAAATATCGTCGAGCAGCATCAGGGGACGATCTCCGTACAGAGTGACACGATCCGCACGCTCTTCGAGGTCCGTCTGCCGGGTCTGATCCACTAGTCTGCTCCAGCTATAGCCGAAGTGTTGCCGTCCTTTTAGAAGGACGGTTTTTTTTGCATGTACATTTCAAGCTGGAACACTTTAAGCGGAGACGTTTTAAGAAAAACTTTATCTTTCCCCCACTTCTATTTAAACACACTCCTCTATGCTTAAGTCATTGAAACAAGGAGGAAGAGAACATGAAGAAATGGTTATTGGTAATTGTGATTGCCTTACTGGTCGGTTATGAGTGGATGTCCAGAGATCAAGAGGATGCTAAGGAAGACCTGAATATTAAGACGGTACAAGTCTCTACAGATAAAGGTTCGAAGAATCTGACAGTGATCCCGAAGGGCCAGATCTATCAGGGGAACCTGCTCCTGGTCAACAAGGATTATCCCGTTCAGCCCTCGGGTGTCAGCGCGGATATTGTAAGGCTAGCCGATTATGAAGAGCTGACTTCCGGCTACGTGCTGCTTGATCACAAAACGCTGCTCTCCAAGCAAGTGGCAGAGAAATTCACCAAGATGGTACACGCCGCAGCCGGGGAGGACATCAACAGCTTCCTGATCAGCAGCGGCTACCGGGACAATGAGAAGCAGAAGCAGTTATATGAGGAAAAAGGAGCAGATTACGCTCTTCCGCCCGGATACAGCGAGCATAACCTGGGCTTGTCGCTTGACATCGGCTCCTCCCAAATGGCCATGAGCCATGCCCCTGAAGGGCAATGGCTGCGGGACAATGCATGGGATTACGGCTTCATTCTACGCTATCCTGAGGATAAAACAGATATCACCGGCATCAAGTATGAGCCCTGGCATTTCCGGTATGTAGGACTTCCGCACAGTGTGATTATGCGCGACAAGAACTTTACGCTGGAAGAATACCTTGAATTCCTTAAGGAGCAGAAGTCGATCGCCACTACCGTTAACGGCGTCGAATATCAGATTTCCTATATCGAAGTTAACGGGAACACTCCAGTTCCCACCCCTGACGCCCAGCACATTGAATTCTCTGGCGACAATATGAACGGTGTGATTATGACGGTATATCCTTAATGACTAAGCCATATAACATTACAATCTACAGAAAGCGGTGATCTGAAATGAATCAGGCACACAAGCGGACAAAATACGGTTTGCAGGTACTGTTTACCGTCTACGTATATATTCTGTTCAAAATTATTTTGTTCAAATTCGGTTCGATGGATCTCCCATTTCTATGGCAGCAGCTTCAACACAGCCCGGACCATGTTGCCGCCAGTCTGAGAAGCGGAAATCTGGTCCCGCTGGCCACCTTATCCAATACCTATCACCATCTCAGCACAAGCACTGTCGTTAATTTCCTGGGGAATATCGCCTTATTCATTCCTTATGGCATCTTCCTGGTGCTGTTATCTCCGAATGGAAAAGGCAGCGGCTCCTTCACCGGAGTCCTGCTGTGGTCCTTCGCGTTAAGCGCGGTGCTGGAATGCTCACAAGCCGTCTTCTATATTGGAACGTTTGATGTAGATGATCTTCTGCTGAATACATTCGGCGGGATGTTGGGATATCTGCTGATTCGCCCCATCATGATGATGTATATGACAGGCAGACAAGGCTCCTCCGTCACCCAGAAGTGACGGGGAGCCTTGCTTTCCGTTCGCCCTGCTCACAAGGGAGAGGTATAGCGGCCATATTCGATCGCAAGCTCTGTGAAGCCATTGCCTTCCTGCTTCAGGAAAAAGCTGTTCACACCCTCCGCTCCCCACCAGTTCAGCCCCAGCAGCAATCCGTCTGCTGTATGTGCCGCGAACAGCAGGGAGAACATCTGCGGGTTCACCTCACCGCCGTCATCGACACGCCAGACTGAATATTCATTATCTGTAATCTCAGCAGGATAGTCCTTGAAGCTGAGCTTCCCGTCTTCCTCCAGTACAAGGCTAAACAACATCTCCTTATCTTGTCTTACGAACTGCACCAGATAGAGCTGTCTGTCCGGACCCAGCCCGGCCAGCTTCCAGGCGGACTGGATCTTCCGGCCTTTGGCAGCTGCTACACTCTTGCGAAGCGGATCACCGGCTGCAAGCTGCGGGCCTGCCGGATCGGCGGGCTGAAGCTCCAGCAAGGCTGCCTGCGGAAAGACCGCAGAATCAACCAGATAATAGGTCTCATCCCGCATTGCTGTGTCACCCTCTACCTTGAATAGATAACCGGACATATTCGGAATATTATTCGCCAGCTCACGTCCGTTGTTGTTCTCGTTACCCGTCTGCCATTTCTCCAGCTTCACAGCCAGCACCTGGCCCCCGTTCCCGATGGCAGTGTTCAGGGACTTCAACTGCTCCCCGGCTCCCTCCTCTTCCCTGGAGACGATAATATGACTCCCGGTCTCACTGGCGAATCCGAAGACCGGCTGGAGCTTGGCAGGGTCGAGCAAGGCAGCCGGGGCCGGAGAAGCCGTAGCTGACGCCGAAGCAGTCGGGACCGCACTTGGCGGGCTATCCGTCTGCATTACGGCTGGCGATGGACTGGCGAAAGACGGCCCGTCCGTAGCTGCTGCACTGCTGGCAGCGTCATTGCTATTCGTCCGGGCACACCCGGTCAGGCTAGAAACTATGGCTGCTGTAAGAATAAGACTTCCAGCCGCTGTTACCCCGTGCCGGAAACTGCGCTTCGCTTGATTCATAACGGACCTCCAGTATAATTTAGTCGAAAATTCCCATGCTGAGGTAACGTTCCCCGGTATCGGGCGCGATACATAACACCCGCTTGCCCCGACCCAGGTGCCGTGCCTCCTGCAAGGCTGTCCAGACTGCGGCTCCGCCGGAAGGTCCGAGCAGAATTCCCTCGGTACGGGCCAGTTCTCTTACCATCTCCAAGGCATCCTCATCGGATACCTGCACGATCTCATCGTAAATGGCGGTATTCAGAATCGCCGGCACGAAGCCGGGGCTGGTCCCCACCAGCTTATGCGGCCCGGGCTGGCCGCCGGACAGCACCGGCGAACCCTGCGGCTCCACAACAACCACACGCAGCTCTGGCAGTCGCGCGCGCAACGCCTCGCCGGTTCCGGTGATGGTGCCGCCTGTCCCGGAAGTGGCAATGAAGACATCCAGCCGCCCTTCCATCTGCTCCAGGATTTCTGGCGCGGTGGTGGTGCGGTGAATGTCCGGGTTCGCCCGATTCTCGAACTGCTGCGGTATGAAGCTGCCGGGGATCTCCCGTCCCAGCTCCACCGCCTTGGCAATCGCGCCGGGCATCCGCTCCGCCGCCGGAGTCAGCACCACTTCCGCCCCGTAGGCCTTCAGGATATTGATCCGTTCCTTCGTCATATTATCCGGCATGATCAGGATCGCCTTATATCCCTTCGCTGCTGCGTTCATCGCCAGTCCAATCCCGGTATTCCCGCTGGTCGGCTCAATGATTGTCCCGCCCGGCTGCAGGCGTCCGTCCAGCTCCGCCTGGAGGATCAGATTATAGGCCGCCCGGTCCTTGACGCTGCCGCTGGGATTGAACATCTCCAGCTTTACATACAGCTCCGCATCCTCCGGTCCGGTTACCCGGTTCAAGCGCACAACCGGCGTGCCGCCGATCAGCTCCGTAATATTACTTACTACCCGATTCGTCATGGGTGTGCCTCCTTTGTTTCTGTCCTTATCCTATGCACAATATAACACCCATTGTATAGTTACGGGATAGCATTTGTCGATTTTAAGGAATTGCGGCTGCAACACCGGCAATGTTGTACATTGTGCAGGATTTCCAGCCGCCGAGTAGCTCTGGTCCCCGATTGTTGCACATTTTGCATGATTTCCAGCTTCAGAGTAGCTCAGGTCCACGATTGTTGCACATTTTGCAGGATTAATCAGCAGATTGGGAAGTCTGAGTTCATATTGTTGTAATTTGTGCAGGATTTCCGTTTTGGAGGCTATGCAGAGACTAATTTGTTGTAAAAGATGCAGGATTTCCCGTAGCCAGGCGTGGTATGAAAGATAACCTATGTGGTCGAGTAGTCATGCTGCAATCTAAGCCTAAGGACCCCGCAGCGATTTAGCACAAAAAACCGCCTCTCCCGGACACACGGGCGGCGGTTTTTTGTGGTACGCTGCTTCACAGAAGGCGGTGCTTCGTCCCCCCTACGGATTCACCGTTATAGTGAACGTGGAGGTTGTGTTTTTGATCGGCGTTACTGTGTTCAGGATCTTCAGGTTGTTGAAGACTACATTACCCACCGCCGGGCCTTGGCCGGGCTCTGCCGACTCATTCGCCCAGATACCGACACCGGACTTGGCATCGAAGGCATCTCCGCTCTTGAGGGCACCGGAAATGGTAATGTTCGAGAAGATCGTATCGGCCACAGGGAACTGCGGCGATGAGCCGACATAATTGGTCTGGAACATAATCCCGTGATAGGTCGGGTCCACAATATCCACATCACTCACCCGGATGCCCTGGAACACCTTGGAGGCGGAGAACACCCAGATGGCCGGGAAGGTCTGGGAGCCCCAGAAATGTCCGCCTGCCCGGACGACCGAGATATTCTGGAAGTTCGTCGGCGGCGAAGCGCCGAAGCCATTCATCGCATAACCGAAATCAAGCGAGCTGATCGTAATTCCTGAGTAGCAGAGCGTATCCGCGATGTAGATGTTGCGGAAGGTATTGGCATAACCGCCGTATACCGCTACCCCGGCTGCCCGCCAGGTCAGGATCGAGGTCAGATTCTCATAGACGTTATCCTTCATATCCGAGCCGCCGGAATCAATCGCCGAGAACAACGCGAAGCTGTCATCTCCGGTAGCCCGGGCTTCATTATTGGACACGAGATTATTCGTGCTGCCGTTCGTCATGTTGATCCCGTCGGCGAAGGTGTTGCGGATACGGGAGTTGCGGATCACCATATAATCGGTATTGGCCCCCCAGTACATACATACCTGATGTTCAGTCCAGATATTGTCGATCGTTATGTTCGCCACATTGGAGAAGTCGAACACCTTGCCGGGACCGTCAATCCGTGAAGTATAGTTGCCGAAGTAGGCAAACCCCGAGAAGGTCGAGCCATTCGCTGAATCTGTCGCCCGGAAGCCGATGTCTGTATTCGACTGGTTGAGCGGAGCATAGAACCGGGTATACCACGGTCCGGCTCCGATGATCTTCACTGCCTTGCCGTAGACCTGGAATTTATTCGAGGTCTCATAGTTTCCGGCAGGAAGATAGACACCCGCAAGATTACCCGTTGTATCCATACGGACCTTATCCAGCGCATTCTGCACATCCTGATGTGTGAATCCAAGCGGAACGGTATACTTCGCCGGATCAGGATTGGCGATCGGCGATACCTGCTCCAGGCTCACGAAGTCTATCGCATATTGTGAGGTGTTGGCTGCATCCTTCTGCAGCCGGATCGTGCTGCCTGCCGGAATGATACTGTCGAACATGATGTTCGCTTCATCATAGATATGGCGCGGGGAACCGGCGCTTGGCGAATTGCCCGGACTGGTCTCTGAGCCATAGAGCCAGGCATACTTGGAATTCAAGGTGATGGCTTTGTTAAAGACACCATTAACATAAATATTCAGGGTCGCTGTTGTGCCGTCACCGCTGGCCGAGTCGGGAATAGAGAACCGGGTGACCAGGGTATTCGTACTGGCTTTGGTGGTGAATTCGACATAGCTGCCTGTGGTATTCAGCGTAACGGCCCGTCTGCCTGAAGCTTCACCGGCCAGATCACCGATATTCCGGTTCGGTGCCAGCTTGACCGCTCCGCCGCCGATCACTCCATCTTCTGCCTCATACATATCGTAAGGCATATTGGCCCCGCGTCCGATGTAGAGCGGCTGATTCTGGATGTTGTTGGCCCGTTTTACCGCCAGTTCGTTGCCATCCACGGCAATTTCTGTTTTTACATTATATTTACCGTTCACAGCCGTCCAGGTTCCAAGAGCCACAGGAGCGGTAGTACTTCCGGCAGCAATGACACCGTTATAAGTGCCGGTCAACGTTCTGAGGACCGCGCCGGTCGTAGCATCGGACAAGGTCAGCGTGATGTTATGAGCGCCGCCTGCCGAGGAAGCTGATCCCTGATTCTTGATGGCTAACGCGAAGCTGACCACGTTCCCCCCTGCCGGATTGCTTGGAGACCAACTGACCGGAGAGGCGATCAGATCTGAGCTGGATACCGGATTTACTGTAAGGGCAGAAGGATGCGTATAGCTGTTATTGCCTTCATTCAGCTCTACAACATTGCTCATCTCATCTACCTTGGCGCTTACCGTATAGGTTCCGGCATCCTTGGCACCAACACTGAAGGAGACATTGGCCGAAGCTCCTGCGGCCAGGGTATCCACGGGGGCATATCCGGCAAGAACGGTACCGAGATAAAAGCTGACATTGGTAGCTGCGGATGAGGCAGTGCCGCTATTCTTCACTGTAGCGTTCAGTGTCAGAGAATCTGTCTCTACCGGAGCGGAAGGACTCCATGACATCCCGGTCACCGTCAAATCCGGGTTCGCCCCCGGTGTGCCGATGATCTGGAGCTCCGCCACCTGTCCGGCGCTTGATCCGGAGTTCGCTGTGAATTTCAGCTGCAGCTCACTGACGGTTGCTGTGACCGGAATGGTCACTGTGTTGCCGCTGGCCGGATTGAAGGTATACACAGCTGCCGGTACCAGACTGGAGAAGGTGCCTGTCGACTGATTATGCCCCAGGACTTGAATAGTTTGGGTACGGGTTGACCAGGCTGCTGCCGGATTCAGCTTCACAACTACCGAAGTTATATTGGCGTTTGCACCAAGGTTAACAGTCAGCGTATTCGGATAATCTCCCCCTGCTCCTTCCCAATAGGTCGTGACATCTCCATCATTGGCGTTGGCCGGAACAAAGGTGAAGACGGAGGAGGAAGCATTCACAGCTTTGCCGGTCGCCAGGTTCACGCCGGGACCTGTGGTTGGGGTTGCTGTAGGGACTGGTGTAGATGTTGGCACAGGTGTAGTAGTTGGCGTTGGAGCTACAGTTGGTGTGGTAGCCGGCCTTGCAGTTGGCACAACCGTTGGCGCAACTGTCGGCGCTATCGTTGGAACGGGCGTAGGGGCAACCGTTGCCGTTGGTGCCGTTGAAGCTGTCAGTACAAGCTGATCCAGATTCACGTTCCCGGAGTCGGACGCATCATATTTGTAGGCAATGGTGTTATTTCCGGCAGTTAAAGCCACCACCTCAGCCTGCGTGGACCAGTTGTCCCAGCTTGGCAGATTGGCAAGCGAGGTCTGCTTGACCTTCGTGCCGTTCACGTAGATACTCAGCGTCTTCGTACTGCCTGAGGCATTGGCATACCTCAGAGCTGCGCTGTAATTCCCTGCCGCCGGAGCGGTTACCGAGAAGGTTGTGGCTGCTCCCTGAGTCAGGTAGCCATCTACGAAGGCAGCACCGGTATACCCGCTGTGATCGGTATTCGTCTTGGCCCCGCCGGATAAGGCGGCAGCCTCCGCTTCATAAGTTCCGGGTGGAGAGGCCGTGGTGCCGTACACCTCAATCTCCGACAGCTGCGCTGCGGGCCAGCCGGTGTTGCCCGTGAAGTTGATTTTGACATACCGGGCGGTTGCAGCTGTGAAGTTGATGGTGACGGAGTTCGCACTGCCCGGATTGAAGGCATACCCCGCAGACGCCGCCAGATTGCTGTAAGACGCATCATCCGTACTGCCTTGCACAGACAGCGTTTGTGTTCTGGCTTCCCAGCCCGCAGGCAGCTTCAGTACAACCTGATTCACACTGCTGCTGGCACCCAGATCCACCTTGATCCATTGCGGAAAAGCATTGCTGGCACTCTCCCAGTACGTACCCTGGTTACCGTCATTAGCATTCGCTGCTACATACACATCACCGACTGAGCTTGCGTTGATCGTCTTGCCCTGAGCCAGATTGCCTGCCGCCGCTCCCGTTGCCGGAAATAACGCGAGCTGTCCCACACATAACACAAGCATCAGACCGTACATCAGGAATGTCCTTGCTACCGAAGACCTGGTTCTACTGATCATTTGACAACCACCTCCCATAGATTATGGTGCCACCTTCGAGTATGCGCTTTCATAAAACAAATTATGGTAATAATATAAGATAGAGCCTGGCTCAGGTCGATGGCGTATTCTATGAAAAGTATGTGCGTACATACGGAGCGCTCAGGGAGAGAATGGACCTAACTGAAGTCGGCATACCCGCGGACGGCAGATCCTTTTACAATGAATACAACAACAAGCCACAGCGCAGGAGGAATCAGCTATGAATGAAAGTACCAGGCAGGAGCTATTATCCAAAAACGAAAAATTGATCAACATGGTGATCGAGCGGGCCAAACGGGATTATCCAGAGGAGATTGCGGTGATCGGGCTTACGGGCTCTTACAGTACCGGGGATTATCATGAGAAAAGCGATCTGGATCTGATCATCATCAATAATAACAACCAAGGCTGGGGCATCTCGTCCTGCTTCATTCTGGGGGATATCGGTTATGATATCTACTGCACTCCTTGGGAGACCCGGATCGAAGATCAGGCCGCTCTTGAAAGTCCGATGATCTCCTCTCTAATAGATTTGCAGGTGCTCTACTATGCCAAGCCTGAGGATCTGGAGAAGCTTAGAGGCTACCAGCAGCGGGCGCTGGATGCTCTGGCGAAGCCCATGGGACGCGATTCTCTGGAACGGGCGAAGAAATGGATCGATCTGGCGAAGCAGGAATATGCGAATATTTGTCTTGCGGAGGATAAGGGAGCCGTTAGGCTGGCTTCAGCGGAGTTGGTCTACAATCTGGTGAACGCTTTGACGCATATGAACAATACTTATCTGAAAAGAGGGCTGAAAAGATACCTGGAGGACACCGCAGCTTACCGCTACCTCCCTGAGAATTATGAGAAGATCTATATGAATGTGATCTGCGCGATGACGACGGACGAGATCCGAAGTACCTCCGGCATTCTGCTTAAAAGTATCCTTGATCTATACAGCACCCTATATCAGAAATATGTGGAACAGCCTGTTCCTACCTATGATAATCTGGCGGGCACCTATGAGGAATTATGGTGCAACTACCGCAACAAGATCATTGCCAGCGCTGAAAGTAAGGATGCTTCTTACGCCTTCTACGCCGCCATGGGAGCGCAGGGTCTGCTGGATGAAATGACTGAGTCGCGGGGAACACGGAAGTTTGAACTCATGCAGTATTTTGATGCCGCCAATCTGGATCTGTTCAAGGACCAGTTCCTCCTGGCAATGGACGACTATCTGGAGGAATATCACCGGACCGGCCGGCAGCCCCAGCGTTACGATACTTGTGAAGAGCTGTACCGGCAATATATGAACAAGTAACAGATAAGCAAGACCAAGCCCCCTCCCCCTACGCTGAGATAGGGAGAGGGGGCTTGCCTAATTATACATTGAACCGTGCTACCAAACCTTGCAGCCCTTGCGCCAGCATGCTGAGTGCACTGGCAGAAGAGGCGATCTGTTCCACTGAAGCCATCTGCTCTTGCGATGCGGCGGATACTTGCTGTGTACTTGCCGCTGTGGTCTCGGAGATATGCGTAACGGTGCGGATGGAATCTACAATCTCCTCCGTCGCTGCCGTGATTTCTTCTACCGCACCGGATACCTCCTGAACCTGTCCCGCCAGTGAATCAATCGAATAGCGGATAGCGTTGAAAGACTGCCCGGCCTCTTCTATGATACGGGTTCCGCCCTGCACTTCGTTCATACTGTTCTTCATCACCTTCACTGCATGGTCAGCATCCGCCTGGATTCCAGTCGCCATTTCTGCAATCTGATTGGCGGAATCTGCGGACTGTTCGGCCAGCCTGCGCACTTGATCGGCTACCACAGCAAAGCCTCTGCCGTGCTCTCCGGCCCGGGCCGCTTCTATGGTTGCATTCAGTGCCAGCATATTCGTCTCCGAGGCAATCCCCTTGATCACCCCGACAATGCTGCTTATATCCTGTGAACGATTCACGAAGCCCGTCACCTTCTGCGATAACGCCTGAATGGATTCGTTGATCGAATCCATCTGCCGGACGGCAGATTGCAGGGATAGATCCCCGGCCACCGCATAATCTGCAGAACGCTGGGAAGCTTCCGAGATATCCTGTACACTGGCAGCAATCAGCTGAATGCCGTCCGACATTTCAATAATCGTGTTCATGTTAGTCTGCAGGTCATTCATCTGCATGCCCGCACCACTTGCGACCTCACCCATAATTCCGGCGATCTTCTCGGTAGTTCCGGCGGTCATTCCGCTCTCCGAGGTCAGCTTCACTGCAGAAGCCGCCAGACCGTTCGCAGATAGCTTCACCTGGGTAATCATCGATGACAGATTATCGGTCATTTTATTGAAATTCCGGGCCAGCTCACCAATCTCATCCTTCGTCTGCACACTAAGCTTGCGGGTTAGATCGGCATCGCCGCCCACAATCTCCTGGAGCTGCCTGTTGATATCCTTCACCGGCTTCAGTATCCGTGCGGACAATACGAATGCGATCAACAGAGCCAGTACCACGGATAAGCCTGTAACGCCCATGCTGGTAATCATAGAGGAGCTGCGGTGGGTTGCCGCCTGGCTCTGTTCCTTCATGATTTCATCATGCAGCATCGTCTCGAACACCAGCTGTGAATCGATGATAGTCGTAAGGGAGAGGCTTGTGAACGACTTTTGCGCTTGCGGGAAGTTCCCTTCCTTGGCCAAGGCAAAAGCCTGCTTCAGCACTGTCAGATAATTGCCCCACTCTCCCTCCAGATTCTGAATTCCCGCAAGCTCCGCCTCATTCAGGCCGGCTCCCTTAAGCTCTTCGACTGCGGCTGTAATCTCCGGGATCTTGGCTTCATAAGCGGTTAGATTGGCTGTTCTCTCCTCAGTGGTATTACTCATCACATACCTTGCGGCCAGACCGTCCGCCGTCCGGATCTCATCGGTTAATTTCTGTACCATCGAGAGCTTGCTGTAATTGCGGTTGATCTGCTCTGTAAGCATGGTCACTTTACCCTGAAATATAGTACTGCCGGTAATTGCGAGAATGAACACGATAATAACAGCGGCGAAACCAAACATGATTTTGGCCCGGATTCCTCTAAGTCTGCCCAACATGATAACTACCTCCATTCGATATGTAAGCTCTGCTATGTAATCTCTACGTATCGTACTTCATCATTCTTAAATAAATCTGAAATACGCTGCCGAGCGCACAAAGAAACCTCCATCCCTGTCAAAAGCAGAAATGGAGGTTCTATGAACTACTTCCTATCATCCGGTTCAATCGTACAAATTCCCGTTCGCCAGCAATGCCAGACGTTCTTCGTCCCGCACTATCAGTCGGCCGTTCCTGCGTTCAATAATCCCGTCTTCAATCAGGCGGCGCACTACCCGGTTCAGATGCCGGTAGCTGGTGCCGAGCAGATCGGCGGTCTCAGTCAGCGTGGAGGTGCGAATCTCCTCTACGCGCTGGGCGCCGGTGTTGTCCGCGAACAGCGACATCAGGTAGCTGGCGAACCGGTTCTCCACCGGATAGAGAACATTCATGGCTGAGGTCTGGCCGAGCGTGTACATTTTGTGGCTCAGCTCTCCTACCAGGAAGCGCAGCAGCGCTGTATTGTCTTCAATCTCCCGGAGCAGCAGCTTCCTTCCGGCAACAAGCAGCAGGCTGTCCCCTACAGAGACCACCTCATTCTTAACGGGATACTGGCGCAGCAGCTCCACATCCCCGATCACCGACATCGGCCGGGCGAACCGGACCAGCATCGACTTGCCGTTAGGCAGCAGCGTATGAATCTTCAGCTTGCCCTGCATCAGGAAAAACATATGCTCCAGCCGGTCGCCAACCGAGCAGACTGCCTCTCCTCCGCCGTAACGCCGAAGCTCCATCTGGGCAATGGCGCTGCTGCTGAACATGGCTGTGAGACCATTCTGCTCGGTAAGGCTTCGAACCGCCTCCGGATTTATAATCGATTGCATGAGGTTCTTCTCTCCTTGTGTCATTTCTGCTGAAATTACTGTAACACAAGCCTGAGCACAGAAGCTATTTCTGCGTTACCTCTCCGACAAAATACTCCTCAAGCGCTTTACGCTCCCGGTGGTTCGCCAGATTGAACGACGGCCAGCTCTGCTTAGGCTGAGTACGTTCAGACAGTCTGCTGCGCAGCGCCTCGTCCAGAATCCCCTTCTCCTGCTTGCTGAATTCGATCAGCTCTGGAACCACATCTGCGGAGAGCCCGGCCAGATAACCGGCATCCAGTGTGCCGCTTGCTTCATAACGCTGGATATTCTGCTGCGCAATGATATGATCCATCCCTATATAGTTCATCAGCACATAGGAGAGCAGGCCGAGCACGATGTAACATTTTAGAAGCGGGAAGGGTTCCCGGCTAATCCTTACGGCCGCCAGCACCAGCAGCAATCCGAGGAAGATCATGAAGGCATGCACCAGGAACCGGATGTAGGTGTAACCATACGCCTCTTCATATAAGTTCAGCCGCGAGTATGCAGAATACAGCATGACCATGGAGCATAACACCAGAATATACAGCAGGAGCTGAATCACCCGCTTCAGGATACCTCCAGCTTTGCGCACTGCCAGCAAGGACAGCAGCAAGATCGCGAAGTTAATGGATGTGACCAGAATCAGCTCCAGAAAACCGCTCCGCGCATAGTCCGCATACGTACTGTTCTCCGGCAGAATCCCGTCCCAGGCTCCGAACAGATACGAGAACTGGACACTCACAAACAGCATGTACACTGCATTGATTGCAGTCAGCACGGTAGTGATAATGACCGGGTCATCAAGACCGATCCCCTCCTCCCCTGCTTCAGCTGCTACCAGCTTCTGTCCCATCGCATCAAACTCACTGACCAGAGGAGTTCGGATATAGAATTTACTCTGTACGAACCCCCAGACGAAGCCGAACATGAAGAGGCCGAGCAGCAGAACCCACAGAGCCCGGAAGACCCAGTCCCCCAGCGAAATGTTGTCAAAAATCCCCGGGAGTGCTGACAGCAGCTGACTGAACACTCCATCCGCCGTAGAGAGCAGCGAGATCACGATCAGCAGCAGCGGCACCGAAATCAGCAGGCCGATCATCACCCGCATCAATACCTGCTTGCGTTCATTCGCCATCCCGCCTTTGCCCCGGCGCAGCAGCCTCAGTGCCGTAGCCCAGTTGCGCAGACTTTGCGGGAACAGATGCTCAAATGCCGCGCCGATCAGCGCGATTCCACTCCAGGTGGGCTTACGGTAACTAAGCATATACGTCATATGTAATAGAATAAGCACCGGAATAACAACGAAATTAAGCGCAAAGAAAAACCTGTTGCCAAACAGCATATAGGTCAAGGACAACAGAAATATGGACACCATCCAAACATAGCTGAACCAGTTCTGCTTGCGCAGCCTCTCCTTGGCGAAATAGAGCATAAAAGCATAAAATAAGACCACAAAAATCGGGTAAGAGATCCCCGGCATTTTGTCGTAAAACAGGTACTGATGCACAATTGCAAGCAGAAATGCGGCCAATAAGGCTACACGCCCATGCCCCGGTTTGGATACCGTTTGTTCGTCCATGGTAAATTCCCCCATCTTTTTACTGTCCTATCCTGATTCTAGCTGATAAAATAAGAAGAAAAAGAGAAATATAATAATATTAATTTCCTATTTTATAGATGAGGCAGGAGGAGAATGTCCCAGATGAAGCTGCATAGTCAATTCCTGAAGCTGCATTCGCAGCATGGAGGTCCGGCTGAGATCTCCATCACCCTTGACGAGCTGGCCTTGACCCTTGGCTGCACCCACCGCAATGCACTGCATGTGATCCGCAAAATGGCCGATCTCGGCTGGATCACCTGGACCCCCAGCAGGGGACGGGGACGGCGCTCCAAGCTGGTATTCCTCGCGGCAGCCGAGGATATTGCCCTGGAATCCATGAAGCAAGCCATAAGCAGCAAGGATATCAGCAAGGCGCTGGAGGGCATTCGCAGGCATGCCCGCACTTCATCGCTGCAGGACACGCTGCAAGGCTGGCTGCTGGCCTATTTCGGGCATCATGCTGAGGTGCACAGCGATAAGCGGATCGATACGCTGCGGCTGCCGGTCACCCAGCAGCTCCATACCTTCGATCCGCTCTATATGAATTTGCTGGCGGAGTCATTCGTCTCCAGCCATGTTTTTGACGGGCTGGTCTGCCGCAGCGGTGAACGCGGCAAGGTGATCCCCGGCCTGGCCCATGCCTGGGAGACAGACGGCAGCCGGACGGCCTGGACTTTTCATCTGCGCAAGGAGGTCTTGTTCCATCACGGCAAGGTACTGACCCCGGAGGATGTCGTGTACTCGTTCGAACGGATGATGTCCACTTCGCAGCGCATGCTGTACAGTTATATTGTCAAGGAGATTCAGGAGGTCCAGGCCTTGAATGCCTCTACCGTCCGCATTCTGCTGAAGAAGCCGAATGAACTCTTCCTTCCCTTCCTCTGCACCAGCCGGGCGGCGATTGTGCCCCGCGATCTGGAGTCCATAGGAGAGAATCTGTTTGGACGCAGGCCGGCGGGCACCGGTCCGTTCAAGGTCGTGGAGATGAATGAGGACACCTGTGTGCTGGAGGTGTTCCCTTATTACTTCCAGGGGCGGGCCCATCTGGACCGTGTGGAGATTATCTATGTCCCGTGGAGCCTTAACCGTGAGCCCTCAGAGACCGGCTCTGCCTTCCATATCATCCCGAATCCGTCAGCAGCAGGCGCAGACTCCCTAAGCAGAATCCACTCTGAGTCCTATGTCCGCAAATTCGTAACCTGCAACACGAAGAAAAAGGGACCGCTAAGCGATCCCCTTCTTCGTGCCGAGCTGCTGTCCTGTCTGCACGACGCCCCGAGAGTGCCCTTCCGGCATTTCGCAGCGCCTCCGGCTGAAGTCTTGCAGATTGCCACGATCCCGCAGTATGCCGGAGATGCCGAATACATCGCCGCAAGACTAACGCAGCATGGATATTCCTGCAAGGTGTTATCCGTGTCGCCAGAGGAATTCAAAGGTCCGATCCGCCTGAAGTCCGACCTGATCGTCTTCTCGCTGCTCCGCGACCAGGATGAGCAGCTCCGTCTGTACGATCTGTATCTGACCCTCTCGCAGCACATCGAACCACGCACCCGTGCGGGCATTGAAGGCAGGCTGCGCCAGATCTCGCGGGAGCCTGACGCCTCCGTTCGGGCGGAAGGCTTCCAGGTGATTGAGGATACTCTAACCCGTGACCACCAGCTGCATATTCTGTACGAACGGCCTGCCGAGACCGCTTATCTGCCCTCCGTGCGCGGGGTGACCTTTAACAGCCAGGGCTGGGTCGATCTGCGCCATCTGTGGTTTCCGCCGGAGCTGTAGTGAAGACTCCCAGCAGCACATAGGGTTGGAGACGCCCTACGCTCTGCCGGGCAGATACTCCACCAGCTCCCGGCCTATCAGATTAGGGGAGACCGGCTTCCGGCCAAGTTCCCTTGACCAGATGGAGAGCTGGCCAATGTGATGAATCTCATGCGCTGCAACATGGCGTATCACTTCGCCCCATCTATGCTGGGTAACCTGTCCATCCGGCTTATCCTCCCTTAGAATCCTCCGTTCCAATCCCTCATTCCAGGCCACTACGAAGGACTCCACCTCCGGCCGGAAGCGTGCGTCCACCTCTCTGATTTTCTGCAAAGTATTGTACTCCGTGAAGTCTAAACGGATATCCGGCTTACCTTCCATATCCCGGACCCAGCTTAATTCCACATCCACAATATGCACCAGCGTCTGCAGGATTCCGCCCACTCCGCCAATGCGTGTCTTCACCTGTTCTTCTTCCGGCAGCTCCTCACACCATTGATACCATTCCTCGCGGACCTGCCAGTTATAACGAAATAAGGTTTGCATGGTTGTCCTCCTTTTGACTTGTACACCTAAGAATTGAACTCAAATCTTTTGTCGTCACTGCGGTGAACATTTGGCCCTCCGGCCGCTGCCCAGTTTGGATTTCTTCATTTTAACCGCTATTAGCGGTGGGAATCCAAACACAGCTGTTGCTTACGATGCGAGCTTTCCTTCGGAAAGCTTTCAGGCGGACGCTTTCGCTCCTACAGTTCCAAATTTCCCCTCCGCTTCTTTTGCTTTTCGTTAATTTCATTAGTGCTTCCTAATATCTTACCCTTTCTTGCGCCGGATGCTATAGAATCTCATCGCTGTGGGAACGCCCTTGATTTCCAGCACCCCGCTGTAGATCAACTCCCTCACCCTATGCTCGAAATAAGTATCACCGACATACTGCTCACAGTATCCGATCGCCTCTCCAACTAGCCGTGCTGATTTCAGGAACCCGTCTTCTCCTGGCGGGGGTGTCAGTGAATCCAGCTTCTCCAACAGATAGCCGTCATAATAATCGGCAGGCACCTCCAGCAAGGCGTCCTCTTGCCAGATTCGCAGAGCCCCGGACTGCTCTGCGATCTGCTGCCATTCCCGGGCCAGCCGCATGATATCCGCAGCAGTCAGCCTGCTGGCGTCACCGATCCGCAGAAGCGCTTCCCGGAGCTTGTCTGACGGAATCTCACCGGAATGGCAGTAGTTAATGAAAGCATCCGGCCGGTTGAACAGCTCCTCACAGATGGCCCCGGCATCAAGCACTACAATCTCATTCTGTCTGTTCGCCAGCAGATGAACGGTTAGACGCAGCGCAGTCTGCTCGCAAGCATTGCCGCTGGTCCAGATCACAACCTTGGCCTGTTCGGGAATCTGCTCGAGATTGTCCAGCAGCTCCGTATACTCTCTTTCGCATTCATCAGAGACCGTGAAGTATTCATGGATATGCTGGCGGAACCAGTCGCTGCGCAGTTTCCTCCCTACTGGCGTATCCAACTGCTCCAGCGGACCTATAGCATAATTCTCCCGCAGGATAATCAACTTATGTGTGTCCGTCCAGCCTAGTCCTTTCAGTGCCTGTTTCATACTGCCCCCGAAGGAGTCACCGCAGACGATGTGAATATGGGTGCTGTCAGGAGCAGGGTCCCAGAATGCACGCAGTGCCGGAAGACTCATCAGCGACGAGTACTGGTCAATCAATCTAGCAACCGGCTCCGCCATGCGCTCCTCCAGCGCGCTCTCCAGCAGTTTGCTCTGCTCCTTCAACTCGCCAATTCCCGCCAGAAGCTGCGTCAAGTACGACTTTACTTCCTCATCCCGCAAGGTACTTACTGCCTTTTTAATCGCCAGCATGTCCTTCAACGAATTCACCTCTGATTCAAAATCGAAATTGAAATTAATTTCCGGAGCGGTCGAGCAGGCGCCCTTTTACAAGTAAATAAGCTGGAGTACTCGGTGTTTCGGTTTTAACGGTAACCTCAATCGTTCCATCCTTACGCACAGCCGGTCTTTCACGTTCCTGCGGCGGCAATTGAATCAGTTCATCATAAAGTATATACGCGGCAACATCCGCCGCCCCTTCAGGTACATCCTTACCTGTTATATTCTTCGCCTTCACCGTGAAGCTGCCTTTTGCAGGGTCAAAGGTGTAAGAAACTGGCCGGAACGCATCGTTGCTAATGATCTTCCCTGGTGGGGAAGTGAAGGGTCCGTTCTCATTGTCCTCTAAAGAAAGCTTGATGATATCCGTCTGCATCAGGGTTTCACCCGTCAGAGTGTATAGTTGATTCGCCTGATCCCATTTACTCACAATGCCCAGACGTCCGGCGAGCACACTGACCGGGATGAACATCGAATTCTGCTCCATCACCGGAACCGTGTCCATCGACCCGGCAACCCCGTTAACCGACACAGATTTGGAACCAATGGTGAACTTAACCGTTACACTATCCTTTTCGATGGCAGCCGTTCTAGCCTTGGCATCATAGCTGACCTTCGCCCCCATCAGCTCGCTAATTGAGCGAAGTGGGATCATCGTACGGTAGTTGGAATCCACATATGGCGCCTTTGGTGCTGTATAGAGCACATAATAATCGTTGATTTTCAGCAGCGCAGGGTATTTCTTAGCCGCCGCCTCTACCTTCCCCGGATTCACACCCGTCAACATGGCGAAGCTCAATCCCGCAGCCAGTAAGGCTGTCCACACTTTTTTACCTGTCTTCATCCCAAAAATCCTCTCTTTCCCTCTATTTCATATATTTTTATCATCTTTCTTATTACTCCAAATCCCCTCATCAGTTGCGCCTCTCTAGTAAAATTTAACAACCCACACAGGGAAGCAGTGTCTTTTCGTGACATGCTCTTTCTCAGCTTGAACAAGTAGAAGGCGTTTGAATACTTTCTTGATATATTTATAATTAAAATGAAGTTATTGCAAAGGAGATTAGTGTTATGAGCTATGATATACATATTACAAGAGCACGTCATTGGGCAGAGAACACCGTAGAATTACAGTTTCCGGAGCCGATGAAGGCAATGTGATTGATAAGATAAGGGAGATTGCAATTGAACTTAATGCCAAAGTACAAGGGGATGAAGGAGAATTATACTGAAATTGTCCAGAATTTATACACCGCTCAATGATCTTTCCAGCGAGGAGATAAAGGACCGTCTAAAAAGAAATGACGCCGCTGATCTTCTGACTCTCCCTCTTTCTGTCGGTGAGTACCACCCGAACTGGAAATTCGCTCAAGACATTTGCGCTCAGCTTGCGAATCATGAGTCTGCTGCTATTCGAGCCAATGCTATTTTGGGATTCGCATATATTGCCAGGACGAAAGGGCTGTTAGAGAAACACATCGTTAAACCCCTCGTTCTAAGAGAGCTTCGTGAGAATAAAGAGTATGAATGGAGAATTCTAGATTCTATCGAGGATATTAATTTATTCATGAAGTGGAAGATCGGAAAAAGAATCATATACGAATGCGAGGGATAAACATATTGGGTGTTAATACAAAGGGAAAACGAAAGTTCGTTCATGGCGAAAAGAGTTATTTCTGGTACGTCAAAGAAGATGATGAAGATTACGGACGAATTAAACTATTTATTGTTTCGGAAGATAAAAAATTTAACGTTTCCTATGAAGTTGTGGGATGACAACGTTATAACGCCGGGCCTTGTGAAAACTATAATTGAATGGAGCCTGATGGATAAAGAAAATCTCAATTTCGTGGATTGGGAGGGAAATACACTAACGGGAGGCATTAAATGAAGACAAACAGCAGCGACTAAAACATCCATGCGCCTCCCCACGATAAGCGTATTTGGTCCCCCTTTTTGGGAGGAGTGGCGGAAGGGATGTTTGGAACTGTAGGAGTAGCAGCGGCGGAAAGTCCAAACGATCCCTGGAGCTAAGACTATTCCCAAAGTAAAGCGGCTCCAGCTCAGATGACCACCTGACAATATGCTGCACGGATAATCAGGCTACGATTACTACCCGATGATATGCTTCTTACGAAAGGAGGGATTGCGGTGGAGTGGCTGGAGCGAATGAATCGGGCGATCGGTTATATTGAAGATAACTTAGAACAAGATATTGATTACGATCAAATCGCTAAAATTGCCTTATGTTCGGTTTACCAGTTTCAACGTATGTTTTCATTTGTACTTGATGTCCCGTTATCCGAGTATATCAGGCGCAGAAGACTGACGCTGGCTGCGTTTGATCTAAAGGACAGAAAGAACACTGTGATGGAGATAGCCTTGAAGTACAGGTATGAATCACCGGAAGCCTTCTCCCGTGCATTTCACAATCTGCATGGAATTACGCCTACATTAGCGCGCAATGCCGGAAGTGAGTTAAGAGCCTATCCGCGCATCTCCTTTCAAATCATCTTAAAGGGAGTGACCGGAATGAATTACCGGATGGAGAAACGGGATGCTTTTCAAGTGTACGGGCTGGAGGATATCTACCACTACGACACTATTGCGAATGAAGCGGGCGTAACGATCCCGGAGGTTTGGCAAAATATCTGCAAGAATGGTGAGTTCGAACGTTTAGCCCAATCGGTAAGCGGGGCTTGGAGAGACGAAGGCAATTTCAGCAAGGAACTTGGAGCAGTCTTTGCATTCGATGCCTATACATTCACAAGCAACTCGACCTTCCCTTATTTAATCGGATGCTACAAAGCGCCAGGCAGCCAGGTGAACGGATACACTGTGGTTGATGTTCCCGCAGCTACGTGGGTCGTATTCTCAACACTCCATGATGGGAACGGCAGCGGCAAGTATGATTTGCGGTCTTTGAAGAATCGTATCTTCTCTGAATGGCTGCAAACCTCAACCTATACGATTCTAGATGGCGGTAATTTCGAGATGTATGGTACAAGCGCAGATGGCTATGAATATTGTGAACTATGGTATAGAGTCGGGGAATAGTATAAAATAACCCCACAAAGTGGGGCTTTAGCGTAGGTGGTAACTCAGGTATTTTGCGGGGACCCCAAAACATAAGCGCGGTGGCCGGGCATTCCGGCCGCCGCTTTTTTGTCACCAGAAGTATTTCTGCAAGATTAGTAACATTCACTGGTTTTGAACTAAATGTTGAACATTCATCTCTAATTTAGAATTCATTCGATATAAAATGAGCGTAGCGATTATAGCAATCGCAACCCCAACAGCACCAATCCATGTAATCGATGCAAGCGAGACCGTTTCAATAGCTACCCCGCCTATACCAGCACCCGCTGCCATAGCAAGCTGTATCATCGACTGATTAAGACCAAGCATAACACCTGAGGCTTCGGGTTCAATTGTCGTTAAATGATATTGCTGCGTCGGACCAGATGACCATGCGGAGAACGACCACAACAATAGCACGACCATTACACCAATGAATGTATTCGTCGCCAAAGACAGTAGGATCAGCATTACAATATGGAGGATCAATCCGCTGAATAAGGTTCGGTTAACCCCCCACCGGTCCGTGCTGAAGCCACCGATTTTGGAGCCTATCATGCTGGCTATACCAAATATAAGCAGAGCTCCGCTGAGATATTTATCACTTATGCCCGATACTCCAAGCAAATACGGTGAAAGATACGTATATGCTACCGAATATCCGCCAAGCCAAAAGAAGGTAATCGCGAGTCCCAATGCGACCTTAGGCTTTTGTAGCAAACGTAATTGTTGCCGTAATGGAATAGGTTCATCTCCCTTAACACGCGGGATGGCGAAAGAAAGTATAATCATTGCGATAATCCCTAAAAGGGCAATACCCCCGAACACAGATTTCCAGCCGAGCGTATCCGCTGCAATGCGCCCAAGTGGTACGCCAATGATTAAGGATGCTGTAAAGCCCATTACGACTGTTGCAATCGCGCTTGCTTGTTTACCCTCTGGGGCAATTTTCGCTGCAATGTTTAAGGCGGTAACAACCACTACCCCTGCGCCTATGGCCATAATGATGCGGGCAACTACAAACAATCCATACCCGGGCAAAAGAACAGCGAGAATGTTAGATACCACAAACAAACCTAGACCCGTCATGATTAATTTCCGTCTGTCTATACCTGCGGTTACAGCCATAAGAATAGGAGTAAATATAGCGTAGACTAGCGAAAAAATCGTAATTAATTGCCCGGCGGCGGCAACTGAAACACCAAGAGAAAGGGATACCTTATCTAAAATACCAGACAGAATATACTCGGACGTCCCTACCAAAAAACTAACAATGGCTAAAATATACACCTTCCAGCTTAGCGACATAAAATGATACAGCTTCTTTGATTTTGTCTATTGTACATACAATTCACGAATTATCGATATGATAATTAAATTGACATATCGCGAATTGTCGATGCATAATGCCAAGATAACGCCGAATTCCTGGTAAAGAACTCAGTGTTATCTCTCTTACATATCTGTCATCGTATACTGCGCTAACTGACGTATGGCTTCCTCGTCTCTCTGGTAATACGTAAATTTGCCTATACGTTTTGTGGTGATTAGCCCTGCCCGCTGCAACATCGTAAGATATTGAGAAGCTGTGGACTGAGTCATGTTCAGCTTGTCGGTTATTTGACTTACACAAACCCCGATCTCCTCCATATCCACTCCTTCGTGGGGTTTAAAATGAACGTATGGCTCTTTAAGCCATTGTAAGATCTGTAACCTGGATTCATTCGACAAAGCCTTAAATACATCAATTGGATTCATAATCATTATTATATCGATGATTTGCGATATGTCAATACGGTATCCTTATTAGATTTCTCTTCATTATATCTGTTATTGATTTAGTTAAAGTATGAAGCTGCGTTCGTAGCGAACGTTCAGCGATAGAGCTCTTGCCTTTCCCCCTGCCCTACCCCCACAGTAAGTGAACTTGAGCTTCCCCCTATTTGGGAGGAGTGGCGGAGGGGATGTTTGGAACTGTAGGAGCGAATGCGTCCGCCTTTGTCTCCGGATTTCAACCGCTGGAAGCGGCTTGAATCAAGAAATTTGGAGACAACAGCGGCCGAAAGTCCAAACAATCCCCGGAGCCTCGACTATTCCCAATATAGAGAGGTAACTCCTGTTCACATTACTTCACCGACCCGATCATCCCAGCCACAAACTGCTTCTGCATCACGAAGAACACCAGCGCAGTAGGAATCGTGCCGATTACAATCGCGATCATAATCATTCCGTAGTCCGGGGCATATCCCGAGCCGAGGGTGGAGATCAGCAGCGGCATGGTCTTGGTCTGCGGCGTCTGCAATACGATCAGCGGCCAGAGATAGTTGTTCCAGCTCGACATGAACGTAATGATGGCTCCGGCGGCGTAAGTCGTCTTCATCGTCGGCAGGTAGATGCGCAGGAAGATGCCCAGCTCGCTAAGCCCATCCATCCGGCCGGCCTCCAGCAGCTCCTTCGGGAACATTTTGGTGCTCTGGCGGAAAAAGAAGATCAGGAACGCGGTAGTCACGGTAGGCAGAATGACCGAGACAATCGTATCGATGCCCATCCACGGGAAGACGTTCGAGATCTGGCCGAACATCCGGTACAGCGGAATCATCAGCGCGGCGAACGGAATCATCATCGACAGCAGCAGAATGTTGAATACGATATCCTTCGAGCGGCTGCGGAAGACCTCGAAGCCGTAGCCGGCCAGCGAAGCAATCAGCAGCGCCAGCAGCGTGGTAGTTATGGAGATTTTCGCTGAATTCATCAGAGATAACTGCAGGTCCGTGGTATCCAGCAGCTTGCGCAGATTCTCCAGCAGATGGGTACCCGGCAGCAGCCGCCCGCGGGTGACATCCACCGACTGGTTCGTCGAGCTGACGACCATCCACAGGAATGGAAAGATGGAGACAATGGCCGCGATGCTCAGGAACAGATACATGAAGAAACGTTTACTTTTAGCCATTCTTATCACCTGCCACTTTAAACTGGATGACCGACAGCAGCGCAATCATAATCACGATCGAATACGATACGGTGGCTGCATAGCCGAAGTCTGCTGCATATTTGAACGACAAATTGTAGATGTACTGGGAGATCGTCTGGGTCGCGTTGCCCGGGCCGCCCTTCGTAATATTCATGACCTCGTCGAACAATTGCAGGGTCCCGATGGTTGAGGTAATCGAGGTGAACAGGATGATCGGTTTCAGCAGCGGGACCGTAATTCCGAAGAATTGCCGGGTAGACGATGCTCCGTCAATTTTGGCGGCCTCATAGATGGAGTGATCGATATTTTGCAGGGCTGACAGGTAAAAAATCATATTGTAACCCGTCCAGCGCCAAGTGATCGCTATGATAATGGTGATTTTGGCCCAGAACGGATCGGTGATCCATTCAATCGGGGCACTGACCAGATGGAGCTTCAGCAGCATCGTATTCACCAGGCCATTGCCGGAGAACAAATACTTGAATACCACAGAATACGCAACCAGCGAAGTGACACAGGGCAGGAAGATCGCCGTCCGGAAAAACCCCTTGAATCTCAGCTTGCTGTCATTCAGCAGCACCGAGATAAATAGCGCAAGGATGATCATCAGCGGCACTTGAACAAGCAAATAGATGAAGGTGTTCTTAACTGATACAATAAATGTCTTGTCAGACAGAAGCCGTGAATAGTTATCGAAGCCGGTAAACGTAAGATTGCTGCCCGTTCCCGTCTGGAACGACAGAATGAGTGCCTGAAGCATCGGGTAGAAATAGAAGACGAAGATCAGAATGACCGCAAGCAGGACGAAGGACCATCCGGTCAACACGCTTTTGGTGCGGAATCTTAGTTTGGAATTTGTTTGATGCACAGTGCCCAGTCCTTTCCTGATTATTAATTATTATAAAATAAACCCCGGACGCCGCCCGCCTCCTGAACTCCCGGAAGCTGCAGGCCACGCCCAAGGTTCACGGTGTGCACAACCTAACTATTTAATCTGTGACTCGGCCTGGGCCTGGGCATCGCTCAGCACGCTGTCAATATCCTTGCCGTTCAGATAATTCTGCATCTCTACAATCAGGATGTCTTCAATCGCATACGTGTTGATTCCGTAATTGACGCTTGGGATCTGCTCCGTCCAGGCAGCGAAATCCGATACAACCTTCTGGCCGCTGAAGAATTCATTGGCCTGGCTGTAAGCCTCTCCGCCCGCAGCCGCTTTGAAGGTCCCAATGACACCGATGTCCGTGAGCAGCTTCTGGTACATTTCCACATTCGAGCCGAAGGTCTTCGCCATGAAATCTGCAGCCGTCTCCTTACCATCCACATTCATGACATACCAGGAGCTTCCGCCCAGGTTCGAGGCATGAACGGATTTGTTCACCGTCAGCTTCGGAAGCGGTGCAATGCCCCACTTGCCGGATTGTGACGCTTCAGCCGTAATCGAAGGAGTGATCCAGTTGCCTGTCGGCACGGAGGCTACATCGCCGCTGTTCAGGGCGGCTACGAACTGGCTCCAGTCTGCATGCACCTTGGCTACGTTCGATTCGGTCAGCTCCTTATAGGTTTCAAAGGCTTCCTTAAGCGGTGCATTCCCCGCGATATTCGGCGTCTTGCCGTCTTCCTTCAGGTACCACTCGCCTGCGGATTGAATCATCACCCGGATCAGGCCGAGGTCGTTCGGGTCCAGTGTAATCAGCGCTTTGCCGGTTTTCTCTTTCACAGCTTTGCCGATTTCAATATATTTCTTCCAGTCGATATCCTGCAGATCGGCCAGCTTGTAGCCTGCCTGCTCCAGATAGTCGGTTCTTACATAGAGACCGGTAACGCCGGAGTCAAAAGGAATCCCATACTGCTTGCCGTCCAGGCTGGTCGGTCCGCTTTTGTAATCCGCGAAGTCGGTGCCCTTGATCGAGCTGCTTAGATCGTAGAAGGAATCCTTGTACGACTGCAGGAAGCTCTGGGAACGGTAATCCTCAATCAGCACGATGTTCGGCAGACCCTTGGTGGTTCCGGAATTCAGCCCCGTGTTCAGCTTCTGGATGATATCCGCCTGTGCATATTCCACAATGTTAATTTTTACGTCAGGGTTCGTCTTGGCATATTCTGCTTTAGCCACTTCCAGTGCGGCGATGTTGAATGCAGGGTCCCAAGCCCAAATCGTAATTTCCTTCGCCTGTGCAGGCTCTGTAGCTGCTGTATTCTCTGTCTTTCCCTTGTCCCCAGCAGTATTGCCGGAATTCTTGGACCCGGAGTTCGAGCTGCAGGCCGTAAGCAGCAGCAGGCAAATCAGGACTAACGCAAAGCCTTTTTTCATTGGTAAGCCTCCCCTTTGATGCGCTTTTCGGTATCTCGCTTGAATGTAAGCGCTTATTTATTACATAAGTAATCTTATCACCCGCTCCGTGGGACCCGTTAGAACTTACTTTATGGGGATTGGTCATTTTATCGCCTGATTGTAAGCGTTACCTTATTAAGTATTTGTTCTTTTTTTGGAAAATGGTAATAATCTCACTTCTTCATCAGCGGCAGGCGGATTCGGATCGCAGTTCCCTCCCCCGGCGCACTCTTAATGGTGACTCCATATTCTTCGCCGTACATCAGCACCAGCCGGTCATGCACATTGCGGATACCGATTCCGGTGAACAGCTGGCGCTTCCCAGCCAGGCCGGACATAGGCAGATCAGCCGCTCCGGTATCCATTCCATCCCCGTTATCCACCACCTCACAGAGCAGTGATCCGGCATCCTGGGAGATGAGGATATGGATATATCCGCCGCTTTTCTGCGTAAACGCATGGAAGAAGGCATTCTCAATGAACGGCTGAATAATCAGCTTCGGCAGATGACAGTCCATACAATCCGGGGAGACGAAGAAATTCACCCGGATCCGTTCACCGTACCGCACATGGTTGATGAACACATAGGATTTCAGATTCTCCAGCTCCTGCGTCACCGTAATGCTCTCACTGACATTGCTCAGCGCATTCTGCAGCATCGAGATCAGGGCATGAATCGTATGGACCGCCTTCTCCTGACTGCCTTGCTGCACCAGGAAGTTGACTGAAGCCAGCGTATTGTACAGAAAATGCGGGTTAATCTGATGCTGCAAGGCCGCAAGCTCGGCATTCCGCTGCTCCTTCTGCGTCTCCACCAGCTTCTCGACATATTCATTCAGCTCGTCCAGCATATAGTTATAAGCATGCCCCAGCTCCTGAAATTCAAAGCTCCCTGTAACCGTAATGTAATTGTGGAAGTTACGCTCGGTGATTTTGGACATCTGCCGGGTAAGCAGCGTGAGCGACCGGGTTAGCCTTCTGAAGATCAGGAACACCACGATCAGGGCCACGGCCACGATGGCTGAGCAGAACAGCACGACCATTTTACCGTTGACCATCTGGCCAAGGGCCGTCTGCTTATCGATCAGGTTCACAATGTAGAAATCATAAGACGAGAGGTAATCCGCAATCAGGATCGTGTCGGTGCCCTGGAATTCAATGTTCTGGTAAGCAAGCTGCTGCTCCTCAATCTCCTTCGCCCCCTGTAGCAGATCCCCTGCCTGCTGGCCCATCAGATCACTGCGGTTGCTGGACACAATCATCCCCTGCTTATTCAGGATCACTACATCGTTCCCGGTACTGACAAAGCTCCCGTAGAAGGAGCGGAAATCCTTTTCATGAATTGTGAAAAAAAGCGTCCCGTAAATATCGCCGGTTGTCCGGTCCATCAGCGCTTTGCTGCCTACAATCACCGCTTCCTTCTGCGCCGAATCCGGCATCGTCTCCTCATAGAACTGGTACATCAGCCGTTTCGGTTCAGCCAAAGTATTCCGTGTCAGCTCATGCTGCTGCAGCTCCCGGTCACTCATTAGCAGATTGTTCGTATTGGTGGAGTAGCTGCGGCCGTTTTTGCCCATAATTTTGATCCCGACCTGGTAGGCATCGAGCGTGGACTGAATCTTCTTCATCTGCGTGGTCATATTGTAATAGGTCCGCAGCATCCGCAGAGAGTCCGAGTCCTCCTCAGACAGGAAGGAGCGGATCGTGCCGCTTAGCTGAGTATTATTGGTAGCCGTAACGATCGAATAATGAAAAGCTTCAAAGCTCGCCTTAATCTGGCTGATCACCTTGGAATTCGTAATGCTGAACGTATTCATGAACAGCTTCTCCGACATGCGGACGGTCGTCCAGGAGGAAGCGATGGCTACGGCGATGATGCTGATCAGCATGACGATGAAGATTTTGATGAACAGGCTGTGAAATTTGAACCGCTCCCAGTATCTGCGCATACGCTCTACTCCTGCCCGTAATGCTGACGCCGGTAGCCGCTCGGGGACAAGCCGTAATACTTCTTGAACACTTTGCAAAAATAGCTGTGATCGCCGTATCCGACCATACTACTGATCTCCGCTATGGGTGCCTCCCCGGCCCGCAGCAGCTCTGCCGCCTTGCCCGTGCGGACCGTGTTGAGATGCTCCTTGAAGCCTTCGTGATTGTAGGTCGTGAACAGGCTCGACAGATACGAAGGGTTGAAATGAAAATGACGGGCCAGCTCCGTAAGGGTTAACGGCTCGGCATAATGCTCCTCTATGTACTGGAGCAGCTTCGTCATATTGGCATTGCTGCCCGGTGCAGGCGCTGCCGATGAAGTCAGCTCCATGATCCGGCTCAGGTAATCATTCAGGATCTGCACGGCCTGCTCGGCTGTGCCCGCTTCATCGATGGCCCGGAACAGGCCGTATTTCCCCTCCTCCAGCTCCTGCAGATGGCTGAGCTGATTCGTAATATTGAAGATAATATTGCCCAGGAAGGACTTGAACTGATACACATCCCCGTCTTTCTGGCGGCTGAGCGCATCCACATGCTGATGCAGATCACCGAACGCTTCCGTAAGCTGCTGCCGCTTCAGCTGTTCTGTGAACTGCGTCAGATTGAACTTGGGCAGCGGGGCCTCCTGATCTGGACGTTCCGGCTGGTTGAGCAGGATCTGCTCCGGCCGGAAAAACCGGCACTGCTGTAATCTTGCAACGCTCTCCTGCTGGATGGCCGCCAGCTCGCTGAGCGAGCTGAAGCTCCGGCTGAGCGTCAGCCGTATTTCCGTTTCTTGCCCAGCCAGCGTATCGGCTAACTGGTGTAGAGTCTCCAGCAGCTGCGGCCAATGGGCTTCCTCCAGATTAATCAGCATGAATGTAGTGCCCGAAGACTCTGCGCCTGGAATGATGCACTGCTTCAATCCGGCAACATGCTGGTTGAGTTCACCGGTGATAGAGCTGAAGATGGTGGTGTCATGGACGCTAAGGGCGTTGCTGCTTGCGGCAGCGTAATCGCTGCTACGGTTAATGGCGTTGTTGCTGCTGGCAGCGTGTATAGCTCGATGGCCGCTAGCGTTGCCGCCTGCTGCTGGCTGTGCCGTTTGGGCCGGCTCCCAGCCCAGCAGCGCGTAGCTGTTATGCGGAAGCTGCTGCTTCACATACGCTTCGCTCTCCGGCGGCAGCCGGTAACCGGATATCATCCGGCCGAGCAGGGCATCCAGCGGCTGCGTTTCTGCCTCCGTTTCTTCCCCGGCGCTGCTCAGGCCCGGGATGCGGTCCCGGGTTTTTTGTAACACCTGCAATAAGGCACCGGCTTCCAGCTTCGGCTTCAAAATATAGTCCGCCACCCCATGCTGGAACGTCGAGCGCACATAATGAAACTCGCTGAAGCTGCTTAACACAATCACCTCAGTAGCCGGATAATCGCGCTTCACCAGCCGGGTTAACTCCTCGCCATCCATCACCGGCATGACAATATCCGTAATGATGATATGCGGCTGCAGGGTCTGCAGCGAATTCAGCGCTTCCCGCCCGTTGGCCGCTTCACCTACAATCTGAAATCCTTCCTGTTCCCAGTCCAGCACATACTTAATCCCTTGCCGGACCAGGATTTCATCGTCCACAATCAGCACCTTGCATATCGGATTCATGATTCTCCCCCGCCTTCTCTATTCTTAACCTCTGGCCCTAGCCGCTATGAACGGATTATAAAGCGCTATCATGGAGATGGTCAAACTTAAAATAAGAGCAGGGAAGCTTTCCCAGCTCTTGTCTTTGTTAATTAGCTAATTGCATTTTGTACAGCAGATAAGGATAAAACGTCCTTCAGAATGCATTCTGCTGTATTTGGTGCAACAGATTTTCTCAAAAGTGCTACTTTCAGGCCGAATTCCAACATTCTAATGTATGAACTACAACAGAACGTGAAAATACGATGGTTTCTTGGCTTTTGATTGTACAAAGTACAATAGAGCTGGAACTTAAAGATCCCAGCTACTGCGAATATTCGATGGTTAAGGGTTGGCATACAGCTATGTTACATCAAATTAATCAAGTAAGAATTCCAAGCATCTGCTCTATTGCATCGATAATAACCTGCGGTTTCTCTATATGTATATTATGCCCGCTGCCTTGTGCTTCAACCAGGTGACCATTAGTGGAGGTATGCTTCAGCTCATTTGCCACTTTCCCCAGCTTCTCTCTTATGATCCGCTTCGTATCTTCCGGAGTCCCCGGATAGAAGTCATTGACTATTTCCGATTTGATAACGGTCAATGGAATATCGGTTTGCTTCAGTTCCCTAACCTGATCATAGCCGGGCTGAACATTAGAGAACTCGCTGTGCATGGCCGCTATAGTCTTTTTTTGAAAGGATAATCTCCATAACAGCGCTTGCGTCTGCTTCGAAAAAGGCTTAATGGCAGCAGAGAAACCGGGGAAGCTTCTCAATGCGGATAAGACCTTTAACAATCCGGTTCTGGACAGCAAATCCAGCACCCGATAGAACCTCGCCGCCAAAAGCTGCCCCTTCACATGCTCTTGCGGAAATCGTGCTGTAACTTCATCCTCATGCATCGAATCTACCAGCACCACTCCCGCCACTAGCTCTGGATATCTCCCGGCAAACAGCCTTACATTTAAACCTCCATAGGAATGACCGACCATTAGATAAGGACCTTCCATTCCAGATAGCTGCAACAGCTCATACAACTCAGTTACACACTGCTCATTGGTACGCGGGAACGGTCCTGGCTCACTCCAGCCATAGCCTGCACGATCATATACGATAACTTGGGTGAGCTTAGCAACCTCAGGAGCAACAAGCGACCAGAACAACGCGGAAGAACCACAACCATGCTCCAACACTACTGGAGGAAAGCCTTTGTCCTCACCAATAACACTGTGATACAACTTATGATTTCCTACACTTGTAAGTTTCCCCTGAATCATATGTGTCCCACCCTAATGCGAGCTGAGATGCTTGCGGTACCCCTCGACCTTTTCCTCCCTATACCCCATCGCCTCATAAAAAATATGCGCTTCCTTCCGCTTCTCTCCCGACACGAAAATGATGTAGTAGCAGTCCCGTTCATGCGCAATATCTTCGATCGCAGTCATCAGCTTCTTGCCAAGCCCCTGCCGCCGTGCGCGCGAAGATACGACCACATTCTCAATCACCATGAACGGACGGCAATCCCCCACCAAGTCCTGGCAGACGATCCCCATCAATGAGCCTAGCAACTCCCCGTCGGCAAAAGCACCCAGCAGCACATACCGCTCATCCTCCCGGATTGTCCGAAAGGCTTTCTCCAGCTTCACCGGGTCCGCCCTTCCGCCCATTAATTCATCGTAGAGTGTGTTCAAAGCTTCCAGTGATGCTATTTCGATTTGTTCGATGGTTACCATAGCAGGTCGCCTCCGCGTTCATATTGTTGTGGTGCAATTACTTCATTTCATACATAAATATTTGACCATTACGTGGGTAACGCATCCGTTCTGCCTCGTAGCCCCTGCGCCGGAGCCTGCGGTCTAGAATTTTCATGAACGCACCATGACTGACAATTAGTACACAGCCTTCTTGCGCAGACGCCTCATCATCAATAAGCAGGGAGTCAATTACTTTATCCGCTCGCCGCAGAACAGCTGCTTTGCTCTCCGCTTGAGAAGAATGACCTACCGACCAGAACAAACGTCCAAGCACAAGCCATAGGTTAACCGGCAGTCGCAGTCCGCTAAGTCTAATTGTCTTGAGCCGCGGTGCAGTTACACTAATCTCCCTCAATAGCTCTGTATACACAAATTTTCGAGCCTCAAAATAACTTGCCGTAAGTACCGCCCTCTCCTGATCACTACACAGACAAAGTGTCCAGCGCTGCCCGCCTATCTCATGTTCAGGAGCCTGAATAGGTGCTAATTCATACTCTTGGACCCACTGGTTGAATTGTTCCCCTGTCAGCCAAGTCCGCTGCGGTTTAAGATCTACTTTGAAATGCCTAATCAGTCCCAGCTTCAATCTCCTAATCCCCTACTTCTCATACTTCAGCTCAAACTCCTCACTCTTCCCGTCCCACTCGGCAGTGACTTTAATGACGGAGTCCTCTTTCTCAGCAGATCCATTTCCAGAGGCACCCATTTTCAGCATAGCTACTTCAACAGGCCCTTCGATAGTCTGGCTGCCGCTGCTATGCTTAGCTTTGAACGTATATTTCATCTGTTTAATCGTTTCGAGATCAGACTGGTCGCCTTTGTAACGCAGTACTAAGTTATACCGCTTGGAGCTTTCACTGGTTACTTTATTCTTTTTAGTAATCAGCTTCTCATTTGCCTCCTGCTTATAGACACCTGACCAGGTGTCCCCCTCGCCCTTGAACGTATAGTTGAAATAGGTCGTTTCTGTATTGCAGGACGTCAGCAGCAGTAGCAGAATTACAGGAAGCAACAGCACACGCAGTATCTTCCTCATGGTCAGCCCCCTTTTCCCACAGATTCAATTAGCTTGAACGGGATAGGAATTGCAGTACTGCCTCCACCCGCTCCTCCACTGTAAAATCCCCTTCCAGCCGCAACAGCTCGCCGTTTATCCCAGCCATCCAATCCTCATGCAGCGTGCGGCTGCGGACCTCAGGCCCTGCCGTATCGTACTGCGCCGCCCAAACCATGAACTCCTGTACATCCTCATATTTATCTCCGCCCGGCAGACCCTCATCACCGTATCGTTCATACTCCCGCGCCCGCAGCCGATCCAGACGGACCTGCTCAGGAATCCACAGGAAAATCACCAGATCGAAGGTGTCCCGCAGCGAATCCCCCCAGCCGCAAACCGCACCGGACAGAATCCATGGCTCATTCTGCGCCATGTCAGCCCGCAATCTACTTAGACGCTCTGTTACATCACTTGGCCTGCTGTACTTCTGCTCCCAGAAATAATCGTCACTATCCAATTGAACATGCGGAAGCCTCGCTGCCAGCGCTTTACCCAGGGTACTCGTCCCGGCCCCGGAAGCTCCCATAATATGAATTCTGCGGTACATAAGCCCTCCTGAATGATGAATCATTGTATCCATTTGTATATTTTACCATGCTTCTCCTTATATTTAAACAGCGTAGCCTGTCTCTGAAGGACCCGCAGACGCAAACAAAGCCGCAGCCCCAGGCCACAGCTTGTTTGCCTTTCACCCTCCAGATGCCCAGCCCGCTCCTCAGCTCACATCCGGCGGAATGCGCCGGGCGATGCCGGTAGCGATAGCTGCCTTAATTACAGCCAGACGTACCTGCTCCACAACCTTCTCATTGAAAATGCTCGGAATAATATATTGCTCATTCCGTTCATCCGGGTGAACCACCGATGCAATGGCCTGCGCCGCTGCCAGCTTCATCTCCAGATTCACCGTCTTCGCCCGGCAGTCCAGCGCTCCGCGGAAAATCCCCGGAAAACACAGCACGTTATTAATCTGGTTAGGGTAATCGCTTCTGCCGGTTGCCAGCACCCGGACGTAAGGCTCGGCCAGATCCGGTTCAATCTCCGGGGTCGGATTAGCCATAGCGAACACGATGCTGTCCTGGGCCATGCTCTGCAGATGGCTTACCTGCAAAATCCCTCCCCTGGATACGCCAATGAAGACATCCGCTCCGCGCACCGCCTCATCCAGTCCTCCGCTCAGATTCTCGGGATTCGTACTTTCGGCCAGCCAGCTCCATTCGGCATTGGTGTAGGAAGCGTTCCGGTTCAGTATCCCCTCCTTATCTACCGCGTAGAGCTGCTTCGCGCCAGCCGCCAGCAGCAGACGGCAAATCGATACGCCAGCGGCACCGATGCCGACGACTACGATTCTGGAGTCTGCAATCGACTTTTCCACAACCTGAAGCGCATTCAGCAGACCAGCCAGCGCAACTACGGCCGTTCCGTGCTGATCATCATGAAAGACAGGAATATCCAACTCCGCTGACAGCCGCCGTTCAATCTCGAAGCAACGCGGCGAGCTGATGTCCTCCAGATTAATGCCCCCGAAGCCGGGAGCAACCGCTTTCACGATCTGAATGATTTCTTCCGGGTCCTTAGTGTCCAGACACAGCGGGAACCCGTCAATATCCGCCAGCTGCTTGAACAGCATGGCCTTCCCCTCCATCACCGGCATCGCCGCCTCCGGTCCGATATCGCCAAGCCCCAGCACAGCGGTGCCGTCGGTGACGACGGCTACCGTATTTCTTTTCATCGTCAGGGAATATGCCTTGGACGGATCTTCGGCAATCGCCGTGCAGACTCGGGCCACACCGGGGGTATACACCAGTGACAGATCCTCCCGGTTCTTGATCGGCATCTTCGGGGTAACCTCGATTTTGCCGCCAAGATGGGCCAGGAAGGTGCGGTCGGAGACATTGATGACTTTGATTCCAGGCATATTCTTCAGCACGCTGATAATCTCTTCATTCGCCGCATCCTGCACATTCACGGTCAGGTCACGGGTCGTCACATCCTTGCCGCCACGTATAACGTCAATCGCTACAATATCGCCGCCGGCTGCTGCCAGCCTGGACGCCACATCGCCAAAAGAAGCTTCGGCCTTACGGATTTCAAGCCGGATAATCATCGTTGTTGCAATGGACATAGAGTATGCCTCCCTCATCAGACGAATGAATTCTACCCTCAATATACTACAGTTCACTTGTTGTTCACAATTAAATCCGGGTTAACCGGGAATTTCCCAGTTCTCAGCCAGCTCTAGCAGCTCTGCTTCCGCAGCCTCTTCATCTTGCCCCAATACTTTCGCTTCTATATAGTAGGTGACGGTATCATCGCTCGCTCTCTTGCCGGGACGCTGATAACAGAGCCAATAATAAGTAACTTCAGGGGCTGGATAGACCGCACTCCCCTCCTGGATGAACTTGATCAGTTCCCCTTGGCCTGCCGGTGTCTGCACAGGCTTCCTCCATAGCAGCTCTGTATGGTTAGGAATACTGATATAATTACCCGGACGGCTCTGATCGCCAAGCGTCAGCTCCAGCTGATCCAGAGTCACAGCCGCAAGCCCCTGCAAATACCGCACGGGCTCGTCCTCACTTAGACGCAGCCGGTGTACCGCCGGGGCGGAATCAGATGCTGCAAACCCGTATAGTGCTGCCCCGCCCAGAACGAGGAAGATTGCTGTGGTAAGCACGGTTTTACGTATTTCCGCTCTCATATGAACTCTCCTTTGTAGCCAGTTAGTGTAGGATATCATTGTGTTTCTGAAGTTGAACGGGCACAATAGTAATGGCGCGAAGCCTATGGATTCTTATTTAAGAACAAATACAGCACGGATTAGGAGCGAGAAGATATGACTAACCCTTTTCAAGCATTGGTAGTGGACAAGACAGAACCATTCTCCGTTGAGATCAGACCGGTATCCCTGGAGGAACTGCCCGCCGGTGAAGTGTTAATTAAGGTAGCTTATTCCAGTGTAAACTATAAAGACGGGCTGGCAAGCATCCCGAATGGGAATATTGTGCGAAATTATCCGTTCATTCCGGGGATTGACCTGTCAGGGACGGTAGTCTCATCGAAGGACAGCCGCTTCCGCGAAGGCCAGTCTGTTATTGCCACCAGCTATGGGATCGGCGTCTCCCACTTCGGCGGCTTCAGTGAATACGCCCGCATCCCTGCGGACTGGGTTATTGAACTGCCGGAAGGCTTGACGCTGCGGGAAGCGATGATCTACGGCACAGCCGGATTCACGGCGGCAATGTCTGTACAGGCACTGGAAGCACAAGGCATGACCCCTGATCAGGGAAAAGTGCTCGTCACCGGGGCCACCGGCGGTGTCGGAGGTGCGGCAACCGCCATCCTGGCGAAGCTGGGCTATCAGGTCACTGCCAGTACCGGCAGAACAGATGAAGCCGGTTATCTGCAGGCGCTGGGTGCTGCTGAGGTAATCTCCCGCGAAGAGGTTGCTGGTAGTGCGTTGAAGCCGCTGGACAAGCAGCTCTGGCAGGCCGCAGTAGATTCAGTCGGGGGCGCCCCGCTTGCTGCGGTCCTGAGCAAAACCGCTTACGGCGGCGCAGTGGCCGCAAGCGGTTTAACCGCAGGCACCGCTGTCCCGACCACCGTCCTGCCGTTTATCCTGCGCGGAGTCAGTCTGCTCGGCATCGATTCCGTAGCTTGCCCTATGGAGAAACGGGTCAAGCTTTGGCAGCGCATGGCAGGTGACATGAAACCGGAGATGCTGGATACGCTGGTGGACCGCGAGATTCCCCTTACTGAGCTGCCTGCGGCGCTTCAGGATATTCTCCAGTCGGGCACCCGGGGCCGCGTGCTTGTCCGCTTATCTTAGTCACACTTGATGAGAGTGTAGCAGTATCGATGGCAGTTCGCTTCCGAATCTGGAACGGGCTGCCGTCTTTTTTTTGCATATGTGCCCGGCATCATAAATTAGGCCTTGACCTTGAAGCATACTTCAACCTTTATACTCGAATTGTTCCAGATGAATAGAGTTGGAGGGAGTACAAATGAGAATATTTGAGATTGTAGTCATTGTGGTAATTCCGGCTGTTAAAGCAGGAATGATAGGGGCCAAAAAAAACCGGAGGCTGGATACCCTCATGCTGCTGGTTGTCGTTATAGCTGTGCTGCTGCATGGGGTGCTCGAGAATTATCGTATCCAGATGGCTCCGGCCTACGCCGCAGCGCTGGGACTGTTGACCATACTAGGATTCAGACTTATGAAGTGTGCCCGGACGGGCCAGCCTAAACGGTATGCGAAGCTATGGAAGAGTCTGCTGCTTATACTCGTCCTCCTTCTTTCAGGAGTATCCGTCTATGCGTCCAGACTGCTGCCGATGTTCACCTTGCCAGAACCCACAGGGTCCTATGCCATCGGTACAATAGCGCGGGAGCTGACCGACGAGAAGCGTGAAGAGACACTGACTCCGCAAGCAGGCGGCAAACGTAAGCTGATGGTCAATGTATGGTATCCAGCCGATCCTGACCAGACTGAGGATAAGCCTAAGGAGCATTACCCCTCTGCACTGGGTGAAGCGATCAGCCTTGTATTCGGATTGCCGAAGCAGCTATTCAGTCATGTCACCCATATTCCTACACATGTTACAGACGGAGTGCAGCTATCGGCACAAGAACCCAGCTATCCGGTCCTGCTGTTCTCGCCGGGAATCCGCTCTACCCGATTCCAGAGTATGTCGATTATCGAAGAATTGGTCAGCCACGGCTATATTGTCGTTGGGATCGATCATCCTTATACCTCAGCCAAGGTCACTTACCCGGACGGCGCTTCGGTCTACTACGTGCCTGATCCGAAGTTCAATACTTCCGCAGAGCTCTACAACTACAATGTGAGCGGAATTGCCATCCGTGCAGCAGACGCCAGCTTTGTGCTGGACACCCTGACGGCTTGGAATACCGAAGACCCGAATGGATTGTTCCAAGGCAGGCTGGATCTCAGCCGTGCAGGGATCTTCGGCCATTCCTATGGCGGGGCGACAACCGCCGAAGCTTTAGCCCAGGACAAGCGGTTCAAGGCCGGTGTCAGTCTGGAGGGCGGGTTCTGGGGCAAGGTTGCCCATGAAAGGCTGACGCAGCCTTTTATGTACATGATGTCCGGAACGAGTGCTCAGCATCTTGCACATCCTGAAGCGAGCACAGAGCCCCTGATCTATGAAGAATTTACACCGGATCTGAAGTCGGTCATGAGCCGCAGCACCAGGGATACCTATTATCTGACGGTGGATCATTTCATTCACCAGAGTTTTACGGATATAGCCTTGCTGTCACCCTCCTTATTCGCCAACGGCCTTGATCCGGTGCATACTGTAGATATAAACAGAGCCTATGTCCGGTCGTTCTTCGATCAGTATCTGCTAGATGAGCCGCAGACACTGCTGAACGGTCCGTCGGCCGAATACCCGGAAGTGACCTTTGACCCGGCTTACACGCACAAGAGACCATAAGACAGATAGATATTGAATACAGGAGGGGATGCCAGATGAAGAGAATGACCCGTGGTGAGCTGGCGCGGAAGGCAGGGCTGAGTGCAGCAACCATCCGTTACTATGAAGACAGCGGCATCCTGCCCGCCCCGGAGCGGACCGCTAAGGGATACCGGATCTACTCTGCAGATGTTCTGGTCAAGTTGAAGTTCATTAAGGATGCCCAGTCCCTGGGCTACTCACTGAAAGAAATCCAGGCGGCGCTTGCCCTGCTCGGCTCGAAGATGGATGAAGACACCTTGAAGGAACTCGTCCGCGACAAAATCACCGAAATCGACGAAAAGGTTGCCTCCCTGTATGCTATCCAAAGTATGCTGGCCGGTCTGCTCGAGACCCCGCAGGAGGATATTCAGAATTATCTGCATTCCTTCCAGGTTCCAGATCAGAAACATTGAACGCAGGGAACCCCTTCTTAGCTTACAAAAAAACGGCAGCGTCATTCTGCATACACAGAATACGCTGCCGTTTGTGCTGTGTGGATTTCTGTTATTCGGCTCCAGCCTCATGCACAGCTTGCGGTGGAGCCTGGAAGTAGTGCTGCTGGCGGTAGGGCTGGGCATACGGTTGAGCACAATAACCGTGCACCGCCATCGGCTGGTAGCCGAAGGATTGCGGAGCCTGTTGCTGGTGCATGTAAGGCGGCATGTTCACATTAGCCATCATCGGCGCCATATTGACAGGAGCGGTGTGGGCTCCCTTCATATTCTCGGCTGCCGCCTTCACAGGGGGACAGCAATCCGCAGGCGGACCAATGAAGGTCTGAGGCTTCACCGGAGCGAGTGCTTCCTTAACCAGCGCTTCATTCAGGCAGTAGGTATGTGCCAGCACATTAGCCGGAGTTAGGCTCAGAAGATCCGAGCCGAGGATAACTTCCGGTGTAGGAGCATCGAAGATCGCCAGCAGATGGGTGCAATCCATCGTGGCCACTTCATAATGCCACCAGCCCTGCGGCACATTGGCAACCTGGCCCGGAGTGATCGGAAAATGCAACAGTTCATTGGTAAACGGGTTAATCAGCGACACCACAGCCGCGCCCGAGATACAATACACCAGCTCAGCGGCATTTTGATGATAATGCGGCTCGACTACATTGGATCTGCTGAGATAGATATCGAGCAGCGAGGTATTCTCCAGGGTGTTCAGATTTTTGATGCCCAGCACGTTGATATAATTGCAGTCATCCTTCTTGAATAAGGTGTTGCCGTTCATATCAAACGTAAACTGTGTATTGGGCGACGTATAGTCCATATAAGAGGTCACACATATCCGTCCTTTCCTCGGGGCCGTTTTTATCGTTCTGCTTATAGGATATGTATCCGCCCATGCCCAGGTGACGATGAATAGCTCCGCCGTATAGTAAAATTGCCCCTTAAGCCGAATAATTAGCTGGACTGGGCCTCCAGCTCCTTTCTTGTCCCGGACAAAATAAAAAGACGGAGGGTACACACCCTCTCCGTCTGTTCATGGTAAACCAAAGTTGTCCTTTACCAGCCGCTTCGCTGGATCAATGCTGTAATCTGGGCGATGTGATGGCGGCTGTGCCAGATGTACCTCTCCACTGCGGTATCCAGTGTCATCTCACCAAGACCGCCGCTTACGAAGGTCCGGTCATAATCCTCTGGCTGCAAGGATTCCAGTAAGTTCGCGAATCTGCGGTTAAGCAGTCCGATGAGCTGGAGTGAGGATTCCACAGGTTCGTTGGAAGAATCGCTCAGCTCCGCCCACAGATCCTGTCTGTAGCTTGGAACCAGCGGTGCTTCCTCCGTCAGCCCCCGCTTGAAGCGGAGGTACGCATACATACCCGTATCGGCGAGATGATGTACGACCTGAATCACGGTCCAGCCGCCCGGCCGGTAAGGGGTATGCTGCTGTTCACTCGTTAGAGGCTCAACGGCTGCCCGTAGCTCCTCTGCCAAATGCTTAAAGACCGCAATTGATTCTTCCCGCACTTCTGCTGTCCGGTTCCCCTTAGCGGCGAATCTTCCAATCGGGTATTTTAACAACTCCAGCTCCTGCTCTTCCCCATTGTCGTTCATTTCGCTCACAGCTCCTTTGTTATTGTTCATTGGATATCAGCCCATAGGCCTCTTCCAGTGTTCCCGCTGTAACATCAGGCTTGACTTCAAGCTCCCAGGGCTGACCGTTCCGGTTGAGCCAACAGGACTTGATTCCGGCTCTGGCCGCTCCAAGAATATCTGACGCAGAGTCTCCAATATGGATAATTTGCTCCGGCTCCACCCCATAATGGGCTATCACCTCAGTAAACATACGGTTATGCGTGTCATTCTTATACGACTGATACGTCTGCGAAGTGAACAGTAAGATTGGATAATTCCGGTAGAACTCAGGAAGCATAAGATCATCAGTATCACTTACAATACATACCTGATAATCCCGGCATATGCGCTGTAAGAAGGCCTCGGTGTCATCGTACATTTCAGACAGCCTGTGCTGTGCGAAGAGGTTATCCACTGCCTGCTCACAATCATAATCCAAGCCGGACTCCTGGAATACGCTCTGAAACCCTCTGTAATAAATCTCTCTGCTGCTGATAAAAGTACCCGCCTCCCGGGCTTCGCAGGCTGCGGCATAATAACGGCCCAGCAATTGCTTGCCGAGCTGCAGTGCCCTTGCTTCACTGAAATTCTGCTGGAGAATCGGCCTCCAGACCGCTGCCCGCCTGCTCTCAATATTCACCAGGGTCTGGAACATATCCAGACTAATCACTTTGAATGACTGCATGGACCCGTCTCCTTATCTGATCAGCTATTGAATCTCGCCGTCACGAACACTGCCGGTGAATTCCAGTAGATCGTCACCTCATTCGTGGAATAACTGTCCTCGTGATCCGCGTAACACTGGGCTGCGGGTTTGCGCCGCAAATGCTTCTTCACATATTCATCATGCAGTCCCCGGTCCGGGCCGCCAACCACCAGGCCCGGAACCGGCTCAAGCACATGATCGCCCGCAGACGGGCGGTGATGGGGATACATGACTGCATGTTCGCCGAACCCGCTCACATAGCTGATCCCCAGCACATTGCGGCCCAGCAGGTAATGCAGATGATCCAGAGCACAAACAGCATATTCCTGCTCCCCGCTGAAATGTTCCGCTGCCAGCAGCAGCATGGCATGGTTCATGACCAGCATATTGCTGCCCCAGATATAATCCTGCTCCAGCAGCGAGATTCTGTAGCCGTCATGACGGCTCTGCCGCAGCAGGCGCTCTGCTTCTGCCAACAAGCCCTCTCTTAGCTCTGCATAGAGAGATGGCTCCGTGCCTGCTTCCCCTATGAGCAGATAAGCCAGTGTGCCATAGCCGCCCATATCCCCCCAGCCGAAGCTGTATTTGGGGAACGGCAGCTTGGCAAGCTCAAGAGCTGCACTATGGAACTGTTCATCTCCCGTCGTGCGGAATAGCTCCGCCGCTGCCCAGAAGCGCTCGTCACTGTCTACTTTATCGCCATATTCCCCCGTGGTAATCCCGCGCGGATTGGTGAAGCCCGGCACATGCGGATGCGCAGTCAGCCAGCTCCAGGCAGCCTGTGCGGCTTCCAGACACCGCGCCGCATATGCCTCATCGAACGGCTTGTAAATCCGTGCCGCCATAGCCATCACCCCGGCGAAGTCCCCGGTAGCAGCCGCAGAGACCGGCGAGAAATACAGCTCCGCAGTATCCTCCTCCGGCATCACATCAAGTCCGGGGAAATGCGCTGTAGTCAGCTTGTGGTATACCCCGCCGCTGCCGGACTCCTGCATTTTGAATAGCCAGTCCAGCTCCACGGTGCATTCCAGCAGGACATCCGGCAGGCTGCCGTCACTCTCCGGCAGTGTATGTACACCGGCAAATGCCGCAGGATACAGCTCCCAGGCCAAAAGTAGATCCGCTACGGCCTTCGCACCAGGCCCGGAGTATTTTCCATAGTCTCCTGCATCATGCCACCCTCCGCTGCTGTCTTGTCTCAACCCGGGCTGGCCGATGACTGTACCTTCTGCCAGATGGCAGGCCTTATGCCCCCAGGCTCCCGCATACTCTCCTTCAAGTTCCAAGCCGCAGCGGTAGTAATAGAAGGCTTTCAGCAATCCCCGCTGCAGCTCCTGATACGGCTTGTCTGCAATAACAAATGCAGCGGACTGCTCCCCCTGCGCCCCCTCGATCCGGTACTTCCCGGGTGAGGTAAGCGCCGAGAAATCTCCGCTGCACACACGGCAGCCGCTGGGCTTATCCTCAATATAAGACCCGGTCTGTCCAGTGAATACCACATTTCCGCTTGCTATGTCAATTATATGGTAAAGTGGGGTGTCCCCGGAGAACATAGCCAGCTTATCTCCTCCGCTTGAATAACCCGCCTGGTTCACTGCAATGGTACGAAGACGCTTGTCACTCATCCTGTAGTCGCTCCCTCGATAACTCCTGTATGTATATGTCTTTCTGTCAAACCATCATCTATTCCTTCAACAGCTTAACAAAGTTATCCGGCAGACTGAACTGCTGATTGTTAAGAATCATATCCCGCAACTCGGAGAATGGATCTTCGTCCTCCTGCGAATCCTTGATTTCCTTAATTTCACGGTGCAGCCGCTCCATCTGCAGATCGAGCTCGTACGCCTTGTCAGCCGCATTCTTAAGTTCACGGGTCAGATGCTCGGGAACCGCCTGGCTGTATTTATAGAAAATTTTATGCTCCAGACTGGCCCAGAAATCCATAGCAATCGTGCGGATCTGTACCTCAACACAGACATGCTCCTGACAGTCCGACATGAATACGGGCACCTCGATAAGCAGATGCAGACTTTGATAACCGTTGGGCTTCGGGTTCTTAATATAATCCTTCACCTCAAGCACCTTGAGATCGTCCTGCTTCTGCAGCATGGCGCTGACCTGATAAATATCCGAAATGAACGAACAGGTGATCCGCAGCCCGGCGATGTCCTTAATACTTGCTCTGATCTGGTCGAGGGACAGCTCACTGTTCTTGCGCAGCATTTTCTTCATAATGCTCTCCGGAGATTTGATCCGGGACTTGGTATGCTCAATCGGACTATAGTCGTGAAGGAGCTGGAATTCCTCTTTGAGGATATCAATCTTGGTCTCCATTTCGGCAAGAGCGAACTTGTAAATCATCATAAAGCGGGTAAGCTCGTATTTGAGCTGCTTCAATTTCTCTAACTGGTTGTCGGTATGCATCTTCATTTCTCCTTTATGCTGCTGCACAGAATGACTAGAATCTCTATGCAACTCTTCCATCTCTCATTAATCATAGCCAATCTATGACTTGAATACAAACCTTCCACTGGTCACAGGGACTCCTGCGCGCAACCTCCTTTCTTCTCTCTGCACACGAAAAAAAGCCAAACCGTCCAAAAGGACAGTCTGGCCGTTCATTAAAAGCGGGCGCTGTTGACAGTGCCTCTTCATCCGGTTATTCAGTTAACCACTTCATCAATGGACAGGCTGCGTTCACGCGACAAATCCCGGAAGCCCTCGCCTACTTTGACCAGCGGCTTAAAGAGGTCCAGCGGGTTATTCATGACGATCATACCCACTTCGCCGTTGCTGAGCTGTACATTCTTGCCCACGAAGCTTGGCAGTAAATGGCCGGTCAATGCCTGCACCACCGTCTCATTCAGCTTGCCGAAGCCCATCTCATGCACCTTGCGCAGCACGGTAACCAGCCCCTGCTTGGGACGGTTCGCAGTAGAAGTGGTCAGCGACATATAAATGTTGGCTACCGAAACAATCTGGGCGTACGGATGAATCTCTTTTTTGAGCAGCTGATTCGGATAACCTGAGCCATCCTCGTACTCATGATGCTGGAGAGCTACCAGCGCGGTAACCTCGTCCATTTTGGAGCCGCGGATCAGATCATAGCCATAGAAGGTGTGGCGTGCCAGCTCATCCTTCTCGGAATCCGTCAGCAGACCCTGCTTGTTCAGGATCGACAGGGACACCTGGCTTTTGCCGATGTCATGCAGATAGCCCGCACGGCTGATCTGGTAACGCTCCTCCTTGGAGTAACCCATCCACGCAGCAATATAATAAGATAATAAGCCCACCTGTAATGAGTGGTGATATGTATCGATGTCATCCCGGTCCAGCAAAAGCAGCAGGGAGACAACATCCTTTTGCCCTTCCAGCGTCTCCAGAAGCGGCTTCAGCGTATCATCGACTGCCGACTGCGAGAAGCTGCCCTTCGTCAAGGCTTCCAGAAAAATCGCTTCATAATTTAAAATAGCGAGATCAAAATCATCGTGCAGCCCGTGGCTGGGCCCCGGTTCAGCGTCCGTATACAGCCCGCTGCGCGGCTCGATATCAACATAATCAATTTTGTGCCGGATCAGGATACTAATCTCTTCCCGTTCCACACGCGTCCCCTTGGGGAGAACGTGCAGCCCTACACCATTGAAAGTGTCTGCCATGAGACAATCACCGTGCTTCAGATCCGTGACATGTACTTTCAAGTACCAGCACCCCTTTTGTACTAAATATAAGAACTTACAGGTTTCACACGGTAACTTATCCTTCTATTTCTCGCTGAAACGGATGCCGCCCTTGAAAGGACGGCCAAGCCGTTTCCGCTTGATTAGGAATATTCCGTTATGCTCCACTTGATCATAGTCAACAGACGGTAAAGTAACAATCCGGTGAAAGTCACAAACTCCAAGCAATCTAGTTCTATAGAATCCCTGTCTTTAGACGCCTTTCCATATTCTGTTCAGAGCCATCTGACAAATCTCTTGTATTTTATCCTAATTTCGTTCTCTTCTGCCCAGTACATTAGTCTCTTCCTCACCGCTACCGTGTCTTCTGTGAACCTGAAGCAGAGATTAACCGGGACAATCCATTTGCCTGCAGGCAATATTCCTACTATCGGACCATCTATGTAAATGGCTTTAATCCCTTGCGCGGAGATGCGCTTTTTGCGAATAATAAGCGAATCTGTCCCCCACTGAAGAAGGCCTTCTTTCCGCAGCGCGTTGATAATAATGAAGAGGCAGGCTGCGATGCTGAGTCCAATCCACACCAGTCTGACGTTGTATAAATAGAAATGTCTATCCGGATCGTCTCCATCCGTCCGATTTATAGTATAATCGCTAATGCAGTCCAACATTTTGTTCAAGGGGGATCCATTATGTACGAGCATCTCGTCGTCTTCCGCTTCAATGAGCAATTCGATAAAGGCCAGGAACAAGACCTGTTACAAGCACTGCTGGCGCTAAAAAAGCAAATCCCCGGCATTATTGACCTTACAGCAGGCATTAATGTAACCGAAGAGCAGCAGAATGTCCACGGCTATACGCTGGGGCTCCGCGTGACCTTTGAGAATCAGGAAGCCCTGCGTGAGTACGGGCCGCATCCGGCCCATCAGAAGTTCGTGTCCATGCTGGAGGGAATTCTGGAGAACGTTGTGGTGGTAGACTACCCGATTTAGAACAACTGGTTCACATCGAACAGCACTTTGCCGATCAGCGCATCCTTGTCCACGAACGGAGTCTCCCATAAGTGAGCGTCATAGCTGACGTTACGGTTGTCGCCCAGGAAAAAATAATGGTCTGCGGGAACGGTGACCGGCCCGAAGGTATAGGTCATCGCTTCCTGGAGATACGGCTCGGCAATAGCCTCATGGTTGCGGTACAGCTTGCCTTCCTTGATCTCAATGACATCGCCCGGCAGGCCGATCAGCCGTTTTACATATCTTTTCTGCGCATCTTCGGCAACCGGCGGATGGAACACCACGATATCGCCATGCTTCAGCGAGGTATTCCAGAGCATTTTGTCCACCACAAGGCGGTCGTTAACCGCTATAGTCGGAATCATCGAGCCGGTAGGCACACGCATTGCTTCCGCTACGTAGGTGCGGATAAATAAGGATAGAATAATGCCAATGGCAATACTCGGCACCCACTGCTTCAAGAATTTCTTCAATTTCTTTCACCTCAGATTCGTATAATTAGCCTTCAAAATGCTCAATAATCCGCGACATTTCCAGCTCCGCGTCTATAGCAGAGTGCTTCGGCAGATAAATTACCAGTAAGCCGCCGAAGATCTGCTCCCATTTGCCCCCATGCTCTGTAACCCGCTCCTTGAAGCTGCGGATCTCGCCGGAAGCCGCCGCCTCTTTGCTGAGCAGCCAGGCATACCGGACAAGCCCGGACCTTTTCACCGTCTCAATATAATACGCGATCCCCTCACGCTCACTCACCCGGATAATATCGCCAAGCGCAATCCCCGGGTTAAAAATCGGCGTCTCCTCAATCCGGTAGATATCCTTGTCGACCAGGGTCACATCCAGCACCTCAATCTCCCGGCCTTGCTCATCAAAGCATATATGTAATCCAACTGTCCCCGGCAAAAGCATCCACCCCAATTCTGTTCTGTTCTGTTATGCTATCATTTCATCGCCCGAAGTGACCTCGAAATGATGCCCTCGAGCACCTTCCAGGGAAGCAAGGCCTTGCCGATCATCAAGACCCGCGAGCCCCGGCCAACAGGATAGCGCAGCTTCGGCGCACGTATCGCAGTGATCCGTCCAATCAGATCAGCCACCTCCTGCGGATCGGGAGCCGTCTCAGACGCACGCCGGGAGTACCGCAGTACCTCCTCAAGCCTGGTGTGATACGGGGAGCCTTCATTTCCATGCATTCCCGTAATCCCTTTGTCCCAGATAGGGGTACGGAAGGAGCCCGGTTCAACCAGTACAACGCGGACGCCAAAAGAGAGCATCTCCTGGCGCAGACTCTCGCTGAACCCTTCCACCGCAAACTTCGAGGCGGCATACGGACCATAACCCGGGAATCCGCTCAGGCCGCTGACACTGCTCACGTTAATGATCAGACCGCTGCGCTGGACCCGCATGTGGGGAAGCACCGCCTTCGTCACAGCAACCAGTCCGAAAAAGTTGGTCTCCAGCTGCCCTCGCCATTCCTCCATGCTGACCTCCTCCACGAATCCGCCTACAGCGAAGCCGGCGTTGTTCACCAGCACATCCATTCTGCCGGCAAGCTCAAGACTAGACTGAATGGCAGATGCAATCGAGGCTTCGTCCGTCACATCCAGTGCCTGCAGATGAATGCGCTCCCGTACCCCCGCCAGCTCAGCCTTCTGAACCAGCTCCTTGCTGCGGCTGAGATCCCGCATCGTGGCAATGACCCGGTACCCTCTGCGGGCCAGCGTAATTGCAGTCAGCAGCCCGAATCCGCTGGAGGTTCCGGTAATCAGTGCAACCGGCTCATGCCCCTGGGGCTGGCTTGGATTAGTGTTCATGAGGCACCTCCTTCTAATGATGTGTTGAATGAGTCTCCAATTGCAGCAGCAGATAATTGTTCTTAATGTAGTTGTAACCCGAGTATACAGTTATGACTAATGCACCATACATCAGGGTTAGGTCAACAGGGAAGGAAGTGAACAGGCTAAAGGGCGCGTTGTTCAAAAGAATGGCCGAGATTGCAGCAACTTGCAGGACCATTTTCCATTTGCCGTATTTATCGGCTGCCAATGCTACCTTCTGCGCTGAAGCGGCAATACGGACACCCATCATTATAACTTCCCTCGCTAATATTAAAAAAGCAATCCAAGATGGGATCATGTGCTCACTAACCATTAGAATCAGCGCGGCAGCAACAAGCAGCTTATCTGCCAACGGATCAAGCAGTTTTCCAAAATTGGTAGTCTGGTTATATTTTCTCGCCACGTACCCATCCAGCTTGTCTGTTATAGAAGCTACAATAAAAACTATGGCTGCATAAAAAATACCATGTACATCTAAATATTCCAGGATCGGGAATTGGTTGACCCATGCTTCGGGGTAAATGGGAAAAAGCGCAATGAACAGCGGAATCAGCAATATCCTGAACAAGGTAATACGGTTAGCTAAGTTCATCTTCTGCCTCCAAGTCTCACATTCATGATTACGGCCTACAGCTTCAGCCTCTGAATAAGCGGCATGCCGATCCGGCGGAGCAGCAGCTCCAGGAGGGACCAGCCGCAGCGGTTCAGCAGAGAGGTACCCCGGTCATACACCGCCGAATATTCGGTGGCTCCGGCCGCTCCCCGGTTGCGCTTGAACTGGCCGACGCCCGAGCTTTCGTGCAGTAATAGCTCTCTGCTGCCCGCAAGCCCGATCAGGACGGCGGACAGCATACGGTAGAGTCCTAGGGACTGAGGCAGACTCGTGTCATAACCGAACAATGGCGCCGTCATTGCGCCATCCCGCTCATAGAAGCCCAGCACCGCATCCAGTCTTCCTTCCTTGCGCAGACCGCAGATTTGCAAGGTCCGCCGTTCCAGCGCCAGGGCAATATAGGCTTCGGTGAACTGCGGATTATAGGCCGAATATTTATCGATATACAGCAGTCTGTACAGCTCCACGATCCGGGGAATGTCTTCCTGCGTGATCTCCTCCGGACCAACCTCAGTGTAGCCGTGCTTTGCCAGCAGATTTCTGTCGCGTTTGACCAGCCATCTGGCCTTCGAGCTGGAGGTATTCGGATGCAGCAGATAGATCTGCCGGCTTGGAACGAGCTTGCAGCCATACCCCTGCAGTCTGGCAATGAGTTCTCCCGAGGTCTCACGGCTAAGCGAACGATATATTAAGGTATAACCCGGATAAGTCTGGCGGAGGAAATCGAGTACCGCCGTCAGCTGTTCCGCACTTAAGGCAGGATACAGATTGGTGGACAACAGCCAGTTATTCACCTGAACCACCCGGTTGAAGCGTGCTTGCCGCAGCATCCAGCCCATTCCTGTGAGCATTAGCGACAATAAGCCCTCTAGCAACCGGTTATTGAGCAGGGCCAGCTCCTCACGCGCATAACTGACATAGTGGGTATAGGGTGAGCATACATACGAATTGTCATAGTCTGCTTCGTTGACCGTAATCGGAACGGGCAGACCATCGATGGTCAGCACCTTAACAGTTGTACTCACATTATCGATAAAAGGTTGCGCTCCCCGCTCCAGCAGCGGTGTAAGATACTCCCGGGCATACTGCCCATACTCCGTATCCGGCCAGTCCAGCCCCTGAGCAGAATCGCGGTCATACTGCGTTACCCGGTTCTTCACGGCTTCCAGCTCCTCTCCACACGGCGCAGCTTCACAGTTCCGGGCACGAAGCTGTAGGCGGTAAAAGTCAGCTTCGGAGGGATACAGGATAGCCTGGCGAACAAGCGCGTCAGCTCTGCTGTAATCTGCTGCTCCGTGCCATGATCGGTGCCGGTTCGTGTACGATAGGAGATTTCCAGCTCAGTCAGGCTGTGCTGGATGACCCTGTAATGCTCAATATCTGTGGAAGCCGCCAGCACGGCCCGGGTAACGAAATCAGGGAAAACCGTGACCTGCATGCTCTCTGCCGCATGAGGCAGATAAAGAATATCATCGCAGCGTCCTTCGATCCGCTCAATGGCCGTGAACAGTGAACCACAGGGACACGGCTCCGCCGCTTCGGTCAGAATATCATTCAGGCGGTAACGGACGATGGGCTGCACACTTCTGGAGAAATCGGTCACGATGGGCACGAACCGGCGTGATTGTTCCTCCAGCATTTCTTTTTCGATATGTACAATATCTTCATTGAGATGGAGCGTTCCGTGACTGCAGGTCGCACCGAGGAAACCCTCGGTACACTGATAAGCCTGATGCACCTTCTGCCCGAAGGTTTGTTCAATCTGCTGCCAGTCAAGCGGGTCCAGCACTTCCGCAACCGCAATGATCCGGCGGGGATGCAGCTTCATCTCACCTGATTGCTGTGCCTCAGCCAGCATACGCAGCATGGACGGCGGTGCGATCCAGATATCCGGCTGGTATTCCTTCATACGGGCCAAGAGCTGTGGTAGCGGCTCCAGCAGATCGAAATACCGGAACTGCAGCCGTCCCTGCTTCACAGATTCATACAAATTACTGTTTGCCCGCAGAAAAAATGCAATGCTCGCCCGCTTCCATAGTCCACCCGGCAAAAGCTTTGCCAGCACCGTACCGGTCCAGGCAGCCTGCTCTTCTTCTCCAACGAGAAAAATACCCCGGTTGCCGGAGGTTCCCGAGGATAACCCGACGGTGACGCCTTGCAGCGCAGGCTTGAAGTTCCTGCTGTTCTCCGCTTCATAGGCTTCTGCAAAAGCCTGCTCCTTCGTAATGCCCGCTGTATTGAGCTGATCGAAATTCTCCATCATCTCCGGCTTCCCGATCACCGGGAAACTCCGCCATTCCTTGGACGGAATACCTGCCCACAGCTCCCTGTAGAATTCCGAGCGCTGCCTCACCTTCTCTACATGAAGCCGGATACGCTTCTCCTGCCACTGCTCGAGTGCTGCCCGGTTCTTCCAGCGTCTGCCCCACTTGGTAAGAATATAATGGGTGATCACCAGTCTGATGCGCTTCATGTCACACTTCCCGTTCCCCAGTGCGCAAGCGCCTCGCGGCAATGGCTGGGCACAATCCGAAGCTTAGGAAATTGTTCATGCAGCTGGCGCAGCCGTTCGAAATTTCGGTGGTATTCTGTGCGGCTGGACATGATCAAGCCTGCTGCCGGATGCGGCTTGCGGTTCTCCCGGAACGCCCGGCTCGACCAGACTGTATCTGCGCAGAGCAGATAATCATGCTCGCCGGTGGAGACGAATACGCCAATCATTCCGGCGGCATGGCCTGACAGCTCAACCGCCAGCAGGCTGCCGTCTCCAAGCAGATCATAGGCTTCCGTGAACGGAAGGCCTTGCGGCAGCGCACGCTTCGCCGAAGAATCATCCACAGGAATGGAGCGGAGTCTGAAATCCTCCGGCAGCAGCCCGGGCAGGAATCCCGCCTTCGTCGCCCGCACCGGACCCAGCCCGCTTACGGCATCGTAGGATTTCTGCAAATATATATACTGCGCCTGCGGAAAATCCCGTACCCCGCCGATATGGTCGGCATGAAAATGCGACAGCACCACATACCGCACCTCCTCCGGCGAGATCCCGCCTGCCTGCAACCGCCGAACTGCACTCTCTTCCTCCTTGTAGACAACCGGAGTAATCTTGCGGTATAGGGAGGCCGGCAGACTTGCTGTCTCTTGGAAGAAACGCGCGCTGTAGCCCGTATCGAACAGGATGGGTCCGTATTCCGGATGCCGGATCAGGGCGTAACCTGCCGGGAAGGCAACCGGCTTCAGTGTGCCTCCACGCAGCGTCAGCCGCTCGGGATGCAGGCAATAGCCCGCAGACAGTATAGATAATCCAACTGGAATTTCTGTAATCATTGCTGTTCCCTCCACCATTCTGCAAAGGCACGAAGTCCCTCGTCTGTTGTTATACGCGGTTGATAACCCAGCTGCTCGCGGGCCAGTGTAATATCCAGTGTCTGGGAGATGCCGAGTGCGGCTGCAGAATAACGGGTCAGCAGCGGCTCACCCGGGATAGGCAGCACCTTGTACATCCCCTCCATTAAGGCCGCTGCGGTATAAGCTACCGGGTAGGGCAATCGCCGGGTGTGCAGCGGAAGGCCGAGCAGCGAGAATAGCCGGGTGACCAGCTCCTCGAACCTTAGCGGCTCACCATTGGTAATATTGTAGACGCTGCCGGAAGCAGAGAGCGGGGCTTCACAGCAGAGCAGCATGGCATCGACTACATTCTCTACGCAGGTGAGATCAAGCTTGGCCTGTCCGCCATTCATCAGCGGCACTCCCTTGCTCTCATTCGCTGCCAGCAGCCGGGGGAACAAGGCGTTGTCCAGCGGGCCGAATATGGCTCTGGGCCGGAGCATGAAGGCAGTAAGCCCTTCTCCCGCTGCCTGACGGACAACCTGCTCGGCAATCAGCTTCGTTGCAGCATAAGCATTGGCCGGCCGCCCGGGAAGCGGATCACTCTCCCGGATGCCAAAGCGGGACCGCTGGCTGGAATACACACTGGGCGTGGAGATATGAACCAGCCTTCCTACGCCATGCCGTTTGCACCCCTCAACTATATGGCTTGTCGCCTCCACATTGCATGTATAGAACTCCTTGTATTTGCCCCAGGGTGACGACAATGCTGCACAATGGAACACCACATCCATTCCCCGGCAAAAACTATAGGCAGTCTCCGCGTCACGCAGATCCCCGGACAGGAACACTGTACCTTCCTGCTCCAGCTGCTTTCCCTGCTCCGGGTTGCGTCCCTGCGCGTAGACCTCCCAGCCCATCCTCGCCAGCCTCCGGGCGGTATGCCGTCCAAGAAATCCGGTTGCACCTGTTACCAGCGCTTTGGTCATGCCTCACCATTCCATTCTATATCTTCAGTTAACGCCTCTGTGATCGAGATGCGGTGCCGCCTGGCTGTCTTCCAGGCGGCGTATACGATGCGGAACTGCTCGCGGGCAGGGCGGCGGTCATCCTTGCGGCAGACCACATCTGCTGCTCCAAGCAGCGCTTGCCGCCAGTTGCGGAAGCCCCCGGGTCCCGGCTTCAGCCCGCAGCCCAGCATGGGCAGCGTCAGCATGGCTGTGCGGGCTGAACGCGGGACAATGACTGTTCCGCTCTGCACGAGCAGACCGGGCTTCAGCAGAGCCTCCGTCAGCCCTTCCTCCGGCGTGAACAGATGAATACCGCTTGTTGCGCGCGGATTGCATTCAATCGGATACAGCATCCCATTCTCCGGTTCGATGAAATCGAATCCGATCTGGCCGCTGAAGCCGGTTGCTGCGGCGAACCGCTGCACCCACTCCAGAGCCGCAGGATGCTCCAATGGTTCAAAATACACGCTGGCCCCGCTGCGCCCCGTCCTGTACCTGCTGTCATACGCAGCATGCGCCACAACTGTGCCTTCGTGAATAATACTGTACGTACAAACCGCTCTGCCTTGAATGTACTCCTGGGACACCCAGGGAGCCCCGGCCGATAGTCCTGCTGGAGGCTCGACTTCACCCGAAACGCGACTATGCGGATTAGTCGAAGGGGAGCTTTTACCCGGAAGAATAACTTTAGAGGCAAAGCGGGAATAGGCGGGCTTGTAGACCCGCTGCCTCCCCTTCTCGGCTGCCTGCTTTACGGCTCTCCGCCATTCGTCTGCACTGCTGATCAGCAACGTGTCCGGGATCTTGAAGCCGAGCGAACGGAGCAGGACCATGAACTCCCCTTTATGGTGCAGCCCGGCCAGAATCCTCCGGTCTGATGTAAGTACGCGGCACCCCGTTAGCTGCTCAAGACCAGCAGAGACATAGAAAATCTCCTCACAGGTCGGAATCAGGCAGTGAATGCCCAGTTCTTCTGTTAACGCAGCCAGCCGCTGGACATATGCCTGCGGCTGATGCCTTGGTGCAGGCACCCGGAAGCTGGCCTCGACAGCAGAGGATACACGGCATAGATGATATTCAGCACTTTCTGCCACGTATACCCGGTGGCCAGCCGCCTTGAACAGCCTTGCCAGTTCCAGGGCCACCGGAGCGCGTCCGCCGGTAATCAGAATACGCCGGGCCTCAGTACTCAATAATCATGCCTCCCAGAGACAGCCCTGCCGCTGTGCCGATCAGCATGATCCGGTCTCCGCGCGATATCCGGCCCTGACGGATCGCTTCATGCAGTCCCATCGGGATGGATGCTGCAATCGTATTGCCATGGCCTGCGGTATTGTCGAGGAAGCGGTCCTCGGCAATTCCCAGCTTTTTACGCAGGAGACGCATCGCCATTGCACTGCCCTGATGGGGAATGACCAGCGCGAAGTCATCCATCTTATTGCCTGTGGCGCCCAGCATGTCAGCAATGAAATCCGGAAGCAGCTTGGACGCTTTGCGGAATATAGCCTGTCCATCCATATGGAACAGATAGGGCAGTGCATCCTCTGTTGTATAATTCTGGGGATGCAACCTGGTCCCACCCCCGGCAATCTCCGAATAACGTGCACCGCTGCTGTAGGTTTTGAGCGAAGCATGGAGTATCCGCGAGGAATTGCCGGTCTCTGCAGGTCCGATCACCACCGCCGCTGCTCCGTCTCCGAACAAGGCTGAGCTCTCCTTATCCTGCCAGTTCAGCCCCACCGAGGCAATCTCAGTGGCCACCAGCAGCACATTCTTATACCTGCCCGCTTCGACCATGTAGGACATCACATCAAGCCCCACCAGAAAGCTGAGACAAGTCGCATCGATATCAAAAGCCGGAACACCGGAATCCGCCTGCCCCATGGCCTGCTGAATGAACACGGCGGTACTCGGCAGCGGCTGCTCCTTGGTTCCGCTCGTACACACCAGACAATCGACCTCACTGAAGCTGAGGCCTGCATCGGCGAGGGCCGCTTCAGCGGCTCTTGCACCCATGAAAGAGGCGGTTTCATCTATGCCGGCATAATGGCGGGTGCCGACGCCGGTGATTTTGTTCACCCAGCCCGGTGCTGTGCCAAGGATCTGATCAAGCTCTGCATCACTGACTACACGCTCCGGCAAATATTTGCCTGTTCCTTTTATTTTCACATGTCTAAGCTGCATAAGGCATCTCCTATTCCTGTGAGTACCAAGATGTCGAACATTATATAATATTGTAAACTACAGATACATTCTACTAGATTTTCCGGCTGAGTCATATACAAAAAAGAAGATAAAATTCCCATTCCACGAACTAACGTTCCTAAAAATGCTTGACTATACGGGTTCACCGGGGTTATAGTAAATGCACAATAGCACACGTTAAGCGGGAGAAGCACCTCGCAGGACAGGCAGTTCATGCCTTTCTTGGAGGTGCTTCTTTGTGTCTATTGGTGCCTATTGGCAAATTAACAATCAGAGGAGCTGAACGCAATGTTTAAATTCATGGGTTTGACGAATTGGAGAGGTATGGGAGTTGTTACACCTTTCTCGGGAAGAGCTGTAAGAAGGCTGTTTGTGCTGGTGATACTGCTGTCACTTTGTACATATCCTTTGTCCGGTGTCTCTGCCGATTCCGGGTGGGATGCTGCGCTGGACGAGATTCATAATCTGTATACAGACTATACGGGTCTTCAGGCATCGCTGAAGTCTGACCTCCAGCGGAATCAGGAATTGCGCAAACAGAATAACGCCGCACTTGCCGCAGTGAACAAGCAGCTTCAAGCCACTAATGCTGCCCATCTCGCCAAGCTTAAGGCTGCCTCGGAAGCGGTGCAGAAGAAGCATGCTCCGCTCCTGGACCAGTATACTGCTCTCAGCAAACAGATCACCGCTGCCCGCAAGGTAAGCAATCTGAAGAGTGCCACTGTGCTTGAGTTGAAGCGCAATAAGCTTAAGGCTGCCGCTGCCGCAGCACGGGCTGAAGTGAAGAAGGCCACCTCAGCCTTGGCAGAAGCCAAAGCGTTAACTGCCGCGAAGAACAAGCCGGCTAAGGACGCCCTTGCCCCCGTCACCCTGCTCAAGAAGCAGATTGCCGCCCAGAACAAGCTATTCTCAGCCGCACAATCAGAGAGAACCGAGGCCGACAAGCGTTACAAAGCCGCTGTCCAGGCGGGGGACGCCACCCAGGCTGCCGCTGCAATGAAGCTGTCATATAACCGGATGAAGGAGATCCGTACTATGGCCGGACAATTGTACAACTGGGAGCAACAGATCAGCACGGCACTCCGTGCCGCAGAGCTTAGGCTGCCGAAGTAGCCGAAGCAGCATATTCGTGAGGGTCAGAGCAGCTTCACCAGCCAGGTGATAATGAAGGCTCCCGGTACCAGCAGGGCTTGGCCCAGCAGAGATCCCAGGAAGCGCGAGCCCATCAAGAGTACATAGATCTTCCCGAGCTGGTCACGGTATTCCACATTCTCCGTTGCCTTATGGGTGATGATTCCCAGCTGCGGATCGATGAACACCGTCAGCAGTATCGTTGCTATCCCGTTAATCAGTCCGGATGCCTGGGAAGCAGTGGTGCTGAATTCCGGCAGCAGCTTGGCCGCATACATCGAGGATAATACGCCAACCGTGTAGAAGGCCGTCACGAAGACATTCATCACGATAAAGCGCTTGGGAATTCCAAGATAACGGAAGCTGCTCAGCCTGACCTTCGGTCTGCGGATATATTTGCGCGTATTCTTGAGCTGGCTGACCGTTACACTCGTCAGAAGCTTAGGGATGGAGCCTTCGATCTCAAGCTTGGAAATCACTCTTGCGAATAGTCCTACGAAGGTCGGGAACAAGGCGATAGCGATCAATGTCCCCAGTGAAGAGGCCAGCATAATAATCCGCAGATAGTTGAGCAGCGGGAAGCTGTCGTCAGCTTTGGCATAATCTACGAACTTCGCCGTTAAGGGACCTTGTACCATATTTGCGGTTCTGGAGACCAGCACGATAATTCCAGTCAGGGATAAAGCGATGGCGATCTTGTTCAGCTTCACTCCGGCAAACCGCACCGAATACGACAAGGTCTCCGCCGTATGAATAATCAGTGTCAACAGACATACCACTAATAAGCTGTTCGTCATTTACGGTTACTCATCTCCATATTAAGCAGCATTCGGCAGATGACCGGCATGCTTGTTCCAGATTATTACAGACCGGATCGCCTCACTTAATATATATTCTTCTTCCTATATAATCCAGAATCAATTTTGTAAGATTTGGTCCACCGTCCAGCAGAACAGAATTCCGGCTGTATACCGGACCAGATCCATCCAGAGAAAGCCGTGGCCGAGAATCAAGCTGCCAAGGGTTGTAGCACGAACATGCAGAATCCACTCTGCCTGATAGAGCTGGCTGAACTCAATTCCGAAGCTGAAGCACAGGCTAAGGACCAGCGACATCCATAGCGGATGCCGGATCAGCAGCACACGGGAAGCAAGGTAGATCATCCCTGCCCAGATTGCATCCCCAAAGTGTTCGCTGACAAAGTGCGGCAGCGAGTTCCCGTATGCCCTGGTCCCAAGACCCAGCAAGACGGACAGGAGTACTGCGCCGCAGTAGATCATTCTGGATTGTAAATTCAAAATCCGCAATCGTAACTACTCCTTCATTAATTAAATACATTCTTCATTCCCATATAACCTTGCGCGATGCAGCACCATCCCGCACGAACAGCTTCGGAGGATAAGGGATTGTCAGCCCCGGCAGTTCATCTTCCTTGAAGAATCTCAGCTCCTCCGCTTCTCCGTCCAGGCTCCTGAGCTGACCTTTAACAATGACACATTCAAATACAATAACCGTGTACTCTACCTGATCTCCATTACTATATTCATATCTGAATTTCTCACCGCCGAAGACGCCGATAATCTGTTCAGGCGTAACCATTAAGCCGCTCTCTTCGAACACCTCTCTGCGCAGCGCCCTGGACGGGGTCTCTCCAGGTTCAACCGCTCCGGCAGGCAGACCCCATAAGGTCTCATCCTTTTTGCGGATCAGCAGAATCCGATCCTGTTCATCCCTTACTACAGCTGCTACGGACGGCATCATTAACAGCCCGTTGCCCGCCTTGCCCCGTAGTTCCCGGTAATACTCAGACATTGACATGAAGCTTCCTCCTGACTTGAATTCAATTAGTCCCTATATCCTTCTTAATTCCAGCCTATAGCTCATCCTTGCGGAAAGAAACCGGATGAACCACGAAATCATTCGGCTGATTCTCACAATCCGTCAGCTTAAATCTATGTATCATTTCTGTAATTCTGTCCAAATCCAGCTGATCAAAATGCGTAATCAAGTCCTGCTGGTCCCTGACCAAAGGGACTGGTTTGTTGACTTCCCGTATCAGCAATAGTGAGAGTACTGCAATAAGTAGCGTTTCAAGAATAATAATACCCCGGCTGTATTTGCTGAAAAAGTTGTTCATGTGCCCTCCCGCTCCACGGTTAATGAATAAACCGGGTTAGCACTATATTTGACATGGTTGTATGATATTCCTTGTCTGACGCACAATTGTGATGCAAGTGAATAAAAACTGTTACGAAACAAAAAGCCATGCAACCCAAAAATACCTCCAGACATACGCCGGAGATATCTTTGGTTTTTTTTGTTTTTTTGTATTCACGTTCGTCACTAATTCCTTAGCCTTCGCCAAGCTCCGGTGGCTCCAACAAATGATCCAGCAGTTGCAGCCCGCGGCGGCGGGTGCGGAAGGTCCACAGCAGATCCACTGTGAATACTAGCAGGGCGATGGGCAGTATAGGCATCCATACCCGCTCCATCTGCAGATACAGGAAGTGTACGAGCGGTTGCAAGCCGAAGATACAAGCCACTGACAGTCCCCACCAATACAGCGAGAATTTCAGGCAGATATGCCCTTGCAGCTGAAACGGCATCCCTGAATAATCCCACCATTGTCTACGAAAGATCCCCTTAAGCAGCCAGCCGCTGACAAACTCAACCGTAGAAGGGACAATCAGCGCAAGCAGCAGGAATAATGGAAAGGGAAGCCTAATTTCATGTGCCGCCAGCAGCAGCAGCGGTGCGAAGCCATACATGGGCTTAAATGGCCCTTTGAGGAAGCCTTCTTTCCGAAAGGTCCCCGTGCTGTAGAGGTTATAGCTGCCTTCAAGGATCCACCCCAGAAACGAGTATACAGTGAAATAGAACAGATAGGGACTTGCCGCAGCCACTACACTGTAACTATGCTGTAAAAGTAACGGTGTCATCGTAGTTATTCCCGCCTCCGGTCCCAACTATTTTCCAATTGGAGCTAGTATGTCTCCAAGAACGGGACATTATGACGGGAATATCTGGCGGATCTGCGCATGGCTGACCCTGTTGATTCCTATGCCAGAAAGAAAAAAAGACTGCTCCGTGAGGAACAGTCTGCTACGTGCATTTGTCTTATACCCTATTGCCCTATTTACCTTAATTCTTAGGCAGCGGGTCAGGATGGGCCGTTTCGGCCGGTTTGGCTTCCCAATCATCGGCTTCCGGTTCAATATCCACACCATTCTCCATCTTTTTGCGTTCTGCGAGTGAATCCCCGTCTTTATTCTCCTTGTTGCGGATGTCTGCTTCATTATGGGATTGATCCGACATGTGAATTCCTCCTTGTATGCAAGTTGTACGCGATTTGGATTACTTAGTTATAGTTACCCGCGGACCCCTTTTGCAAACATCCCATCTGAACAAAGCTATTTATTCCTTGTCTTTTCCACTTGCCATTCGGCGGACAGGTCCCGCTTACTCATAATACACACGAAATACAATGTCCTGCTCATAATTCCCGAAGCCGCGCCCGAATAACGTTAAGCCGCCCCGCCTTCGGGTGGTGTCTTCTGCCGTGAACCTGAAGCTCCACTGATCCTGCTGCCAGCCCACCTGATTAATGGTCACTGCCGATATCTGCTGGCCGTCTATATAAGATCCCCCTGCATTAATTCTGAGCACCTTCAGCAGCCCGTACTGGTTCACATCCGATTTCCACCAGGCGGGGGTCAGCCGGCCTCTCATTACGCCAAAGTCACCGGGACTGGTCCATTTGCCAAGCGAAATGCCATTCATCATAAAAGAAATATCCGAAGGCCACTTCTCGTTCACACTCGGCGCCTCCGAGCCGATCTCCATTGAAATCTCAATCTCCTGCACCGTCTGATCCATGAACAGATAATTTGGAACCTTATATTCCGCGTATCCTTTGGCGAACCAGAGAATGCCGGCATCCACCCGCTGCGGGTCCAGGAAATAACGCGGGTCGTCATAATACCCGATCAGCTTCTCGGTGGTGGCAATGCCGCAGGTCGGTGAAGCTTCCAGATCGGTGTAATGCCCGACAGGGACAGAGACCTCGACCACCTTGCGGGCAATTCCTTTGGCCCCGGATAATTTAATCTGCAAGAAATTCGCGGAAAGTGAGCAAAATTTATAAGTCCCCCCGTCGATCCGCTTCATCTGGGAGCTGACGATGCCGGCCTTCTGCAGCTTCGCTACATGCGAGCTGACAATGGCGCTGCTGAGATACAGCCTGCCTGCAATCTCCTTGATATGCATCTCCTCGTTGCTAAGCAGATCGATAATCCGCAGCCGCACTTCGCTGGCAAGTGCTTCATAGACCTTCAGCGATTCGGAATCTGTGGTTAAATACATCGGCGTGGCCCTCCGCGCTCTTTGAATTAGTTATTATATTAATCCTAAAATTAGTTATTGCTTAGTATACCCCGTAATTCGTATCATGTAATCATAAACGGGCTTGAACGATTAGCTATTTCATTAATCTAACACAAAGGAGCTTCTAACTATGAGCATTCAATCCAAGATGATTGTCGACAAAGACTTTAAGCTGGCCGAGGTAGATCCAAGGCTGTACGGTTCCTTCATTGAACATTTGGGCCGGGCCGTGTATGGCGGAATCTATGAGCCGGGACATCCTACCGCTGATGCGAACGGATTCCGCGGCGATGCCCTCCAGGCCATTAAGGCACTACGCGTACCGATCATCCGTTATCCGGGAGGCAACTTCGTATCCGGCTATAACTGGGAAGACGGCGTTGGACCCAAAGAGGAACGGAAGCGCTCTCTTGAACTTGCCTGGTGGGTTACAGAGACTAACCAGGTAGGCACGAATGAATTCGCCGATTGGGCCAAGCTGGCCGGTTCTGAAGTGATGATGGCAGTGAACCTCGGCACCCGCGGGATCGATGCTGCGAGGAATCTGGTCGAGTACTGCAACCATCCCTCCGGCTCTTACTGGAGTGACCTGCGGATCTCCCATGGTTACAAGGCTCCGCACAATTTCCGCACCTGGTGTCTGGGCAATGAAATGGACGGTCCATGGCAGATCGGAGCCAAGACTGCGGTCGAATACGGAAGACTCGCCAATGAGACCGCCAAAGCGATGCGCTGGGTGGACCCTTCCCTGGAGCTTGTCGCCTGCGGCAGCTCGGGCAGCAACATGAGTACTTTTGCCGAATGGGAAGCTACAGTTCTGGATCTCACTTACGATAATGTCGATTTCCTCTCACTGCACACTTACTACAATAACAATGATGGAGACACAGCGAACTTCCTGGCCCAATCGCTTGATATGGATCAGTTCATCGACAGCGTAGCAGCAGTATGTGATTATATCAAGGCTAAGAAGAAAAGCAAGAAAAAGATTTATCTCTCCCTCGATGAATGGAATGTGTGGAAGTCGCAGGGCTCTAGCCGTGCCGAGCAGCACTGGCAGATTGCACCGCCTGAATTCGAGGATGTCTATACCCTGGAGGATGCGCTGGTGGTGGGCTGCTGCCTGATCAGCCTGCTCAAGCATGCAGACCGGGTCAAGATGGCTTGTATCGCCCAGCTCATTAATGTCATTGCACCAATTATGACGGAGGATGGCGGACCGCTCTGGCTGCAGACCACTTATTATCCTTACATGCATGCCTCCATCTACGGCCGGGGAACGGTGCTTCACCCGCTGATTACAAGTGCGAAATATGATTCCAAGGATTTCACCGACGTTCCTTATCTGGAAGCGGTCAGTGTATATAACGAGGAACTGAACGAGGTTACTGTGTTTGCAGTGAACCGCCATCTGAGCGAAGACATGGAGCTGGCGGTTGATCTGCGGAGCTTCGGCGCTGTAGAGGTTATTCAGCACACGGTTCTTGAGCATGAGGATCTTCAGGCGGCCAATACCCGCTCCAACCCGTCGAATGTGCTTCCGCACAACCGGGGAACGGCAGCCGCAGACGGCGGCCGGGTGAGCGCAATGCTTCCGGCTGCTTCCTGGAACGTAATCCGGCTGCGTGTGAACGGCTGATTACTTAAGGCATGCAAGCTTAATGGTACATGACCCATGCGACTAGCGGTCCGGCGATGGAGCCGACAATAGCGCATACGGTCATGGCTACTGAGCTCATGGACACTGACTCCTCGCCGTATTCCAGCGCTTTGGCTGTGCCGAGGGCATGGGAAGCTGTGCCCAGGCCAATGCCGATCCCCGACTCGCTGCGGATTCTGAACAGCTTGATAATATAGGGGCCGCCGATAGCTCCGGTGAAGCCGGCAACCATCACGAACACGGAGGTCAGCGATGAATCTCCGCCGAGATTGCTGGAGATCTGGATCGCTACAGCGGTGGTAATCGACTTGGGCAGAATGGACAGCACATACAGCTTGGAGAAGCCGAGTCCGGCTGCCATCAGCAGTCCGCTGAACATTCCGACCATAAGTCCGGTGACCGTTCCGCCGAGAATGGCGGGAAGGTTCTTCCACAAGACATGCCGCTGTTTGTATAAGGGATAAGCCAGCGATACTACCGCTGGTCCCAGCAGGCGGTTAATCCAGTCGCCGCCGATCATATAAGTCTCATAAGAGATATGGAAGCCCATGAGCAGCACAACAACCGTGAATGTTGCCGTCAGTGCAGGCAGCAGGACAGGAAGACGGTAGCGTCTGTACAGCATGGACATGACCAGATAGATCACCACGTTCATCAGCACGAAGCTGGCAGCCAGCAGAATTCTCATGCTTCCTTCCCCTTCCCGTGGAGATTACGGGCACGGTACGTCCGGCGTGTTAAGCGTTTGACGCTGCGGGCAGCAATCCACTGGCTGGAATGTGCTGTAACAACCATGGTCAGCACACTGCTGATGACAAGAATACCTATCAGGAGCAGTCCTCTTCCGCTGAAGATATCCAGATGGTTCATAATGCCTGCGGTGGCCGGGATGAAGAACATAGGCAGATACGCCAGTATAAAGGACGAGCCGTTCTCGATCAGCTTCACGGGCACAATCTTAAGCAGCAGCAGGACGAACAGCAGCAACAGTCCCACGATACTTCCTGGAATTGGCAAATGAAGAAGTTCTTGCAAATAGTCTCCGGCCAGGAAGAACACATACAGCAGGCCGACCTCGGCGATAATGCGGATGATTTTCATAATGCAGGAATCCCTTCAATCTTGAAATGACGATCTTAAGCAGCTGCTTACCGGCAGCAAGTTGACCTCCTAAGAGTAGCAGAATTTTCAGCAAATTTTCAATAAGTTTTCGACTCTTCTATGTACTTTCATAACGTTTATCGAAAAAAACGGATGACGCCCTGAGGGGCAGCATCCGTTTCTTATTACATTCTCATTATTTAGATTCCTAGATCCACTCTATCACCTGGGAAGCGGTCCGCCGGGTCTTGGCACGCGGCTCGCCGGTCCGGTAGCCGAAGGCTACCATGCAGGCCAGCCCGAAATGTTCAGGGTCCATAATCCCCTCATCAACCAGAAGCTGCTCCATCTTCAGCTTATCGAAGCCTTCAATCGGACAGGAATCGACGCCGATCAGCGCGGCTGCGGTCATCATATTGCCAAGGGGCAGATACGTCTGACGCGCCCCCCACTCGAAGATCGCCCGCTCATTGCCAGCCAGGCCGAAATCGTTTTTCAGGAATGCGCCGAAGACCCGCTGCTTGCCCTCTGCAATCTGAACCGGCAGCTTCTGCACCTCTGACATCATACTCTGAATATATTCCGAGTCAGCTGCCAGATCACGCGGCTGTCTGGCCAGAATAAGCACGAAATGGCTTGCGGTCGGAAGCTGCTTCTGAGCTCCCCAGGCGTATGGCAGCAGCTTCTGCCGGAGCTCCGGATTCTGGACCACTACAAACTTCCAGGGCTCGAAGCCGAACGAACTCGGTGACAGGCGTCCCGTCTCCAGAATGAAGCCGAAATCCTCCCCGCTAATCTTTCTGCTGCTGTCGAATTCTTTGGTCGCATGTCTGTACTCATAGGCCGCCAAAATTTGCTCTTTCGTCATTTGAGTTGCTGTGCTTGTGTTCTCCATCCTCCATACTCCCTTTCTGTGTACCGTTCATGATAAGGAATTGACGTTTTCCTGTTCCCATGCCTATAGTAATGGATATACAACACATTTAGAAGTACGCACATTTTTGTGATGTAGTATACAAAATGATACTAAGGAGCGTGTTCAGTGATGCGCGACCGTAAAGGCGGTTTCGGCACTTGCCCGGACGGCAAGGGCCCTGCTTGTCCTGTAGAATTCACCCTTGATGTTATCGGCGGCAAATGGAAGGGGGTGCTCTTGTACCATATGATGGATTCCACAGTCCGGTTCAATGAATTCCGCCGTATCTGCCCCGGCATCACCCAGCGCATGCTGACCCTGCAGCTCCGCGAGCTGGAGGAGGATGGTGTTGTACACCGTGAGGTCTATCATCAGGTGCCGCCGAAGGTCGAGTACTCCTTGACTGATTTCGGCCGGTCTCTGATTCCGATCATCAAGCTGATGAGAGATTGGGGTCTGGAGTACCAGGCGAAGCAGCAGACTTCAGACAGCCGCCCGCTTGATGCCGGAGTATAGGCGAAGACGCAGAACAAGGATGCAGCAGACCGCCGCATCCTTGTTCAATCATTCCCCAATTCACGGATTCTCAAAAAACTTCTCCGCCTTCTGTTTATGCTCCTCTTTGACCTGTCCGGCAATGGCCCGGATACCCGCAGCCATGACGGCAGCATCATCTGTGAAGCCCAGACCGATCAGCGCATCGGGAATGGCATCGATCGGGGAAATGAAATAAGCCAGCGCTCCAAAGGCAATCCCTTTCGCCCATAGCGGTGTTTTGGCATCCATAGCACAGTAGTACATGGCTATCGCTTCTCTGGTGAAGGGGATTTTACCAGCGGCTTTCTTAGTTTTGCTCCAGAAGCTCTTCTTCACAAGCTCCTCATTCTTCTTGTCATACTCAAAGCTCTCCACCAATACTCCCGCCGGCAGCTTACCTGTCTGATTGTCCATCCGTAATTCCCTCCCGGTGATTAGACTGCCTATACATGGCTTCGCGCCAACTCTTACTATATCTTCACACCATTCCCTCGCTGCTAATCACTGTGGCTTAGAACGCTTCACTCAGGAGCCCAGATGCTCCTGGAAGAACAGTGCCGTCTGTCTGCGCTGGAATTCGCTCACCTCATGCCCGGAGAACGGATAATCCTTAATCTCCTTAGGCGACTCTATCCGGTTATAAGCGGCATAGATCGTCTCTGGCATACATACTGTATCCTTCCAGCCTACGGACATCTGAACAGGGATGGTGAAGCGGTGAGCCAGATTGACGATGTCGAAAAAGGCCAGGTTCCCCAGCACACGCTCCAGATGCTCCGGATAGCGCTTCAGGTAATCCGCAATCTCAGTAAGTGAGCTGGTGGAATTCAGCACTCCGAAATCCAGCCGGCACAGATTAGGAATGTCTGCGGCTACCGCAGCCACGCGGCGGCTGAGCGCCCCTGCCAAGAGCGCGATTCCCCCGCCCTGACTGGCTCCTGTAATCACAATGCGTGCCGGATCAACCCCGGGCAGCTGCGCTGCCGTCTCGATAGACCGGACCGTATCTATAGCTAACGCCAGATAATAGGATTGCTCCTTCTCCAGCAGCCCCTGGCTGATCCAGCCTTTGACTACGCCATGCTCCTGAGGCAGCAGATTGCCGGTCTCCCCTAGCTGTCCACGTACATCTACAGCCAGGACAGTGTATCCAAGCAGCAAGAAATGTGCGTAACGTTCGGGATATCCCCGGTCTCCGGTGTAACCTGGAAAAGTCACAATACACGGCCGGTCCCCCGTGTCCTCTGTAACACCGGCAGGCTGGATATACCAGGCATTGATCGTAGTCTCCCCGTAGCTCATGTAGCTGACCTTGCTCACCTTCATGCCCGGATACGGGGTCTCTTCAGGAGTGAGGGTCACCTCCAGCGGCTGCTCCTCATCTTCTGAGAGCAGCTCATTCCAGAATTCATCAACCGTCTCCCGGTCCAATGTAGGCTCTGGACGGCAGTTCTCAAGCTCTTGCTTACGCACTTCTATTGTATTCATCTCTATTCCTCCTGTGCTCTATGCGCTCTTTAACCTTGCATGTCTATGTAAGCGTCATTAATATTATAGATATAAATTCATAGAATTCCAAAGGAGTTGTTTATTATTCGTTACGGAACGTTGGCGCATACTGCCGGCTGCCTGCCGCTTAAGGAATTGACTGCCGCTCTTCAGACCTACAATATTGATTTCGTACAGCTCGCTCTGTCCAAAGCCATACAGGATATCGACCTCTCCCCGGGCAAGCTGAGTCCCGGACTAGCTTCCTATATCGCTGAGCAATTCGACAGGGCTGGTATCCGCATTGGCGTGCTTGGTTGCTATATTAATCCCATTCACCCCGATCCTGCGGTCCGCCGGGCGGAGATTGACCGCTTCAAGGAGCATCTGCGATATGCCCGCCTGTTCGGTGCCCCTATGGTCGCCACGGAGACGGGAGCACTTTCGACCTTCCAGGAGCTCGACCCTTACCGCTATGAGGAGCTCGGCTGGGATGCCCTTAAGGCAACGGTCGAGGAACTGGCAGAGGAGGCGGAGAAGTGGGGCGTATTCTTAGGGCTTGAAGGCGTCAGCACCCATACCCTGTCCTCTCCGGCCAAAATGCGGCGCATCCTCGATGAGGTACCCTCCAGCTCCATCGGTGTCGTATTTGACCCGTGCAACCTGATCGGTGAAGAGGTCCATCTCCAGGATGAGATCGTCGATCAATCCTTCAGTCTGTTCGGCGACCGGATCATCCTCGCCCATCTCAAAGGAATCTATGAGGACGGCGGACGCATTCGTCACGGCGCTCCCGGAGCCGGGCTGTTCCACACCGCTGAGTTCCTGGACAAGCTTGAGGCGCATAAGCCGATGATCGATGTCTCGCTCGAGGATGTCACTAGTCTGGAGATCCAAGACTGTGTGAACCAGCTGCGCAACCTGCGCAATTCGTGATCATCCTGCCATAACCCCATTTCCTCCAAAAGTACCGCTTAGCGGTACTTTTCGCTTTTCACTGAATAAAATAGTATACCTATCGCATTTTTGCAGGGCGATTGTGCAGAAAGGAAGGGATCACAGATGCGGTTCACTTTCCCCATTCTTACCTTATGCCATGGCGGGGCGCAACGCATGCTCGTGGAGCTTACGAACGGTCTTACGGCCCGGGGCCACCAGGTTGTGATTGTCATGCCGCTGGGAGGGGATGTTTCCTATGACGTCCGTTCCACTCTGCTGATTACCGACTACACGCTGCTCCGTGAATCCGATTTTCCGGTCAGTGATATCATCGTCTCCAACTTCTACACTACGGTTCCGGCCTCACAGGCAGCCAGCCTGAACGGCAAAGGCATGCATCTCCGCCTCTCCCTGTGCTATGAACCTCTTTTTTTGCCGCAGAGCGAGATATCCTTCCCCTCCTACCACATTACCGACAAACTCATTGTCCTCTCGAGATGGCAGCAGGAGTTGATTAGGCTGGGCCACGGAATCAGCGGAAGCATTGTGCCGGTAGGGATCAGCGCATCATTCCGAAACATGAACATCCGCAAGGAGCTTCAGGAGCCGCTGAACATAACAGCGATCCTGCGCAAGGTGGAGCACGGCTTCTCCTGGCACCGCGAGCAGGATTACCTGGTGAATCAGCTGGATATCGTGAAGCAGCACTTCCCGTGGGTCAACATTAATTTCATCAGTCCGCCGGATGAATGCTTTACCTCCGATTCGCTGAGAAGTATGATGGACAGCGGCAAATACCGCTTCTTCACCCCGCTCAATGACGAGGAGCTATGCTATCACTATAACGGTGCTGATATTTTTGTCAGCTCTAGTATTTTCGACACCGGTTCATTGCCAGGACTTGAGGCGATGCGATGCGGGGCGGCGTTAGTCTCCGTCTATTCGGGAGGAAATCTGGAGTATGCCCGCCATGAGGAGAACTGCCTGTTGTCCTACCGGTATGAGAACCGGCTGGCGGCGGATGTGATGCGGCTTATTCAAGATCCCGGACTCCGGAGCCGGATTGCCTCACGCGGTGAGACCGATTCAAAATCATGGACCTGGGAGAACAGTGTTAAAATCCTGGAGCGGACGGCTGCCGCCTTTTTAAGCGGGAACGGTGCGGGGAAAACACGCGTTGGACGCCCTTTTGCAGAGAACGGGTAGGCAGTTCCGAAGAATGAAGATGATAGAAAGCAAAACAGGCCCGGCTTGGAGGAAGCGGCAGGACCTGTTTTTTTTATTACGAATTAGTCATTCCCTCCCCTCTACAACTGAGGGCAGACAACGTCATGGCTTACACCAGGGAGAGTCCCGAGAAATCTATAGGACCTATCAGATTGGCTGAATTCAGCGTAGAGGAATTCACTTGTGAAATCGTCAACGTATAAGTGAAATACCCTGGTGGAAAGTTAAAATCCACATAGGAGAGACTTAGCGGATCATATCGCTGCCCGCCGGACGCCGTTGCCATCAGGGTAAACACGGGTGTTCCCGAACGTAGGATGGTGAGCAACAGATTGGGATTGCCCAGTGTAGTCTGAACACCGACCGTGGCATTGAGCAGGACACTCCCGCCTTGTAAGGTGGCAAGCCCGAATTCGGTCAGCGTATAGCTGGAAGGGGACAGGGGAACAGGTATAGTGATCGATTGACTGAAGCTGTTAATTGCACTTCTGCTGAAATCAATGATTTGCGTCATCAACATGGCCTCCTGGTAACAAATTCACTCTCCATTATTCTATGGGGAATTCAGTCTGCTGACTGGACTAACAACAGGTGATTACAGCCCCCTTAAGAAACCATGACATCTATACATAGGCACGGCTGCACGTATGGTTTACACTGATTGTATATACACTAGGGTTATCGGAGGCGGGAGCATGAACAGGAATGAGGAGCACGACGAGCCCAATGGGTCTCAGTTCAAATATATGGTCAGCGGGGATTCTATCTCCAAGGGCGTTGTGTATGACGAGACCCGAAGCAAATATGTCATTCTGGAGGATAATTATGTCTCTATGCTTCAGGGCAAGCTTAAGGGAGCTATGCGCAACACAGCCAGATTCGGCAATACGCTGATGAAGGGCTTCGGCAATCTGAAGCGCGATGTACTGAAGGAGAAGCCGGATGTGGTGCTGATTGAATACGGCGGCAATGACTGTGACTACCACTGGAGTGAGATTGCGAGCAATCCTGAGGCAGAACATAGTCCCAAGACGGATTTCCCGGCCTTCGAGGGGATGCTGGTGGATATGATTCATTTCCTGAACAATCAGGGGATTACGCCAATCCTGATGAGTCTGCCACCGCTGAATGCGGACAACTACTTCAAGTGGGTCAGCGGCAACAATCCCGATTCCGAAGTGAACATTATGAAATTCCTCGGCAGCGTCACCAAGATCTACTGGTGGCAGGAGCGTTATAACTCCGCTATCCTCAAGGTCGCCGAGAGCACCAAGACGAAGATTATTGATGTCCGGGGCGCCTTCCTGCAGCAGCCGGATTACACTAAGTTCATCTGCCGGGACGGCATCCACCCTAACCGGGACGGCCACCGGATTATCTATGACAAGGTGCTGGAATTCATCCGCACGAGTGAACCTCAGCTGCTGCTGGAGCCTGCGGCAATGCCTGGACATCCTTAGACAATAATAAGCGCTCCCCCAGCCTCGGCGGGGGGAGCGCTTATTGGTGTTCAGAGCTGCTGCAAGGAGACATACTTGTCGCCCAGAAGCTTCTGGAAGTAATTCCGGTTATACAGCATGCTGGGATGGCCGGGGGAATGAAGCAGCGCAGTCTCATTATACCGGTTGGCCCGTTCATGCTGCCCCAGCCGGTCATAACAGAGCGCAAGCTGCAGATTCGGAATCCAGGTGGCGAAGGCTTCATTCTTCATCGCCATAGATTCCGCCTGTCCGGGCAGCTGAAGGGCAAGCTCAAACCAGTAGATTGCCGGGTGAAGCTGGCCCTTCTCCAGATGCCAGGTTCCCAGCCGGCAGCAGCCCTCGGCACGCGGGGCATCATATTGCAGCGTACGGGTGACCGCAGTGAAGGCCGCTTCCTTGTCCCCCAGCGCTTCCAGGCATTCAGCCAGCCGCAGGCAGGCCTGAATATTGTCTTCAATCCAACCCTGCCCGCCGCTGAGGAACAACTCATAATACCGGCAGGCCTCCCTGTGAATTCCGTGGTCACGCAGCTCATTAGCGAAATAATATTGATCGCGTGCAGAGAAGCTCTCCCCTTCCGCTTCCCGTTTGCGGTAGATCCGCAGATTACGGTCCGTGTACGCTTTATCCTTCTCATGGGTCACACAGACGGCACTTGCCAGCGACGGGCCGTACACCTCCAGATATTCATGCACCGGACCGATCCAGCGGAACCCGCACGCCCGGCGGACCAGCCGGTTGCGCCGCAAGGAGGCCGTCACCCTCCCCTCCCCGTCAAAAGCGAGATTATACTGCATATTCACACTGTCCACTTGTTCCGGCAGCGAAGACTTCAGCTCCCTGAACAGCGCCTGATCCTCTTCTCTCAGATAGTCATCCGCATCCAGCCAGAAAATATAATCCCGGGTCGCCTTGCTGAAGGCGTGATTACGGGCAGCGGAGAAATCCTCAGTCCAGGTAAAATCATAAATCGCGGCTCCAAAGGCACCGGCAATCTCCTTGGTGCGGTCTGCCGATCCCGTATCGACAATGACGATCTCATCGACCAGCCCTTCCACAGAAGCCAGGCAGCGGGGCAGGCTCTTCTCCTCATTGCGGACAATCATGCATAAACTGATCTCAATCATGGCAGCCTCCTGAATAAAGAATCCACTAGACTACCATGATATGCAGTGCAGCAACCGGCAAACCCTTGCTCTCACCCAAGGCTGCGGTGCGATTTTGGAGCTTATACTTTTTTTGCGGACTAAGCCGATGATTTTTGTTATAATAAGCAGCATACTATTCATATACAAGAAGGGGACGTTACCTTTGTCAAAAATCATTAAGACATTAACCATTGCCGGCAGTGACTCCAGCGGAGGCGCAGGCATTCAGGCAGACCTCAAAACCTTTGAGGAATACGGCACTTACGGCCTTAGTGCCCTGACTACAATTGTAACAATGGACCCTGACCGGGGCTGGCATCATAATGTATACCCTGTCGATGCTGCCATCGTTGCCGAACAGCTCAAGACGATCTTCGCCGGCGGTCCTGTGGATGCCATGAAGACCGGGATGCTCGGCAGTGTGGAGATTGTTAAGGTTGCTGAACAGGCCCTGAAGAGCAACAAGCAGACCAATGTCGTGATCGATCCGGTTATGGTATGCAAAGGCGAGGATGAAGTACTGAACCCGGAGAGTGCGGATGCCATCCGCGATCTGCTGCTGCCGCTGGCTACGGTGGCTACTCCGAATCTGTTCGAAGCCGGAGTACTCTCCGGTCTCGGCAAGCTGACTACCCTTGACCAGATGAAGGAAGCTGCCCGCTTGATCCATCAGCTCGGCACCCGGAATGTTGTCGTCAAGGGCGGCAAGGCGCTGGGCGGAGACAAGGCGATTGATATCTTCTACGACGGCAGCGAATACCTTGTCCTGGAGACTGCAAAGATCGAGCCTGCCCATAACCATGGCGCCGGCTGCACCTTCGCCGCAGCGATTACCGGCGGACTGGCTAACGGCTTGTCGGTGAAGGATGCTGTGGTGAAGGCGAAGGATTTCGTCTCTGCCGCCATCCGTAACGGATATGCTTTCAATGAATATGTCGGTCCTGTATTCCACGGGGGCTACCGTCTGGAGCAGTAAGGCTGAACGTATAATCAAGCAAGCTAACAACCAGCAGACAAAAACCTCTCTTCCAGGTCGCTGTAACCAGCCATGGAAGAGAGGTTTTTGTTGTTTTTTCAAAAAGAATCCAGATCCAATTCCGGCTTACTTGACGGGCGGTTCCTCCGCAATATGCTTCACGAACTCCAGCATCTTATCCTTGTCCTTGTCATTCAGGACACCGATAATGATGGATTTCGCATTATAATTGATAGGCAGCTCCGAGATGAACGGAGATTTAAGAATATCCACACCGTACAGCTCATTCTTACCCGTGTCCTCATTGACTCCCCACTGCATGCGTGTATCGTCCGCAGCAAGCTTCCCGTCCGCTGTGATTGCCTCCAGATTCTGGAATCCGGTCTGGCCGCCGATCCACTTGACAGTGGCCTCATCCAGAACGAGGATATCCGGTCGGTTCGCCGCCAGCTCCACGACTGCCTTTTGCATATAATTCATGTCCAGTGAATCGGAGCCGTCGCCCGTTCTGGGCAGATAAGTCATCACCGTCTCCACCCGTTTCCACTGCGGGTAAGCCGCGATGATTGCCTTCTCCAGCTCCTCGGTCTTGCCGCTCGTATCCGTGACACCGAAGCTGCCGATGAACATAATCTTCGCATCCACGGGCGGCAAGGAAGCTAGATATTGTCTATGCTGGTAATTGTCATAGAGAGCCTTCCCGCCAAAAATCACCACCAGCAGCCCGATAATGCCGAGGATCACATGTGTTTTGTAAAGCCGCATGAAGGTCTCCCACTTGCTCGCTGTACCGGAGAAACGTCCATACTTGGCAAGCCGATCATCTTCGGCCTTCTGGATCTCCTGCTCATCCCAGGTATCAAGAATCAGCTTGTACGCCCGGAAATCGGCTTCGTAGGCTGCTATCTCTTCCTCTGTGGTCAGGGCGCGTCTTCGCTTCAGGAGCATATCGAACCGCTTGTTCAGTTCCTCTCTGGTTACGGTTTCAGGTAATCCTAACTGCACATACGCTTGCTTCAGGTTCTCGTTCACATTGAATTCTCCTTTGATATGGATGATGCCATAATTCTATATTAACAGACTTCACCCTGTATTCTCCACTCGCACTATAGGCGGGCTGCCATGTCCGGGGTCTCCATCAGCAGAAACTCCATTTCGCTCTCCCCGTGTTGATACACGAAGCTATGTAAAAGGACGAAGCCTGCCTTCTTATACAAGCGGACTGCCCTCAGGTTAAACGCTGCCACCGACAATCTGAAGCGCTTCGCGTCATACGTCTGCTCTGCAAACCTCATCCCCGCCTGCAGGAAAGCCAGTCCATGGCCCTGCCCGGTCAGATCCGGTCTTAGCCCTAAGCCGATATCGAGGGCCGTTCCATCGAGGTAGAGTCCGCTCTCTATCCCTTCCCCCACCTGCGCGTTCTGACCGTAACAGAAGAAACCGATCAACGCTCCATCAGCAGCTGTTACACTAAAATAAGAGCCATCCAGCAGCTCCTCGATATCCTCTGCGGCATCAGCCGCATCCATCATATTGTACAGGGTATATGGCAGCTCGTACCTCCAGTTGACAATCTCTCTGGCCGCCGGCTCATCCATTAACCGGATCTGATAACCTCTGCTTTGTCCCAGGATCACTATAATATCCCTCCTCTCTTTTGTTTTTTGAATTCGGTGGGCGTAAGCCCGGATGATGATCCAGATGTATAAATGCGCTGTCTCTAATTATAGCAGTCTCTAGTCCAGTCCGTGCAGTCCTCTCCACTCTTCCGGCTGCATGCCGGTAATGCGTTTGAACACAGCGCAGAAATAGCTGACATTCTCAAAGCCTGCGCGCTGGGCGATTTCATAGATCCGCTGCCCCCGGCTGCTGAACATCAGCTGCTTGCTCCGGTTGACCCGCTGCTTGTTAATGTAAGCTACCGGCCGTTCACGGACGGTCCGCTGGAACAGCCGGCACAGGTACTGCGGCGAGACTGACGCTACCTCGGCCAGCTCCTTCAGCAGCAACGGGCGGTGCAGGTGAAGCTCGATATATTGCAGCACCGGCTTCATCCGAGCAAGCTCGTTGTCCTCATTCGAGGCCGGAAGCAGGCTGCGCTTCAGATCCAGCAGCAGTCCATACAGCAGCTTGGAACGCTCCAGATTGTCCTGCAGCTCATTGCCCGAGGAGAGGGTTAGCATCTCTTCCAGCGGTGCAAGTATGGGCTCTGCCCGCAGACGTCCGACCCCGGACTCGCGGATTCCGGCGTAGAGCAGCATCTGGGCTGCTTCTCTTCCGTTGAACGAGATCCAGGCCAGCTCCCACTCCCGGCTAAGCGGGGTATAGGAATGGGGAACATCGGGGTAGAGACAGAACAGGTCGCCCGCCCCTGCAAGGTAGGACTTGCCCTTGATATTGACTTCACCCTTCCCGCCGAGGACCTGGTGCAGCTGATAATCCGGGAATCCCGCAGGCCGGGCCATCTCCCCCTGATGCTCCCAATACCCGATGGTCGTGGCATACAGCGGCAGCAGAAGCATATCTTCCATCTCGCAAAAGATCATCGTGCTATCCATAGCGGTCTCCTTCCAGATGCATCTCGCTTTAATCTGTTGTTTCATATTTTATTATAACTGAAGAAAATCATTATATATACCCAGAACATTTACCATCCTATAATATGAATATAACAATATAAGGAGATGTTAACTTGCGCAATAAACTCTCATATCAGCAGCCTGCCAACGGATATCCCGAATGGAACAATAATCCTGAGATTTTTCAATTGAACCGTATAGACGCCCATGCCTCCATGATGTCCTTCCCGGCAGCGGCCGACGCCCTGCAAGGGGACAAAGCTTCCTCATCCCGTTACCAGTCGCTGAACGGAACGTGGAAATTTGCTTTTGCCGAAACACCGGATGCACGGATCAAGGACTTCTATAAGACCGGATACGACGCTGCCGGCTGGGCAGATATCGCCGTTCCTTCCCATTGGCAGTTCCAGGGATATGATTATCCCCAGTACACCAATGTACGTTATCCTTGGGAAGTGTCCGAGCCGGATCTGAAGCCTCCCTTCGCTCCGACGGTATACAATCCGGTAGGCTCCTATATCCGTTCTTTCAGCATTCCGCAGGATTGGGACGGACAACCTGTATTCCTCAGCTTCCAGGGTGTGGAATCGGCCTTTTATGTATGGGTGAACGGAGAACTCGCCGGATACTGTGAGGATACCTTCACACCGTCAGAATTCGATATCACTGCCTACCTGCTTCCCGGCGAGAACAAGCTGGCGGTTGAGGTCTACCGCTGGTGTGATGCGAGCTGGCTGGAAGATCAGGACTTCTGGCGTCTGAGCGGAATTTTCCGCGATGTCTATCTCTACACTGCACCTCCAGTACGGGTAGCCGACTTCTTCGTCCGTACCGAGCTGGACAAGAGCTTCACCGATGCGGAGCTGCAAGTTGACCTGACCCTGGAGAACTATTATAACCGGGTCACCTCCGCACATTCCGTAGAAGTACAGCTCTACGACAGCAAGCAGCAGCCGGTATGGGCAGCGCCGGTGTCAGCCGGATTTGCTTTTGAACAAGAGGGAACTCAGCTCGTTAAGCTGTCCGCAGCCGTGAAGAACCCGCTGAAATGGAGCGCGGAGAAGCCTAATCTCTACACCCTGCTGATTTCGGTGAAGGATGATCAGGGACAGCTGCTGGAAGCGCTCAGCTGCAAGACGGGCTTCCGGACCTTCGAGATCCAGGACGGCCTGATGAAGATCAACGGCAAACGGATCGTATTCAAGGGAACGAACCGCCATGAATTCTCCTGCGATACCGGCCGTGCGCTCTCCAAGGAAGATATGATCACCGACATCAAGCTGATGAAGCTTCACAATATCAATGCCGTGCGGACCTCTCACTATCCGAACCAGTCGGTATGGTACGAACTGTGCGACGAATACGGTCTCTATGTGATTGACGAGACGAACCTGGAGACACATGGCTCCTGGCAATACGGGCAGAAGGAACTGCATGATGGCAACGTTCCCGGCAGCCGTCCGGAATGGCGCGCGAACGTCATTGACCGCTGTAACTCCATGATGCAGCGCGACAAGAACCACACGTCCGTCATCATCTGGTCGCTTGGCAACGAATCCTTCGGCGGCGATAACTTCCTGGCCATGCATGACCACTTGAAGCAAGCTGACCCGACCCGTCCGGTGCATTATGAAGGTACTTATCATTACAGACCTTCGGACGCGGCCAGCGATATTGAATCAACGATGTACATCAAGCCGGATGAAGTCGTGGAGTACGCACTCAGCAATCCCAAGAAGCCGTACATTCTCTGCGAATACAGCCATGCCATGGGCAACTCCTGCGGCGGCCTGCATCTGTACACCGAGCTGTTCGACAAATATGACAGTATTCAGGGGGGATTCATCTGGGACTGGGTGGATCAGGCGATCCGCACAACTACTCCTGAAGGCGTGTCTTATCTGGCTTACGGCGGAGATTTCGGGGAAAAGCCGCATGACGGCAACTTCAGCGGCAACGGGCTGCTGTTCGCGGACCGCAGCGTGACGCCTAAGCTCTACGAGGTGAAGAAATGCTATCAGAATATCGCCATCACCGCCCTGGATCTGAAGAGCGGAAGCTTCGAGGCCCGCAACCACTTCCTGTTCACGGACCTGGCAGACTATCAGCTGAGATGGACGCTGGCTCTGAACGGCGTAGCGGCCCAGGAAGGACAATTGCCGCTCTCCGCAGCGCCTGGCGAAGCAGCCGGCTTCACGGTTCCGCTGGATTCAGCGCTGCTGGAATCTGACAAGGAAGCTGTGCTTACGGTGTCGTTTGTTCAGGAGAGCGCAACCGCCTGGTCTGAGGACGCGCATGAAATTGCCTGGGAACAGTTCGTGTTAAGCCCTTATATTCCGTCCCGCAACCCGGAACTTTCGGGCGGTACCCTGCAAGTGAAGGAACAGGATGGCTTCGTGAACTTTGAGGGCAGCGGATTCGCGCTTGCCTTCGAGACAGCCACCGGCGCGCTTGTCTCACTGAAGTCCTCCGGGAAGGAGGTTCTCGTCGCACCGGCCAGACCTAACTTCTGGAGAGCTGTAACAGACAATGATCTGGGCAACAAGCATCCCGAGCGCTGTGCGGTCTGGAAGGAAGCGTCCTACGAGCGTCAGCTGGCCCGGTTCAGCTGCCGTGTGGAAGGGGGCCTCGGCTTCGTGACTGCCGACTATCTGCTGGGTGCGCTGCCGCAGTCTACCCTGCGTGTTCATTACGAGATTCGTACGGATGGTTCGGTTGAGATCGTACAGGAGCTTAACCCGGGCAGCAGTACCCTGCCGGAGATCCCGGAATTCGGGATGGTCTTCGAGCTGGACAGCAGCCTGGACACGGTCTCCTGGTACGGCCGCGGGCCGCATGAGAACTATTGGGACCGTAAGTCCGGAGCTCCGTTGGGACTGTACACAGGCAAGGTCAGCGAGCAGTTCACGGATTACCTCCGCCCGCAGGAGTGCGGCAACAAGACGGATGTCCGGTATGCTTCCGTCACCGCAGGACGCGAAGGACACGGATTATCTGTGGAGGGCGCGCTGCCGCTTGAAGTCAATGCACTTCCTTGGTCTCCGGCTGAGCTTGAAGCCAGCGACCACGGCTACAAGCTGCCAGCCTCTGACAAAACCGTGCTGCGTGTCAATTACAAGCAAATGGGCGTGGGCGGCGACGACAGCTGGGGTGCGCCAACCCATGAGCAGTTCACGCTGCCAGCCAACCGTCCATATACCTTCAAGTTCAAGCTGACACTTATCTAAGCAAGCATAAGACTTAATACAGAGGGCAGTCCCGCAAGCCGTAAATTGGCTGGCGGGGCTGCCCTATTTTATCTTTTGGGGCTCCTGCAAAGTACCTGAGTCATCATCGAAGCTAAAGCTCCACTTTGTGGGGTTAGTTTCGTGAACAGGCTGGTGCAGATTTATCTTGATAATCCCCGGAAATCCGGCGAGAATGGAGTCATAATCAGTCTCTTATTCGGTCAGGTGAGGAGATATAGGTATGTCAGATACAGCCGCAAGAATCCGGGATGAGATCCTGGATTCTATGACAGAACGATTTGGGATGCATGTCACTGAAGCAGTCCAGATTGATCAGGGCTTCCTGAATCTGAAGTGGAGGCTGGACAGTGATCAGGGCCGTCTGTTCGTGAAGCAATACAGCAAGATCCGTTACCCTGAAGCGCTCACCCGCGGACTGGAGGTCTCCTTAAGTCATCAGGACCATCTATACCTCGAAGGCCTCCCTGTTCCGAAATTATTTTCACACGCGGGGAATTATGTCTTGAGAACGCCTTCACAGGAACGGTACGTGCTGATGACCCTGTGTGACGGGCACAGTATTGCCTCCGGCTCGGCCACGGAGCAGCAAATGTATGCGCTGGGCAGGGTAGTCGGCCAGATGCACAAGCTGCTTAATGCACAGCCTGCTTCTTTGCCGCCGTATTGGGAGGTCCGCAGTCAAGCGTCTATGGTGAGAAATTGGGAGGTACGCTATCTCCAGGCCACCGCCCGGAAGAGCGAGGATACGATATCGGCGCTTGAGCTTCAACGGAGTATTATCGACCGGATGGACACCAGCATCTTCGCGGACTGCGAACGGGGCTGGGGGCACCGGGATTTGTTCGTGGATAATATCCTGTTCAGCGCAGGTCAGGTGGCGGCGATCCTGGATTTCGACAGGCTGCATTTCGTCTACCCGGAGTTCGATGTAGCCCGGCCTATCCTCTCCTGCGCGTTGTCTGAGGGCGGGATCAGGCTCGACCGGGTACGGGCCTTTGTGACGGGCTACCGTGAATATACCCCCTTGCCTGCAAGTACACTCATCCGGTCACTCAAATTAACCTGGTGGAAGGAAGCCGAATGGATTGCCGTGCCCGGGCAGGATGAATTCCCTCCGCTCGTCCGCTTCCGTCAGGAGAATCAGTGGGTCGCGGCCAACTGGGACCGCTTGAATGATATGTTCGCCGGAACCTGAGGGGGATTGTCTTTCGGCAGCTTCTCCCGCCGCCCCGTATAGAATTCTGCTTACCATTCCCCCCGCGGGAGGAATCTGAAGAATTGGGATAGGGCCATTAATCATGGCCTTTTTTTGCTGTATCAGGATGAGTTTATCGCAAGCAGAATAAATTCCCGGAAACAAAATGTGACCGGATGCCGTCCTAAAGGGTGTTATAGATAAAGGAGGGCATAACCTCATGCAGCAACCCATGACCCGGCCGGGCCATCCTGTGATGAAGAGCTACGAACAATATGCAGAAATGCTATACCGGATTGCCCTGGTTCATCTGGGCAGTCGCCAGGATGCCGAAGAGGCTACGCAAGACACCTTCATCAAGCTGATGGAGAAGGCTCCCGTATTCAAAGATGACGAACACCAGAAGGCCTGGCTGATCCGGGTCATCACCAATCATTGCAAGAATCTGCTGGGCAGAGGCTGGCGCAAGCGCGAGGTCAAGCTCGAAGGGGTGGAGCCGGTTACGGCCGATAATCCTGAAGAGCTGGCGGTATTGCAGCTTGTGCTGTCCCTGCCGGTGAAGGTTAAGACTGTGATTCATCTGTACTATTACGAGGATTATCCCGTCCAGGAGATCAGCAGAATTCTGCAGATCAGCGAGTCGGCCGTGAAGATGAGACTTCAGCGCGGTCGTCAGCTGTTAAGACTGGAGCTGGAAGGAGCAGAAACGGAATGAAGGAAGATCAGTTTCGAACCCAATATAAGAAAGCGGTGGATACTATGAGTGCAAGCCAAGAGATGAAGCAAGGATTAGCCGATAAAATGGAACAAAAGCGCCGTCCGCGTAAAATGGTCTATATTGCAGCAAGCGTGCTCGTTGCTGCCGGAATCGGCTTGGCCGGACCAAGCCTGATGAAGCAGCTGGGCGGAACGGCTTCCCCGAATCAAGTAGCCCAGGTAGATCCGGGCACACCTGCGGCAGGGAATTCTGCCGGAGTCTTCATTCCCAAGATCGAGCTGCCGGATAAAAGCTCCGGTGCTGCGGCCGATATGATCGGCCTAGTCGTCTACCAGGGCAATATCTATACCCAGGCTGCGATCCGCATTGAAGCGGCCGATGCAGCAGCACTGCGCGGAGAGAAGCTGGGCCGCACGACCAGCGGGATTGATGAATGGAGCGGCAAGGATGCGTATACGGAGCTGGCCTCGAACATCGGGGAGACGGATATCTATGCGGTCAAAGGATATGATTCCGGCTTCCTGGTCATGTCTTATACAGAGGCAGACGGTCAGGTGTTCGCGGAGCTGTACGAACACACAAACGGGATTACAGTCCATAGCGGTGCCGATCTCATTGGCAAGCTGAACCTGGACGGGCGCATCGCCTCCGCCCAGTGGGAGAGCTTCGACAGCTGGAATAACGGCAAGCAGCAATACCTGCCGCTGCCCGAAGGCGCAGCGCTTGACGGCTTCCTGAGCGCCCTCATGACCGCCAAGCCCCTAGCCGCTGATCCGCTCATGGAACAAGGCATCTATGACCAAGGTGACCGCAAGCTGGTCTACCTTCAGCTGGAAGACAAAACCCGGGTGGAGCTGACCCTGTTCGGCCAGGGACTCGTGCGCTACAGCAATGCTCCGGTATTCTTCGAGGTTGAGCCCGGTGCCTTCAAGGCGCTGTGGGATAGCATGAAGGCGTAACCGGGCAGCTGTAAGGCAGCGGGCGGCGGCCGGATTAACAATCAACTGGCACCCGGGCGGGTCTCATAAGATAATCCAGTTGCAGACGGGGAAGATGCTGAGCAACTCCCCCACCTCGGCGGTGGCTCAACTCTGCCGGCAGCGGAAAATTACCGGCACAGCAATGACGGATAACAAGTGGAAAAATGTATCCTAATTCATCTATTTCTGAAGGATAAAAAGAAGCAAGTGGAAAAACAGCATCTAATATAGTTGGTTTCCTTGATTTGGGTTAAATGAGCTAATTTAAGTGTTGTTTTTCCAACTATTGTCTTTGCGACTCCCCATTCGTCATCAGCAAGTGGACGAAATCCACCTATTTTCCCCTCAAGAAGCAACGTAGTGGGTCCACAACCTAACTATCTGACTCCCTTAACTTTCCGGCTCTCCGGTAGGCTAACATAGCTAACACATTTGAAAGGCCATCCCGGCAGGGATGGCCTTAAGCTTTTACATACCCTTCCATTTCGACCCGATGTACTCCTTGATCTGTTCTGCCAGCACGGCCGGAGGTGTCGAATTGGAGTCAAAAGTTGGCATCGGCGGATCATACTCCGTATCGGCATGGTCCAGCAGCCACTGTGCGAATTCCTCGTGCTGCCTGAGCATATCTTCAGTCCAGATCGCTGCATCCTCCCGGCCCCGCAGGCGGTCATTTCGGGTGGCATCGTCACAATGCAGGTTAATAAAGTGTACTTCACTGAAGGCATCATAAACATCGCATTTCTTGGCGTCCCAAGGCATCATCGTCCCGCAAATAATCGTCCCTCTCCCGGATAACGCAACGGCACGCGCACAATGAAACAGCACATTATACCGGTCCTGATACTCCAGCTTCTTCCCCGTGCTTCCGAAGTTATCATCATCCGTACTGAACAGTACAAATTCCGTCATCTGCTCCCTCAACTCGTGCATGACTGTTGTCTTCCCTACCCCACTTGCTCCGGTGATAATGAATAATGGCAACTTGGTAGTCATATGTCCTCCGTCCTCTCTTCACTCAAATATTCCGATATGTAGCGCTGATCCGCCTCCGAGCTTGTCCAGAAAACCACGGGTGCATGCGTAATGTTCATCCGGCGCAAGGCTATATTCCGGTGGCGGCCATCATTGATTGCAAACTTCCCGCCAGCATAATTTACAATTAACGGAGGCATATCCCACTTGCTATAATAGGCTGTCATCGTCTCTACAATACTGAAGAAACGGGCTTTTTCATCTAATTCAGTCAGATATGAGGGTGCGCCTTCCTCTATTCCGAACCTCGTGATATCTACAACTACCGGCCCTGTGTAGATTCTGGGTTCCAGCAATAATCCGTCTGCCAACACCACATTCTTCCCTTCATTCCGCAAAAAAAGCTGCACCCACTCGTGGGTAGCCCCCCGCCGGGCATATTCCATTGCACAACCAGCCGTCCCGTATATCATCCTGAATGCCTGCCTTTCCTCGTGGGATATCTTCATCATAGCTGTGAGAACAGCAAACATTCTATATCGAGAATAATTTAAGCTATTCCTGCCATATCCGCTCAGTCCGGTCTGTACATAGCATACTGTTTCAGATATTGCTCATCATCGGCTAATTCCGTCATCCAGACAACGACAGGATATTCGCTTACCCCAGCACGATGAAGCGCTTCCAGTAACGGATTATCGCAGTTCAATTCCATTCTCCCTTGCGCAATCTTCGCGATGAGGGGCGGAGTGGCTTCACCCGCTTGAATCTGTTTGGTCCAGTGCATCACCTTTTGCTCAAAACTCTCCCGGTCCACCCTCCATTTCATCCCTCTCTCCGGTCCGCTCGTTCTACTCAGCAAGGAGAGCGGCATCCATAGTGGACCCTCATACGTTCTGTTCATCAGCGCAAGGCCTTCGGAGAAATTCTTGTTGCGGCGGCCGAACAGCACATAGGTATGCACCCACTCCTCCTGCATCCCTGCTTCTGCGTATGCTGCGGCGGATGGTGCTGTGGGATCGTAATCCAGTTTGTTGGTGTCCTTTTTGGAGTATACAATACGTTTAATTGTCTCCTGGGATAAATAATATTCCTTCGACAGCTCAGCGATTGGGGTTCCGTGAAGATACTTATTGTAGATCAGCTGATTGCGTCTGACGAGAACCTGGCGGTAGCCCGAAGCCTCACCCCACGCCTTCTTCTCATCATCCAGCGGAATATACAGCAGCTTGCCCGCCGCATATTTCTTCACTTCCTTAAGCAGCTTCTCCGGCAAAAGCTCCCCGGCATTCTCATATTTCATAGGTTCACCTGCCTGTAGATCAATTACAATTCTAGAGCGCCTTCCACGCGGTATTTCTTCTCCCATTCCGATACATGGCTGGAGTCTATGCGAATCAGCTTCGCCGGAGTATATTCGATAGACGTAGATGAATTAGCCCCGCCGCCGTCCGTCAGGAAGCGCAGCGCTTTAATTCTGCGTACTACCTCTTCATCCGTTCGGATCTCAGCCGCCTCTTCCTCGGACAACACCGGCAGCGGAATATCCTCCCGCACAGTAGTGAACACGCCATTGTTGTCCGTGTAAGACAATTCGGCCGCCAGACTGTACTCCCCGCAAGGAATCGGCTCCCGGGTGAAGATTTCAATATATAGGTCCGTTACTACCAGCGCCTCATTGATCCTTATTCTCCCGCTGCCGTCTTCAACAGCACCACTCAGATCAGGGGACCGGTGAAGCCCTGCCGGAAGGATTAGCTGTAGGCGGATATTTTGTGCAGCGCCGGGCGGCGCGATCTGAAGCCAGAGATGATTCATCCCTTCTTCATGCTCAATAGCAGATTTTGCAAAACGCATTTGGATCATACCTGTCCCTCCTCTTGAAGTAACCGGGTGACGGCCTCAACCATTTTCTCCTTCAGAACCGCAGAGATCCGCGGGCTAACGGAGAGAATTACATCTTCACTGATGACATGCAGCTCACTGTGGAGCATCTGATCCGACTGGTACAGCCGCAGATTATCCCCGAGCTTGATGATTTCGTCTATCGTCAGTTCGGCTAATTTCTCTTGGGCCGAGGCCAGCGTCTCGCCGCTCTTGGACAATACAAGGATCGCCCGTAAATAATGCAAATGACTATCTGTATACGCCCTCTTATTGCCCACCAGTTCAAGCGGCGGCAGCATCCCGATCTGCGTATAGTACCTGACTGTCCGCAGATTCATCTGCGGATCTTCGCGGTGAAGCACCTCAGCTACTTGCTTGGCGGTGTAGGTATTCATTGGATTCTCCTTTCTTAAAAACAAAATAAAGTTACACTTAACTGTATATGTTACAGTGTAGTGTAACTCAATATTGATGTCAATAAGTTACTCTCCTTATATGCTATAATGCCAAAAGGAATCGTGGAACTTCTTGTGAGCATTCATGTAAAAACAGCCTTCACGACTCGTTCAGTCATTATGCACCGGAAAGAGGTCCACAACAATGGATATACGAAAATTACAATACTTCATTGCGGTTGCGGAAGAGCTTCATTTCCATCGAGCCGCCGAGAAATTAAATATGACACAGCCTCCGTTGACCCAGCAGATTCAGGCTCTGGAACAAGAGCTTGGTGTGAAGCTATTTGAACGGAACAAGCGTCAAGTCCGCCTCACACCAGCGGGGTCTGTTTTTTGGGAGGAAGCCACCCGGATCTTATCTCAACTGGAGCGGTCTATTCAAACTGTACGATTGGCTAGCCAAGGCATTATTGGACATTTGAACATTGCATTCATCGGTTCAGCAGAGGGCGGTATCATAGTCGATGTGCTCAAAATATTCCGGCAACGCTTCCCTCAAATACAGCTGAACCTGCTGGAGATGACTTCTGCCCAGCAATGGCAGGCCTTGCATGACGGTACCATCCATATTGGATTCCTTCGCTTCATTGAGCCGGCCAAGAATATTAGTCATTGCAGCTTGATCAACGAAACTCTGGTTGCCGTGTTGCCTGATCAACATCCGCTCGCCAAGCTGCCTGCATTGCCAGTCTCCGCTTTGCGTTCCGAGCCTTTTATCTTCTTTCCGCGTAAGCACGGTCTTCCTTTTCATGATCTGATTATGGGCTTTTGCGCTGAGCATGATGTCTACCCTCAGGTTGTACAGGAAGCCGTGCAAATGTATACCATTGTGAACCTTGTAGCAGCGAACCTGGGGGTTTCCATTGTCCCTTCTTCAGTTTCCGTCTTCCAGCGCAGCGGAGTCGTATTCAGACCCTTTGAAGACAATGTCCCGCCTGTCCCCTTCTATGCTGCCTGGAGAACGGATACGAATCAGGCCATCCTCACTGCATTTATAGAGATTTTACAAGAACATAATTCCAGGTGAAAGGTGAGCGGACAACGTTATTCACCCGGTTTTTGCAGGATCACGCTCAACTAGCCCCTCTAATATTCTGTCAATCTCACTCAGCAAATCAGGTTCAAGACGCACGCCCGAAGCCTTCACATTCTCTTGTACCTGCTCTGGTCTGGATGCCCCAATGATTGCAGCCGACACCTGCGGATTCTGCAGCACCCATGCGATGGCCAATTGCGGCAGTGTCAGCCCCGCTTCGTGTGCAAGTGAGGACAGCCGGGATACAGCCGTAAGAACCTCTGTATGCAGCCACTGGCCAGCCAATCGTTCAAAAAACGGAGAACCCGCTGAAGTCGAAGCACGGGACCCCTGCGGGACAGGTTGATTCGGCAGATATTTTCCCGACAGAATGCCTTGGGCCAGCGGTGACCAGACAACCTGCCCGATTCCTTCCTGCTCAGAAGCCTGGATCACCTCCGCTTCGATCACCCGCCATAACATCGAATATTGCGGCTGGCTAGCCACCAGAGGAACCCTCAGCTCCCGGGCCAACACCGCAGCTTGTGTGATCTGTTCAGCCGTCCATTCGCTGATCCCCACATACAGAACCTTCCCTTGACGCACCAGATCAGAGAAGGCCAGGAAGGTCTCCTCCAGCGAAACCTTTTTGTCAAATCTATGGGCATAATAAATATCTATATAATCCGTCTGCAACCTTTTCAACGAGGAGTTACAAGCTTCCATAATATGCTTCCGGGATAGCCCACGGTCATTAGGTCCTGTTCCTGTAGGGTGACAGACCTTGGTGCATAACTCGATGCTTTCCCGCCGCACTCCTGATAAGACTTGCCCCAGCACCGTCTCCGCCTTCGTATCCGAATATACATCTGCTGTATCAAATGTAGTGATTCCCGCGTCCAATGCAGCATGAACACAAGCTTTGGCTGTGTCATTGTCCACTTGCGCACCATGCGTAATCCAGTTTCCAAAAGCAATCTCACTGACCGATAAGCCACTAGCACCCAATTTCCGATATTCCATCCTTCTTACCTCCTTTTAATAGCCAAAGCGTAACAAATCACTATTAATAGGTGAAATATCTTTTAATGAGTCTTTTGATACGAAAAAAGTATCACAGAGCCATTCACTGTGTTCTCATAGTTGAACCAAGCTCAACATGCAAAGACCCCTCCATTAAATTGGAGAGGCCTTCTTAGTTCTATAGCGTAGCTACTGTCTGCTCATACAACGCCCCATCTACCTCACCGACAAACGGCGTCCACTCCCCCGCAGTATACAACTGCAGCCGGTGCATAGCCCGAGTACATGCCGTATAAAAAAGCTTCCTCTCGCTCTCCCTTTGATACGTCTGCGGGGACGCGTCGTAGATCAGTACGGCATCGAACTCCACGCCTTTGGCAAGATAAGCGGGGATCACCTGTATTCCTTTTTCAAAAGTTGGCGTATTCTTCGTAATCAGCCTCAGCTCCAGGGCGCCACCTTGGGCAGTCAGGCACTCATAAGCTTCTCTGCTCTCTGCGGCCGTCTTCGTAATCACAGCGATGGAGCTATAGCCTTCAGCCTGAAGCTCCGCGAGATCTTTCACGATGCGCTCTGCCTTCAACTCACGATTGTCCAGTTTAGCTAATACCGGCTTCCGGCCCCTCCGTTCAAAAGCCACAATCGCCTCGCCGCCGGGCAGCAGCCGCTTCGTAAACTCCACAATCTCAAAGGTCGAGCGGTAGCTGCGGACCAGCAGGAACTGGCTAGTCTCTTCTTCTCCATAGAGCTTCAGCAGCGGCGAGCTGCTTCCATACAGATTCGTCGCCTGCGTGAAGATCGCCTGGCCGAAGTCTCCCAGCACCGTCATACGGGCACGCGGAAACAGCTTTTTGAGGAACTCATACTGGAACATGGAATAATCCTGGCCTTCATCCACAAAAATATGCCGCACCTGCGTATTCGTCCGCACACCTTCGATTAGCTCTTTTAAATACAAATACGGGGTCGCATCTTCATACCAGAGTGTCCCGCTATCCAGCATCTCCCGGGTCTGCGCACAGATCTCCGGCCATAGCTCCGGCACCTCCGCTTCACCCGTCATTTCCCTGTAGGCCGTTTCATCACTGAACAATTGACGGTAGAGCCCGGCCATGTCGATAAAGTTGAACTTCCTGATCCCCCGTCTCAGCGGTCTGAACTGCTCCTTCACGATCATCTGGGCCAGCAGCTCTTCCTCCCGTTCGGCGAAATCAAAGTCACTCTCATCCTGCTCGCGCTTGTGGACCAGCAATTCCTGAAGGCGGAGGTATTTCTCGGCAAAATCAAACACGCCCCGTTCCCTGTGCAGCATCCGGTATACTTCAGCGTATTGGTCATTGTCGAGGTAATTCATCTCTTCCTCTACCCAGGAGGCTCCCTGCTCCAGCTTTTGCAGTCTGGTCAGCTCTTCGAGCAGCCATTTCTGCACCAGCGTAATCCGGTTAGGCAGACGAATCGAAGGATCAAAGCTGTATAGCTTGCTCTTGATTAGCTCCCCCGAGATTAACACGCGGTCCCGGAAGCGAATGTCCTTGAACAGCATTCCCTCCAGCTTCAGCCACTGCGCATAACCCTGAAGTGCCCGGAGGAAGGCTTCCGACGCCTTATATCCGACTCCCTTGAGACGGGCTTCATACCCCTCTTCCTGCTGAGCGGTAAGCACGTATTCCATCTGATCGAACGAATCTTCAATCCGGTAATCCTGACCCAGCCACGTTTCCAGATATTCCTGAAAGGTCGTCTGCTGCATATTCTCTTCACCCAGCTCCGGAAGAACGGTAGATACATAGCTATTGAACATCGGGTTAGGGGAAAATAACACAATCTGATCCGCCGTAAGCCGCTCGCGGTGTTTGTACAGCAGGTAGGCTACGCGCTGGAGCGCTGCCGAGGTTTTGCCGCTGCCCGCCGCTCCCTGCACAATAAGCATCCGGCTGGTATCGTTACGGATAATCGCGTTCTGCTCGGCTTGAATCGTAGCGACGATGCTTTTCATTTGTGAATCTGCGCCTTTGCCAAGCACCTGCTGGAGCAATTCATCTCCGATGGTAACGCTCGAATCGAACAAATGCTGAAGCTGACCGTCACGGATCTGGTACTGCCGCTTCAGTTCCATCGTGCCGGTGATCCATCCTCCCGGTGTGTCGAAGGCCGCGTGTCCCGGCGGATAGTCATAATACAGGCTCGCTATCGGGGTACGCCAGTCATAGACAATGAAGCTCAGACCATCCTCTTCGATGAAGGAGGACACTCCGATATAGACCTGTTCCGTCTCCTTCTGCCCTTCCTCGTGAAAATCAATCCGGCCAAAATAAGGCGACGGCAGCAGCCGCTGCATATTCTTCCATTGCCGCAGCTTCCGCGCATGACTGCGTTCCCGTTCTGACAGGACTGCGTCCTGCTGGGTAATGGTGAAGAAGCTCTCTTCGAAATCCTCCTCCGTACTCGTATTGACCGTAACCTCTTCCCAAAATCTCCGGCGGATGTCTGTGGCCTGCTCCTTCAGCTGGCCAACCTCTGGCTCCAGGTTTGCGATCCCCGATTTCAGCTTCTCTTTGACCTGCTCCAGCCACTCCTGCTCCTGCTCCCAGCTGCTTACCTTCTCCATCACCTGATCACTCCTCATTCTTGAAATAGTCCCAAACAGGCGGGTTGACAAACCGGATGTCCCTTTGCTATAATTAAAATATAAATAAGATGTGTTACCTCCGATCTAATTCTTGAAAACAGTCAACAGTCTTCTAACATTAGCATATTATTTCTTTGTATGCAATACTTCCTGAATCACAAATAACCCTGGCGCTCGCGCCAGGGTTTTGTTGTTTAGGTGATAACCTGTCCTATTACACAGGCCGCTCAAGCTCAAAAATCTCCCCAATCCCCGCATAGCTATTCCCGGCCAGACGGCTGACCGCCCCTAATGCCACCGGATTAATTCTCCCCTGCCCGTAGATCGCCTCGTCCAGATGAAACTGCACGATCCTGCCAATCAACAGATCATTGTTAGGCAATTCAAGACTATGCTCAAGGACACATTCCATCCGCACCTTCGCTTCCTGAATGCCGGGAACCTTAATGCGCAGACTATCTACAGGCGTCATTCCGGCTAAGGTGACCTCGCTCTTATCAGGCGGCAACGGCGCAGCCGTCATATTCACTTGTCCGACATTCTGCACATCCACAATATGAACTACAAACTCCTTCATTTGCTTGATGTTGCGTGCAGTATCCTTGGACCGCCCCCCGGCATGCTGAATAGAGAGGGAGATCATCGGCGGGTTGGAGGATACGATATTGAAATAACTGAATGGCGCACCATTCAAGACCCCATCCTCCGACAAGGTGGTTACAAAAGCAATCGGACGCGGGATAATCGTCCCAACCAGAAGCTTATAATTATCCCGTTCGGTGCCCTGCTGCGGATCAATAGGGATCATGCTCATGCCTCCTTTTTTAATGTCAAAGCAGATTAGTCAAGCTCTCTTACCGAAACCGGCAGCAGAACTTGTTCAATCTGTCCTCTGTGCGGCTCGTATTGTTCCGGCAGCATCAGACTGGTCCCCATCGTCTCCGGTGTCTCGTCATGGGCAAAGCCCGGAGGATCGGTAGCAATCTCGAACAGAATCTCCCCATGCTCTCTGAAGTAGATGGCGTTGAAATAATTCCGGTCCTGCACCGGCGTTACCCCATATCCATTATCATGCACATAATCCTGCCATTCAAGCTGATCCTGGTCATCCTTCGCTCTCCAGGCGATATGATGGACAGTGCCGACCCCCATTTCACCCCGTGGTACAGCCGTTACCTTCAGCTCAACCACATTGCCCAGATCCGCAGCCGAGCGGTAGCGGGCGACATCGCCTTCCTGCCCCTCGAATGTAAGTCCCATCACCTTCTCCAGCAGCTCCGCCGTTTGTTCAGGTTGAGTGGACAGCAGTGTCGCGCCGCCGAAGCCCTTAATTGCCACCTCCGGTGTTACTCCGCTGAAGGTCCATTCATTACGCTCACCCGCCTCCCGTTCCACCAGCTCCAGATGCAGACCGTGCGGATCATCGAATTCCAGGTACAGCTCCCCGAACCGCTCCATCTCTGTGTAAGCCACCTTGAACGCCGTGAGCCGCTCTCTCCAGAACGCCATCGCCTGGGCCGGAATCACATACGAAGTAACGCCAACCTGGCCCCCGCCGATCTTACCCTGATACGCATCCGCCCACGGGAAAAAGGTAATAATGGTTCCCGGCTTCCCGCCATCATTGCCGAAGTAGAAGTGATACGTTCCCGGATCGTCGAAATTGACCGTTTGCTTCACCAGCCGCAGCCCCAGTACCCCTGCATAAAAGTCCATATTCTCCTGCGGATGCCCGACAATAGCGGTGATATGATGAATACCCATGGTTTGTTTGTTCATTTGAATTGCCTCCTGTTTGTTTGATTTGCCTAAATTATCTTCATATTAAGATATTAGCTTTAATATTATCTTTAAGTTAAGATATTATATGTTCTCACTTTACTTTTTATTGCTCCCCTTGTCAAGCGGATAACAATATTCAATCCTGCACATAGCGCCTGCTTGATTTCCTTGAACGAGTGCCTGAATATGCTCCATCTTCATCCTCCTGAATCAAGCCTGCCAAAATCCCGAAGCAGCTTGGTTTTCTCAATGGCCTTAGCCGCCTTCCACCAGTTCTCGCTGATGGCAAACTCTTTGGCGTACACTTCATTGTTTTGGAACCAGCTCCAATTGATCCCCCATACATCCTCCCCCGGCTTTGTATCAATGAGGTAATCCAGTTCTTGATGTATCCAAGCTTCATTACCCGAATAGAACCTGCTGCCAGGGGAAGTGATATAATTCGAGGGCCGCACACCATAATAAACCCACTTGCAGATGTCCTTTTCAATAGACTCATAGACTAATTTTCTTAAGGTATCCTGTAAAAAATCATACTCCAATATATCTGCTAAGCTACACTGCTGTACGGTGTCCAGAAGAGTGCAGCAGCCTGCTATACCCATGTCCCCATAGTTGTCCAGCGTTTTGAGCTTGTTTATCAGTTGATGTGATACCTGCATGGCTTTTTGGTATATGCTGCTGCCGGGGTCCGTAAAATTCAAGATGAAGCTGACGATTTCTGCCGTGACGCCTATGCTTTCCACCTTGTTGGACTCATCATTGAAGGTCCACCATGGGGCATGCGGGTAATCATTGTTAGACGGAACACTGAAGAACCAGTAATCATTCGAGAAATAGGCCCCGCTTTCAAGAAACCTTATTATCCCTTGCATAATAGGGTGCTTGGTATCGGTATAATTTACATTCCTCAGGATATGGATGGCAGACACGGTTGTATACGGTGAGGAATGTGGATTCCAGCTATCTGCCTCGAGTCCGTTTCCGAAGCCTCCATCTCTATTCTGGTAGTAAGCTAATTCCGCGAGCACCTCTTCCTTACTACCTCTTTCGAACTCATATTTCCAAACGGAGAGTTCAACAGGCCGGGCGTTGCGATGCATCCACTGCCGAATTTCCTCAAATGCCTGCCTGCTTAGCTTCTTACTACCGTTCGGTGTTGTTACTCCAGCGGTTGAGCTTGTGTCTTCTCTGTCAGCTGCCATGATCGGTTTCCTCCAAGGGTTATGAGATTAACTGCCATTTCAAGCCAAACTTATCTTCAATAGACCCGTACATAGGGCTGAAAAATTGTGGCCCCAGCTCCACCACAACCTTGCCGCCTTCCTTAAGCCGTTGGAATACCTGGCATACCTCGTCACCAGACTGGAAGAAGACATTCAGGCATATCATGTTCCCGGCTGCTAGTTTCTCTTGCGTGTCGCTCATGTTGAGCCTTGATCCACAGATTGTGATTTCACTATGCATAACCTGATCATGTATATCCTCTGACACAGGGAAGCTCGGATCCGGCGGGGCATTCCTGAAGTAATCTATGCTGACATCCGTCACATCAAAAACCTGCTGATAAAACTCTATAGCTTCTTTACAATTCCCCGGAAAATGTATCGCTGGTACGATCATTACAAAACCCCTTCCTATAAGGAGCAGCAGGCTATGGGATGAACACGGCTCCATGCGCTAATTGTAAGCTACATTTTGAAGCTGTCATTGTAAAAAACGGACATGTTCTTCAGATAATCCTGCGGGGTCAGACCGCAAAGCAACTTGAAGTCCTTATTGAAATGCGGCTGATCGAAGAACCCGGCCTGTACAGCAACTTCCGTGAACGGCTCTGGCTTATTCTGCAATAGCTTCAGCGCGTAATTGACACGGACTATCCTGGAAAACATCTTCGGGCTGGTTCCAATATGTCTTAGAAACAAACGCCGGATGTGCTTCTCGCTATAGTAGAATTCGGAGGATAATCTCTTAGCGCTTACATTCCCATGCTTGCTAATTATACTGTTCATGATCGCAGAGACGTCCTTGCTTATAGGACGAGCATATAGCCTATGGATGAAAATTCTGTTAACTGTATTCAGCAGCGAATCGATACTCTCCGATTCCAGCAGTATGTCCTCCAGAGCTTGCTTCAGAGTCTTATCCAGCTGGTCCAGCATAAAGGAGGCATCCAGCAATTCGGACTGGTCAGCCTTAATGAAAGGATGCAGTCCGCCCGGATGAAACTCAATCAAAAATAACAGCTTCAGCTTATTAGCAAATGCTCCGACATGGCACACCTTGGTGTTTGTACCCCGCAAACTTGAGATGATGTTATGATGTGTCACCGATAGCACCAGTGTAGAGCTTGCAGACGGCAGAACAGCATACTCATTCGACATTGTCTGCACCGTTGGAGTGGAAATCGTATAGCTAGAGATAAAAGGCCGCAACAAGAGATGCGGGGAGACATACAAAAAATGCTTGTCACGAATGAGAGATGCTCCCTTATAGCCTTCAAGACTAGTTTGAGAAATCATCTGTCGGCCTCCCCCGCTTCATTTTGACGATCCGAAAACAGAACAAAGATAGTTTACATTCGCTAAAATACTTAGGTTAATTAACCTCTTTCTCGTAATAGCACAAGGTCATCTTATCATTGATTTCCCGGGTTTCATTGGTCCTTCTGTAACCCATCTTCTCATACAAGTAGCAGTTTCTTTCCTCTTGCACGATGGTAGCCAGTCCCCAGACTGTAGCGTCAGCATACATTTGCTCGATTTGGGCGAATACCTGCTGGGCTATGCCTTGGCCTTGATATTGCGGCAAGATAAATATTTGGCCTAGCCAATATTTCTGCGCATCTGTCTTCTTGACCCTAATGCTACCTGCTGCGACACCGGCATTCCGGATGATGTAATAATCTACAGAAGCCTGATTAAGCCGTTCCGCCACTCTCTCCACCGTTTCATTGGCTGGGCTTGTCTCATAATCCTGATATTTCTCCAAGAGCGGCATAAAGGCCTGAAGCTGCATCGCATGAATATCCTCTGCATCCCCCACCGTAGCTTTACTTAATGTAACCTCTGACTTTTCCATTGTATGTACCTCCTGGCTTTATACCCTATATACGTAATCCCAATGTTTACCCTTAAGTACGGAGCCAGGCCCCATGTCCCGCTTCTGCTGCAAAATAAAACCAACGCGCTCATACATCCGCTGCGCGGGGATCAGATCATCATTAGTGGTCACCCGAATCTGCCCGACTTCATTCCGCAGGATTCGGTCGACCGCTTCTTGAAGCTGCATGGTGCTGTAGCCTTTGCCTTTGTGGGCAGTCGCAATACAATTATGGCCGATTTCAGCGTATCGGGGCATCTGCCTCGGGTCCCAGGATACAAAACCAATCGCCTTACCATTCAGCACAGTCATGAACCCATATTTATCTGCAATTTGCAGATTGTCAAAGAAAAAGTTATCGAACTCCTGCCAATTCTCCAGACAGCTCTGCTCATACCTGCGGTCGAAGGAATAGGCATCCTTCAAGAATTCAAGCAATGTTCCCCGTTCAAACAGGCTGATCTTACTGAACTCAATGTTCATTTACTCCCCTTCTTTTCTTGGGTTTGGCTACAAAGTTTTTAATACTACAGGTTCCAGTAAAGATAAATCGTACAGGTTGCCACCGCCCGCAGGGCTGTCATTGCGTATATGCTCTTCCAGGCAGAGTCTGCTGCGGTCAGAACGGTACTTTGGGCTATGCGCTAATTGATCCATCAACAGCTTCCAGGAACCTCCAATATCATCACTGCTGTCCAGCTTGGCATATAGCCCGCCGGGCAGGATCATTTCCTTGAAAGGCTCAGGGACGCTGATTCCTTCAGGAATTGTCGCACACATTCCATAGCCATAGGGTTTACCAGCACTACTTGGCATAGGCTTCATATTCCCGCCGAATAACCGCGCCGTGCCCAGAAGATTAGCAGATTCCAGCCAATCCATGATAGGACCCATCGCTTGGTCTTCCGGAGAAACGTCTACCACGATATGAAAGGCTACCCTCATAGTTGGCAGTGTAATCACTTTAAATGTGGACTGCCCGGTTACATTACTCATAAAGACATTCTCCATTTCGCTAAGCAGTTCCTCCTGAATGGAGGTCCTCTTATTGGAAGTATTCAGGTAATCGAGTACCTGTTGTAATTGCTGTCCCATCCGTTCGAGTTCTTCTTGGTGCATTTGTAGAGCAATTATCCTGTTCTGTATAACCTGCTTAAGCACAGGCACAGAACTTTTATCCAAGACAGCCTGTATTTCTCTGATCGGGATATCCATTCTCCGCAGCAGCGCTGTGATCCTGATACACTTAAGCGCATGTTCATCGTAGGTACGCCAGCCGGAAGATACCTCTCTCATACTCTGAAACAATCCTTCCGCTTCCCAGTGCCGCAAGGTACGGCTCGTCAGCCCCAGTTGCTCCGACAATTGCTGTATGGTAACAACAGTCCTGTTCATTTCTCCCTCCTTCCTGTGATCACATCTCTATCCTATCACTTGACGTCACGGCAACTTCAAGGGGCAAATCGTGTATATCCGAAAAAAACCTTCTCCCCCTGCGTATTCTCAGTGATCTTATAGGGGTGGAGCTGGTCATAATAGCGCTGAACAAATTCTCCTTCGCCTACCGGGTAGAGCTCAATATGGACGTTGCCGGTGAATCTGGTGAAGTACAGCTTCCCGCCGGTCAGCTCAAGCTGAATTTTGTCTGCGAGATAGGTTCCGCAGTACGCTCTTAGGCTGGATTCACTGAGCTTAAGCTCAGGATGCCGGTCCGGAGCCTTCACCTCCACCTGATGCATTATCCGCGAGCGCATGGCCCAGTCTGTACTGATTGATGCCTTCATTGTTCGAGAGAATGATAATGCACAGATCTTCAGCGTAAAAATGCTGCATATACGTACAAATCCCCGCAGTCCGAAACAACCGCAGCAGCACCGATGCTGAACTTCTCGTTATAATACGGGCATTTGACGGTTTCCGCGAAGTCTGTGATATAGTTGCTGGATCTGTTCTCAATCACGGCGCCCCCGTCATCCACCATGCTGTTCGTCATACCAAGTGGCAGGAAGAGATGACGATGCAAAAACTCACCGTACTTCTCACCCGAGACATGCTCAATGATCCAGGCCAGCAAATTGTAGTTGGAGTTATTATAATCGTACGCTGCTCCTGCCGGCTTGGTTGGCTTCTTGTTAATGTATTGCCCGAAGAACCTTGTCCGGGAATAATCCAGCCGGTAGTCTCCGCCGAAGAAATCGTTCTCAAAATTATAAAAGTTGTATAGACCGGAGGTATGTGACAGCAAATGATGGACAGTGATCGACTCATCAATGGCAAGCTCTGCCGGGAGATAGAGGCGTGCAGGCTGGTCAACATCCAGCAGGCCCTTATCATGCAGCAGCATGACGGCAAAGGCCGTAAATTGCTTCGACATAGAGGCGAGCGAGAAGCGTGACGCCAGCGTATTTTTAATTCCAAACTCCATGCTTGCATACCCACAGGCCCTCTGAAAGAGCACCTCGCCCTTCCTGATGACCTGAATCACGCCGAACATATCCCACAGCTTCAGGTACTGATTCGTATACTCCTACAGCTTCTGAAACAACCGTTCCCCGTTGATCTGGATATATCTGTACATTCCGGCGCAGACGGCCACCAGAAGCACACCGTATCCCAGCAGGATGAGATTTCCGCCCACCCCAGGAAGAAGCATGAACAGTACGGCGGGAACAGCCAGCGTGAGGACACCGATAATCATCGTTACCAGCACCGACGCACTTTGCTTGATCGCCGCAACTTCACTTGTCCAGTCGAGCTTGGGCAGCTTCAGGTTCACCATAACGCCCAGCAGCGCGGAATAGCAGGCATAGACTACCGGAACGGCCAGCATGAATATACTCTCCATCCACCCGGCTTGCAGGGTATAGGTCAGCAGCCCCCAGCTTACGGCAATCACCGGTAACGTAATGGTGAGATTCACCGCCACCTTGCTGAATACAATCGCCGGTTTGGGCACGGGGGAGCTGGTCAAGATCCACAGATGATTGCCTTCCAGCGAAATAGAGCAGGCTGTTGTACAGCTCAGAACAACGAATAGAGAGATAACCAGCGGACTCAGCGTACTTAGGGAGTCCGACAGCTGCGGGATGTCAAGTATAGTTCCCAGCTGCTTGGAGCTGACGAATAATAAGGAAATGGACATCATCAGGAGCAGCACCATGCCGATCCCTGTGTTCAGCACATAATTGACTGAGCTGAAATAACGCCGAAGCTCCTTATTATACAGGGCTTTGAAGGCTGAATTAGCCTGTAGCGGCTTCATTGTATATCCGCGGCTTGCCCGGCTGGTCATAAGCCCTGTATGAATCGCCTTATACCGGGTCGCCAGCAGGATTGAGAACAGCATGAAGACCAGCACAGACACCGCGATGAAGAAGAGCAAGGCACTTACCCGGTACGAGCAGACCGCGTCAACATACACGGAAGCCGGAGGATACACCTTGAAGATCATATCACCCAAGGCGGCTCCAACATCTGCAATCGCCTGCTGCCCTTGATTGAGCGTGAACGAGCCCAGCATCAGTACAATGATGAAGGCGAACGTGAGGATCATATTCAGGATTTTGCTCGCCCGGAACCGGGACGAGACCCAGCTAATGAGGGTGCCCACAAGCGCAGCCGCTATAATCGGCAGCAGATTAATGAAGAAGAGCGTCAATAGGAAAAACAGGTAGAACAGCACGCCCGGCTTCACATGTATCGCATACACCACCCCCGCCGGAAGCATGACCAGCAGCGTGAAGAACAGATTCATCACATAGAGCTGAAGCACCCGGCTCGCCACCACATGGCTGGTCTTCACGGGAAGCGACATGATCATATCGTAGTCTTTATAACTGAATAATACCCCGCTAGCCTTATAGACCGTAGTGAAGAAGCCGACCAGCGAAGTGACCGCCATCATCACTGCCAGCAATAAGTCCATCCGTCCAAGCTGCTCGAACGACTGCGCCATCATGAAGCTGTACCCGTAAGACACGAATCCTATCATGAGTATCCCGGCTATCATCGCGATGCTGAGCAGCAGCGCCTTCCGTCTCTCCGCAGGGTCCTTCGTATGCAGCGCTTTATTGAGGCCGAAGGAGGACAACAGCTGCAGCTTCGTTAATCTCCAGACATTAATCATGATCGATCAGCTCCATGAATACATCCTCCAGGCTATTCTCGCCCCTGACCTCTTCGGTCTTACCATGGGCAATCAGCCGACCGCCTTTGATGATCGCAATCTTATTGCAGAGCTTCTCAGCGGTATCCAGCACATGCGTGGAGAAGAAAATCGCACTGCCTCTGCTGCACACATCTGCCATGATCGTCTTCAGCGTATGCGCCGCCTTCGGATCAAGGCCGACAAAAGGTTCGTCCAGCACCAGCAGCTTCGGCTCATGAATCAGCGCCGAGATAATGGCCAGCTTCTGCTTCATGCCGTGGGAATACGAGGAGATCAAGTCGCCCAGACTGGCTGTGAGCTGGAAGGCATCGCCGTATTGCCCGATCAGCCGCTCCCGGGTGGACTTCGATACACTGAAGAGATCGCCGATGAAATTCAGGTACTGAATCCCCGTCAGGTGATCGTACAGGTCCGGGTTATCCGGGATGTAGGCAATTTTCGACTTACAGGCTAACGGATCTTTCTTAATTGAGATGCCGTCAATTTCAATCTCCCCTTGTTCAAAATCAAGCACGCCCACCACAGCGCGGATGGTAGTAGTCTTGCCTGCGCCGTTATGCCCGATGAAGCCGTAGATGTCACCCCGTTCAACTTCGAGGCTAAGATCATTCACCGCTTTAGCCCCGCCTTTGTAACTCTTCGTAAAATTCTTGATGGTCAGCATTTCCTCTCACCTCTTCCTTAGTGTTAGAAAATAACTATAATACGAACAGCCCGGGCTAATGGTTCATTTCAATATGAAATCCCAATCTCCCGCATTTTCTATATAATACAAAAAAGAAGACTTCAACCCTGTGAGAGTCTCCGTCTTTTTTAAAGCTATTTATATTAATTTATCGGCAGTCTGCAAGCTGATTTAAAATAATACATAAAGTACACTTTATTCTTAATCAGGTTACCTGATGGTTCTTAAATGCTCTAAAAGTAAGTGGAAGCAATGCTGCTATAATAATAATAGCAAAGCCTGTCATGAACTTATACTCTAGAATTAATGCGCCGAATAGATCAATCACTTCATATGAAGTGATTTTTTTGAAACCATTAAACATATTAGCCGGTAATAAATCCATCAGTTGATTAAACAAACGGCTGCTCTTGCTTGCAGGAATAAAGAATGGACCAATTACAAAAATACCAATTACAATAATAACTGAAAAGGGACTATTCATCCTGCTAGACAGCCATAACGTCAATGCTCCTACCATCAGACAGGCTAAACTACCAATCAAGATCGTCCACAGATATGCTTGAATTACCGTATAGGGGACGGGAGCTAAAAGATCAATGATCTGTACATTGGCTCCCGCGCCTTCAAAACCAAATATCCCCAGAAGAAGAAGTGTGTATAGCATAAGCACTAAGAAGAGTAAGCCTAAAGATAGGATAAAGCCCGCCTTGAGTTTGGCTATAATCACCTTATTTCTGCCATAGCGGGTAGACAATATTATGGCATCGGTGCCCCGCTGATATTCACCAGCAAAGATTGGAGCAAGACATATTCCAGTAGCTAAAGCAATCACTAAAAAGAGATTTTGAAGATTTTGAAATACCTTCTCCCAGCCAGTAACATAATCCATCTGAAAGGGAACGCGGAGTTCTTCGTTCATTGCTTTAAAAAAAGCTTTCTCCTTATTTGAATAATTACCATAAGAATAATCGTAATCTAAATATCCGATCATTTTTTCTATCCGTTTCTCATAAAATCTCTTTGCATCATCCTTATGTAATCTATTCATTACAGAATATTCGTACTGACTTAAGGGTGAAAAGACATACCGTATTAACGTATTGATCTGTTCATCTGGAACTTCATATACAGCATAAGCATGCTGATTTAAATTCCCATTAGCATCAATATTTTTCGGATCAAGCAAAATTTTATTATGGCGTTCAATCGCATTTGCTATTTTTTCCGTTGACAAGGGTCCGGCATGCTGAAGCGCATATTTTTTCCCCAAAGCAATTGCTGCAATTCCTTTAATTTCCTTCCCCGTTTGATCGGTTATGTATGCCCCAGTAAACCTCATGTTGACCAAAAGTAAGACAACAGCCATCACAAGTCCAATGGCGACATAAAACAATTTGCCCCTTGTTATTTTCCGTATTTCAAAACGGGTTAGCGTGTCCATGATTCATCCCCCTATACAACCTGATGCTTTTTGAATGCCCGGTAAGTAAAAGGTATCAGAAGTGCTATAGCAATTATCGAGAACACAACCATTATTTTATACGTTGGAATCAACTGTCCCCCGATATTAAATACTTCATAACCCGTTATCTTTCTATAGCCGTTAAACATATTTCCGGGAAGCATATCTGTCAGATAGCTTAATAGACGACTATTTTTGCTATCGGGAATAAACTGGGTACCTACAAGCAGGACTCCGGCTGCTACAATAACTGAGAATGAATTGCTCATCCGGCTGGAGAACCAAAGTGTCAAGGCTCCTACCATAAGACATGCCAGACTGCCGATCAATACCGCCCACAGGTAGGTCTCAATAACAGTGTAGGGAACAGGGGCCAAAAATTTGATCATTTGTACATGGGCACCCGCACCATCAAATCCAAACACCCCTAAAATCAAAAAAGTGTATATCAAAATCGGAAAAATAATAAGTCCTACAGAAACTATAAAGCTTGCTTTTAATTTAGCAGCAATGGCTTTGCTTCTTCCATAACGGGTAGATAAAACTATAGCATCCGTTCTATTCTGATACTCCCCGGCAAAAACCGGTGCGAGGCTAAACCCAATAACAAAAGCAATAATTAGAAAGAGGCTCGGTAAATTCTCGAATACATTTTCCCAGCCGGTAACGTAGTCCATCTGAAAAGGCACTGGAATTTGCTGGTTCATTTTAATAAAGTAAGCTTTTTCCTTATCAGTATAGTTGTTATCAGAATCATTGCTACTTAAAAACACCTGGACCTTTCCCAGCCGTTTCTGATAAAAATCCTTCATTTCTTCAGGGTTGATTCTGTCGATTAAATAATAATCGTATTCACCTACAGGAGAAAAGGCATACATTATTAAAAATTGAATTTGATTATCCTTCGTATCGTATTTTGCATTTGCTTCGACAGTCATCTCCCCCTTCTTGTCCAGGTTATCAGGATCATGAAGTAAGTCCTGATGCCTTCTTACAGCGGCCTCCATTGCTGCTATAGTTAACGGACCGGCAAGCTGCCGATTGTACTCTCTTTTTAGCCGAATGGCTGTAACTCCATTCACAAACTTTCCATCCTTACCGGTCATTTGCATATTTTCAACCAGTACAATAGATAAAAATAACGCCACCGCTACTAAAATTAAAATTCCTGCATAAAATGATTTTTTACTGATAATCTTTCGCAGTTCAAACCGGGTTAGTATGTCCATGGATCATACCTCCTATTTCCCCTTAGCCGTGACAGCTTCTTCTTCATCCTGAAAATGATATAAATAGAAGTCCTCCAATGAGGGTACGACTGATATCGCCGTCTCGTTCGGTTGATCTGCGGACACAATTCTCAATTCCACCTGATCCCCTTCATGGCGCAAATTGCTTACACAATATCGGGCATTCCATTCCTCAGCATCCCGCAGCGGGACATGACAAGTCCATACGCATCCTTTCATCGTTGCTGTCAGTTGATCAACCGTTCCGCTTTTCATCAACTCCCCTTTTTTCATTACAAGAATTTGATCGGCAATATATTCCACATCGGATACAATATGGGTTGACATAATTACTATTTTATCTCTGGCCAGATCAGCAATTAAATTACGGAAACGGACCCGTTCTTTAGGATCAAGACCTGCCGTGGGCTCGTCCAGTACCAGAATGCGGGGATCATTAAGAAGAGCCTGTGCAATACCCAGCCGCTGCTTCATTCCTCCAGAAAAGGTACGAATTTTCTTCCGGGCCACATCCTCCAGAGCCACTGTGCCCAGTAATTCCCGTGCTTTCCCTTTTGATGCCGCCAAAGTCAATCCCTTTAGCGATCCAACATACCACAGAAACTCCTCTGCACTGAAATCAGGATAATAACCGAAGTCTTGGGGCAGATAGCCAAGCAAGTCACGATAGCGCTCCCCCATGTCACTGATATCCTCTTTATTCATCTGAATCGTACCCGATGTAGGGTTCAGGACTCCGCAGATCATTCGTAGCAGTGTTGTTTTTCCTGCACCATTTGCTCCCAGTAGGCCATAGACACCATTAGAAATCTGGATTGAGATCCCGTTTACCGCTCTTTTAGCAGAAAATTGTTTGCTCACTTGATTTAATTTCAGTTCAAGCATTCCACACTTCTCCTTATAATCACAATTGATCTGTCTACTATAAACTTAATAATGTAATTTCACGGCTGTTTCCAGACTTTTGAAGTTCCTGCTAACCCCTCGAGTCTCGTAGACAATCCCGCCCAAAGAAAGCACCAGTAATATCTGCCAAGATCCGGTTGCTGATGAAAGAAATAAGGATAAGGAAGGAGTAAATGAACAAATAACCTGTGCTATAATCAACAGTCCGCAATATGCCAGACAGTAATATCCACAATTTGTGTTACGAACTCGGTTCATTAACCAAAGGGATCCAAGACATGACACATTGAACGGTACCAGAAGATATAGCAGGAGGCTCACAATCTCCATCTCTATCCAAACGTTCAAGAGAATGGCCAAAATGATCAGACCGATTAGATCCGCAATGCCAAGCAGACTCATGCGCACCAGTGTCAGCTTCTCCAGCCTCCGCCAGGTGCTTAATTCAATCTCCATCATATGACAAGTCAAGGATCGGGTCAGTGTCTGTAAACCCGCAATCACTAATAAAGGAGCAGCAATAGAAGCCAGCATGACAATTTCAATATCTCTGTGAGGTCGATTAACAAATTGATATAGAAGTACGCCCATTCCAGCGACAATTAACAGTTGTAGCATCCAGACTTTCCAACTAATAAAAGAAAGTTGAGCCTTATAAAACTCTGAAAATGAGGTTCTTCGCGTGACCTGTGCTTGTCGCAGCATCTCATTAGCCCCATGAATGGTTTGTTCTACTCGCTTTTGATCAACGGGAAACGAAGGGTAGTCTCTTAGTGTGGTTGTGATGAAATGTTGCTTCTTCTTTTTCAACAAACTCACTCCTTTCTAAATAGTTTCTAAATACAACTAGTCCGCGATTCACCTTATATTGGGCCATGCATACATTTACTCCCGTAACACGGGCAATGTCGCGAAAAGTCATGTCCAGACAGTATCGCATAAAGACCATTTCCCTCTGTTCTTCAGGCAGCAGCAGAAGCAGTTCAGTCACCAGCTGCTCTCCTTCCACTTGCTCTTCAATAGAAGGGGTTTGCCGTGTATACACTTTTTCTGTTTCCTGCACTTGCTCCCAAGACAATGAGCGTCGTTTTTGCAGGTAATCATTACAAAGATTCCGGGCGATTGTGTATAAATAGGCAAGACATTTTCCCGCATGCCTATACTTGTCAATACCTCTGCAGAATCGATAGAAGGTTTCCTGAGTCAGATCTTTTGCTTCTTCCTCACTTCGGACCCTGTAGTAGCAGTACTTCTGAATCCCTGGGTAGTAATGCTCGATCAGCGGTGTAAGATACTGCGTCTCCCCCTCCTGTATTTTTCGGATCCACTCTACCTCATCCACCAAGTTCCCTCCTCTCCTTATTATGTCTAACTGATTTATCCGTAAAAAAATGGAATTATAATGTGACTTTTTCGTGAATCTCCTGAAAAGATTCTTTTTCATATGAATCTGCCTGCATTCTGTACAGATGAGCATACAATCCTTCCTGCTGCATAAGTTCGGCGTGCCTGGAACCGCTGCCAAGAAATCCCCTATTTCTTTTGTCACTAATGTCAGATTTGTGGTCAAGGAGAACGTTATATAAAAAAATATTACTAAGCATGCTTAGTAATATTTTTTCTATCAGTAATTTTGCAGCTTCAGAGGACGTGTTGAACTCAAATATTTTACCATCATATCCCAATCTCCCGCATTTTTGCCGTGATTAAGTTCATGCGGGGCTCAAGCGTCCCTCCGCTGTATTTCGGCAGGCGTATCTCATCGACGATCCGGCCGTCACACATGAACATAATCCGCTGCGTCCTGGCTGCCACAGTGGCATCATGGGTGACCAGCATGATGGCCGTACCTTCTTCATTGATTCCGGACAGCAGGTCCATGATCTCCTCGGCAGCCTTCAGATTCAGCGCACCGGTCGGCTCATCCCCGAAAATAATGCGCGGATTGCCCATCAGCGCGCGGCAGATCCCAGCCCGTTGCAGCTGTCCGCCCGAAGCCTCTGTAATATCACGCTTCGCCAGCTCCGCGATCCCCACCTTCTGCATAAGCTGCTGCGCCTTATCCGTAATCGCCGCAACCTTCCGACGGTTGCTGCGCATCGACGGCAGAATAATATTGTCCAGGATGTTCAGATTCTTCATCAGCGTCGGCTGCTGGAACACGAAGCCCATTCCTGATCTGCGGAGATCGGCAAGCTCATCCTCGGCAAGTATCGCCAGGTCCCTGCCTTCAAAAGTTACCAGCCCCCAGTCGATCCGGTCCATACCGCTCAGTGCAAACATCAGCGTGGACTTCCCTGAGCCTGAGGGTCCCATTACCGAGACGAATTCACCTTCGTGAATCTCGACGGATACCCCGTCCAGCACCTTGCGCTGCTCCTCGCCGGTGCCATATTGTTTGGTTATATTTTCTCCCGAAATGATCTTCTTCATCTGCTTGATCTACTCCTTAATATTGCCGGATATTTGAATTCTACCGATGCCCGATGTGCCGATAACCGCCCCGATGAGTACAGAACCAGTCATGATTAGCGGACACAGCAGATACGCTGAGAGCGGATTCACCACGAACTTGAATGACGAAGCCCCGAAGGAGGAGATTACTGCTCCTGCAAGAATCTGCCCTATGGTGTTCGCCAGCAGGATGCCCAGAGCCATTCCGGTCACAAGTACAAAGATAGAACGCGCATAATACTGTACAGTCAGATCTGAATTCCGGAAGCCCATGGATTTCATGACGGCTATAGGGTAACGGTCCTTAGCTACCAGCATACGCATAAACAGCAGTGTAATCAGTACATTAAGGACCAGCATCACGGCTAGAGCAGCCCATGCAGCCTTACCGACTGAGCTAATGGTAGAGCCGAGGGTCTGCGTCACATATTCCCCGATATCGGACACCTTCGCATAACTGAACCGCTCTGCATATTCACTCACCTTGCTGCTGATCAGCATGGAATCGGCAAGCTCCGCATAAATCACGGCCCACATGGCCTGATCAGAAGTCGTAGTGAAGGTGGCCTTGGCTGTTTTCCCGCCATTGGTCACATCCGAGTAAATCCCGGACACCGTAAGCTCCTTCGCTTTTCCGTCTACGAGCAGGGTCAGGGAATCGCCGGCTTGCTTGCCCAGCTCCTTGGCATTCGCGGCGGAGAGGGCAATCTCATTCGCTGCAGCCGGGCCATGTCCTTCAGCATAGGCCACCGGAAAAATGGAATGGTCGCCCAGCTCAACCTTTATCCGCTCAAGGTCGCCATTGTCCAGCTTCACATTCAGCGCGTGAGTGGTCAGCACCGCAAAGCGGAAGATCATCACATCCTGCTCCATCACCCGCGCAATATCTGCGGCCTTCTCTGCAATATGGTCCGTCTGCTGGATATCCAGGCGCAGATCACTGTCACCGATGCCCATGTATGTAATGAAGCTTGGAGAGGAGATCGTATGATAGAGATTCTGGGGCACAATCATAAGGAAGGAAGAGATGACGAGTACTGCAAGCATAGTTGCATATAGAGCTTTTCTCGACAAGACATCCTTAACGCCTAGATAAACATTCGTGTTCAGCAGCCGGTTGGCGCTCAAGGTAAACCGCCCTGAGCCCGCCCGGGTCTGCTGGGATGTGCCGAAACGGATGGCTTCGACCGCCGAAATCTTCCGGAAACGCTTCAGCACCCTGTTCACATAGGCAACAATAATGAGGAATACGAGCAGTACGCCAAGTATGCCGCAGGCCAGAGCAAGTGCCGGATGCCCACTTTCGCCCATATACAGCCTGATATTCTCAAGCAGCAGACCTCTGAAGCTGAACGATAATGCCAAGCCGAGGATACTCCCCAGAGCTGCTATCGCTGCGTATTTGGCCAGATAGATTCTTTTGAGATCCGAGACGCGCAGACCGATGGCCTTCATGACACCGATCTCCCGGTAATCGCTCTCGATGGTTGCCATGAGGGTGAACCGTATACATAGAAAAGCAATAATAACGACCAGCACGCTCGCCAGCAGGATCACCGCAATCATCAGCCCGTCAGAAATCGCATTAAGCACTCTGAACAGGGGGTACGTAATCACCGGGCCGTTCCCCTCAAGTCCTGCTGCAGTATAGTCGGTTTCGAAGGCTCCCAGCATCGACAGGTCCTTCAGTCTGAACTCAATCAGGTATTCCGTGGTTCCGTACTGCGCCAGCTCCGCATAATCCGCCGGGCTGACGAGGAACCGCTTCGACGAAGCAAGCAGTGAGTTCATCTGTGAATCCCGCAGGAACCCCGCTACGGTGAGACTTGTGTCTCCCACGGTAACCGTCCCTCCGGCCTTGACGGAGCCATCCTTCATATAACTGATCGGGACATACACCTCACCGCCCCGTACATTAATCACATTCCCGTCCAGATCAAGCAGATAATCAAACCTCCCGCTCTGCGTGCTGAAGCCGTTATCCTGAACACTGTCCGTAAGCGTATGGCCGTCCATGACAATCTTTGCACCTTCTACATTGAGGAAGTTAAGCACCTGGTGATCTTCAACCTTGCTGTTCTGCTCTGAAAAAGCCTTGAGCCGGGCTTGATCCAGCTGGCCTGAATGCATCTGCAGGAAATGCGGCGTCTTCGCCTGTGTCATCAGATGATCGATGGCCCCGCTCAGATTGACGACCAGAATGGCTGACAGAGAGACGAGCATGGCTGCAGCCGCTACGAACAGCATTGTCGTGAGTGTAATTCCCTTGCTTGTGCGGATATCTCTGCGGATGATTCGGTAAAACATAATTTACCCCCTGCTCTCAAGACTTGTAATGGATTTGAGCCGATAGATCATGACCGAAGCGGCGCTTAACAGCAGCCCGGCAATGATGATGAGAAGTCCCATCCCCCGCCCGCTGCCTGTGCCGATGATCCGCCCCACACTATCCGCCAGAACTCCGCCGCTTACCAGCAAGGGAGTAAATACGTAGTCTGCCAGCACACCTGCCAGCATATAGGCCGCCACGAAGCCCAGCTGTGAGAGCAGTCCGATCAGTGACCAGGCTCTCCCCTGAACGGAATTGTCGATGTTGGTGCGGACCAGATAATCCAGGGCAGTATTCGTAAAGGGCAGCATGGCAAAAAACATAAAGCCCGCAGCGCCGATCAGCACGATGTTCTCACGCAGTCCGAAGACGGCGATACTGATCCCTGAGCAAAAAAGCGACACTGCCAGCATGCGCACAAAATTCTTTTGTATATGTAGCATTCCTATAATGACACTCGACACCAGCATTCCTGATGCCATGACCGTCTCAAGCGTCCCCAAGACCGCACTGCTTGAGAACGCCAGAATCATCGGCATGGACAAGGTCTCAATGAACCCGATGAAGAAGGTCATGACCGAGGTCATAATCACCAGCACCAATACTCCCCGATTCCCGGAGACTGCTCTCCAGCCTTCTTGAAATTCACGGATAAAGGCCGGTGCCTGCTCCGTCTTCTTGGAGGTAAGACCGCTGCGGACCGCAAGCGTAGTAGGCACGGTTAGAAAAAAAGTACAGATGTCGATAATCAGCAGCAGCTTCACATCAGAGACTGTAAGCAGCAGCCCGGCAATGAGCGGCGAAATCAGATATTTGGCGGAGCCGGCAATCTGCACAAACCCGCTGGCCTTCGTATACTGCTCCTCTGTAAGCAGATCGGTTATCGTAGCCTTATAGGCGGGATCAAGCAATGAGGAGAATACCGAGCTGACGGTCACCCCTAAGCAGATCTGCCACAGCCGTGCGTCTCCATTCAGCAGGCAGACCAGAATATAAATCAGACCTAAGGCAGAGAGCGTATCCCCCACCACCATCAGCAGCCTGCGGTCATAACGGTCTGCTAGCACGCCTGCGACTGGACTGAGCAGCAGTGAAGGCATGAATGCCAGCAGGGTCACCAGCGCCATAGCCGAAGCTTGCCCGGTCTGCTGTAAGGTATAGATCCCCAGCCCGAACGCGGTGAGCCCGCTGCCGATGGCTGAGATCAGCTGCCCCGACCACAGAAACAGGAATCTGCCGAAGCCAGTGCCGGATCTATTCACCTCCATTGCCCTTACCCTCTTCCACTCTGCCCGCTCCGACGAACATCTGCATCACACTCATCAGACTTCCGCTCCCGGCACCGAGCAGCCGTTCCACATTGGAGATGAAGGCCAGAATGCGTGACATTCGCTCCTCCTCCGTCATTTCGACCATATCTTGGTCAAAAATGGTGGTGGCGTAGACCACAACCATCTCCATACATTCATACGGATAAGGCGTATTGAATATCCCCTGCTCTATTCCCTCGCTGATGATGGAGGCCAGAATCGGCGGAACGCCATGAATGACCGCCTTCTGAATCTTTTGATGCATCAGCGCATTCTGCGGCTTGTGGATATGCTCCATAATCTCTGTGCTGCTGCCGTCTCCGCTCCTGATATTCAGCGCCATGACCGCACGGAGAATCCGGTCAATGACGGGTATGCTCTTGTCTTCAGCAATCTGCTGCGCAGCATGAAGGATAGTGGCATTCGTCCGCTCAATCAGCGCGTCCATAATGTCCTCCTTCGATTTGAAATGATAATACAGCGTCCCGCGCGCAATGCCGACCTTGCCCAGAATATCGCCCGTGCTCGTACCGTCGAAGCCCTTCTGCCCGAATAGTTCCTCGGCTACATCCAGAATCTCATTTCTGCGGGCTTCCGCTTCTTTTACAACTCTCATGGTCATGTCTCCTTATGGTGAAGTCGGGATGATCCTAACTTTGGGTGTAACGGTGATTGTGGCTTTGGAGGTAACTTTGACTGTAAGTGTACATGTTGCTTTGGGTGTAACCTTGGCTGTAACCGTAGCTTTATTTGTAACAAGCCCACTCACCGACCGACTGTCTGTCGGTTAGTGATTATAGCATAGCACGCTTGGATGGAACATGGTAGCTTAAATTATTCGCATACATTTGGCCCGCACCCTCACAGCAGCGTTTGTATTCGGTTTTCGCATACCGCAAAGCAGGGATTCTCCATGATTAGAGAATCTCTGCCTCACGCTCGCATTGTGCCAGAACCTTCTCCAGCCCGCTCACCAAGCTTTTGAGCACCATCAGCTTGCTTCCGGAGTCCAGCCGGTAATAGTTGCGGGTGCCTTCTTTGCGGACGCTAACAATTCCGGCCTCTATCAATATTCTAAGGTGATGGGACACGACCGGACGGGAAAAATGGGTGATCCCTCTTATCTCGCCTACACGCATGCCCGGGTCTTGCGGCCCTTGCAGCAAGGCCATCAGGATAGCTTGCCGGGTCTCGGCACCGACCGCGTTCAGCACCTTCAGCGAATTCTTGAATTGAGACGCCAGTTCATCCATAAGCTCCTGATCCATGAAAATCCCTCCTATGTGCTTCATCGTCACGAATCCTATCGTTTCGTTCAGCGGCTCATCCCTGGAGCAGTGACCAGAATCTTGCTGGCCAGGGCAATCATCTGTGCCCGCTCCTCCCCAGTAAGACCATCGGTTACCGCAGTAATCTGCCGCTCGATCTGCTCCCCGACCTCGTGGATGATCTTCCAGCCTGCCGGAGTAGCCCTCACATTGAACGCCCGCCGGTCACTCTCTGATATGGTACGCTCTACCAGCCCTCGGCGCTGCGCCCGGTCAACGAGTCCTGTAATGCTGGATTTGTCGAGGCCCAGATGCTTGGCCAGCTGCAGCATTCCCGGCTCCCGGTCGCGCAGAATCCCCAGCAGACGAATCTGAATGATCGACAGGTCATGCTCCGTCCCTATTCGGGCAAGGATATTCTGCACCAGGAAGGATAGCTGCACAAGGCTGTCTACCATCGACAGATCATCCAGCTTATCCAAAGAATTATCGTAACTGCTCATTGATTTCACTCCGCACTTTTGTATATTTCAGACCTGCTTGCTCCTATTGTACCACAGCAGCCGTTGACTTTGTACGTAATACAAACTATTATTGTTTGTATTCCAAACCTTTTAGTTTGTTCCACAAACCAAAAACACTCACTCGGGTAAATATCCGGGTATATGGAGGCCTATTTATGTACGCTGCTGTTGTAAGATCATTCGATTCAGGTCCGAAATACGAAAAGGTTGAAGCTCCGGCACCTTCAAGAGAACACGAAGCTCTGGTGGATGTGCTGGCTGCCGGATTACATCTCCGCGTCCGGGCACAAGCCAATGGTTCTCACTATACGAGTACGGATGAACTGCCGCTAATCCCAGGTATCGACGGAGTGGGACTGCTCCCGGATGGCAAGCTGGTCTATTTTGTAGCCACCGATAATGCCCTGGGATCTTTCGCAGACCAGACCCTCATCGATATTCGCCGCGCAGTCCCGCTACCCGCAGATGCTGATCCCGTGCTCATCGCCGCCGCGATGAATCCGGCCATGTCCTCCTGGGTAACTCTCCGCCGCCGGGTTCAGGCTAAACCCGGGTTCAAGGTTCTCATTCTGGGTGCTACCGGCAACTCCGGGCAGATGGCCGTGCAGATCGCCAAGCTTATGGGAGCCAGTCAGATCATCGCTGCCGGGCGGAACCCGGAACGTCTGCGTTCGCTTACACAGCATGGTGCAGATGTAGTCATATCGCTTACCGGAGATCCCGGGGCAGCGGCCCGGAACCTCGGCGAAGCCTCAGCTGAAGTTGATATCGTTCTCGACTATCTGTGGGGTGAGCCTGCTACACTCGCCATGCTCCCGATATTAACCCGCCGGTCCGACCGCAGCCGGCTGTTAACCTGGATTCAGATCGGTTCCATGGCAGGTGCGGATGCCGCGATTCCTTCTGCTGCGCTGCGCTCTGCCAACTTCCAAATCATAGGCAGCGGCCAGGGTTCCGTCACGCCAGCCGGATATCTGGCTGAATTCCCAGCGTTGATCCATGCCATTGCAGAGGGTCAGCTAACAGCGAACCCTATCGTTTATCCGCTATCCCAAATTGAACAAGTATGGAAGACTCCGCCGGGCAATCAGCAGCGTGTTGTCTTCGTGCCGCAAGCAGAAACGGATTGCCGTCCTTTTAAAGGACGATAACGTTTCAGCGAGAAATAGAAGGATAATGCATTGCGTGAAACCTATACATTCTTATATTTTAAAATAAGTAATTCCCGAACCCTCCAGGCAAGCTATGTCCGGGTATTGTCAATCTGTGCTACCAAGGTTGTAACTTCTGTTCTTGAACATTCTGGAAAGTAAGTGATAGACTTAGCAGGATATCCTTTTTGAAGGAACCTTTTAAGGAATCATACTTACGCATCATAGAACAGGGGGCCGAGGAGCAGTTGGCGATATATCTGGTAAGACACGGCAAGGATGACGAAGGATATCGCGGCGGATGGAGCCAGCGGGGGCTAAATACCCAAGGCTACAGACAAGCCGAGAAGCTGGGCTGTTTTTTGAGAGAGAATTCGGCATCATTCCCTATACAACGTATAGTCAGCAGCGATCTGCAGCGGGCGCTGGATACAGCCGGCGAGCTGGTAAGAGAGCTAGAATTACCCTTAGAGCGCAGTATGGACTGGCGGGAGATGAACAATGGTGTGATCGCCGGTATGCCGAACGAAATCGTGAATGAACGTTACCCCGGCTTATACTTCTCAGGACTGCGGATGGACGAGCGTTACCCTGACGGAGAGAGTCCGCTCGAATTCTTCACCCGGATTCAAGAGACCTTCACCCGGTTGTGCGAAGAGTATGAGGACAGCGGCCCCGATGATAACATAATTATTGTTACACACGGCGGTGTCATAAATATCATCTATCACATCATTAAAGGGATCGACTGGAATAACCGTGGCAGTAAATTCCCGGCTTCCTATGCCAGCCTGCACAGAATTGAGCTTGTGGACGGAAGATGGAGCCTTTCTCTGGAAAATTATACGGTCTAGCTGCCGCCGCTGACTCGAAGTTACGCAGGCAGCCTAGACCCAATCAACACAACAGCACACGCCCGGCTGCCGAGCTTCTGCTCTCTGCTGCCGGGCGTGTGCTGTTAATAATGCTCAGGACGTATAATTCTGCCCCAGCCCTAGACTGCTTAGCAGCTGTCTATAAGCAATGGAGGTGCGGTCTGCCGGAATATGGGCTTCAGCCTGCAGATCCAGCGGCAGATCCTCCGGCGTCTGCGACTCCACCATCTCCGCATCCTCCTGGAATACCTGCAGATTGAATTTCACCGTGTCCTCTAAGGGCGCATTCTTATCAAAATTCCGCGAGATCGGGCAGAACAGCCGGGTATAACGGGCCGACACCGGAGAAGCACAGTTCAGAATCTTCAGCCTGCCCTCATCCGGGAAATAGACAGTTAGCGAAGCGGCGAACGGTGCGAATACACGGAACTCCCGCAGCCACTGGAAGCCTTCCGGCGCAGGATTCTCCTGCCCTTTGCCATAGTTGCTGACCGTGCTCCAGTATTCGGCCACCAGCTCCGTCTCCCCTTCACGCCACACCTTGTACTGGGGAACCTCTGTATTATTGCGGTCACCGAAGGTTGCCGTATGCACGTAAGCGAAATGGGATACATCAAGGAAGCCTTCCATCTGCCGCCCGGAGGAGCCGGCAATATCGAAGCTCGGGATCAGAATATTAATATAGTCGGGATCATCCCAGGCCGGGAAGGCGGGAATCTGCTCAGGCGCATCTGCCAGGCAGGTCCAGATCAGACCGTAGCGTTCGACGGCCGGATAGACAATCAATTTCAATTTGGGCGAGATTTTGGCGCTTGGATGTGCCGGTACCGCAGTACATTTCCCCTCACAATTATAGCGGAACCCGTGATACGGGCAGACAATCTCCCCGTTCTCCACCCATCCCTTACTCAGCGGAGCTCCCCGGTGAAAACACAGATCCCGGGCAATAACCACCTTGCCTCCGCTGCGGTAGCATACCAGCTTCATATCCAGCAGCTTCACGGCCACCGGCTGATCCTGTACCTCTGCTGCTGTAGCCACGGGATACCAGTACTGGGCCAGAATACGCCAGTCTTCAGGCGAGAAGGTGCAATCACGCGGGAGTTCAAGCTCTGCCTGCCGTTTCTTTTCCTCTATCATGGCTGCCCCACCTCTCCATATATTATAGATACATAAGATTCCTTAATTATATGTCAGAATAACTGACTTGTTGAGTGTATTTTAAGCTAATTCCATCATGACAATCAATTATTTAGCTGAATATTTTGTATTCGAGCCTAAAATCAGCTATTCAATGTTATGCAAAATGACATATAAATTGATTTCTAATACCCACAAAATGCATGATTGACTTTTCGAAGCTGCTGATTATAATAAGGTTATATTCCTTACACGGACTGTTACTGGGCAACCAGGCATGACCGAAAACGATTACATTTTTTTGTAATCCTTTTCGGTCATTTTTATTTGGCGGGAGGTGAGTAAGTATGAAGGTCATCAAAAAAGTGAACAACAATGTAGCTATTGCTATTAATGACAACAATGAGGAAGTGTTTGTGGTTGGCAAGGGCGTTGGTTTCCTAAAGACCCCCTATCAGTTGACTGAAACCGATATGGTGGTGGAGAAAATCTTTGTCGCTCCCAAAAACATCCGCATGTACGACTTGTTGAACAGCATTCCGATTGAGCATATCTATCTGGCGGAAGAAGTCATTACCATGGGCAGCGACATTCTGCATAAGACGTTCAATACCAATCTGCTGCTCACTCTCTCTGACCATATAAGCTTCGCTCTGGCCCGTACCCGTGAAGGTGTCTCCATCAAGAATCCGCTGGAATGGGAAGTGCGCACCCTATACCCGGATGAGACCCGTGTAGGTGAAGCTGCAGTCCGGTTAATTGAAGCTACAGCGGGAGTCCGCCTCCCGGCAGCCGAAACGACCCTGATTGCCTTACATTTTGTGAATGCCCAGGTGGGGTCTGGAGAAATGAGCGATACAACCAAAATTACCACCGTTACCGGCGAGATGCTGTCCATCATCAAATACGCGCTGAAAATTGATTTTGAGGAAGAGTCCATTCACTTCATGCGCTTCGCCACCCATGTCCGCTATTTCATCATGCGGCAGATGAGCGGCAAGTCGCTGAAGAAAGAGAATGAAGCGTTGTTTGAGATGGTAACAGAGAAATTCCCTCGTGAACTGGAGTGTGTGGAGAAGATCGCGGCATTCCTGCAGAACAATTACGGCTGGAGCTGCACCAATGATGAGAAGCTGTATCTGATTCTTCACATTCAAAGGTTAATCTCCAACGACTAGCCGGCTCTGCCCGATAATTGCATACTATGAATTGGACTGTTACTGATTCGATCAGGCATGACCAAGCACACGGGAATGACGATTCCCTTGGCTTGGTCATTTTTTTATTCCCAGACTACTTTATGTAAGGAGAATGGTCATGAACAACAAGGAATTGGCCCAAAATGTACTGGAGCTTGTAGGCGGCGAACGTAATATCTCATCGCTCACCCACTGTGCAACACGGCTGAGATTCGTGCTTAAAGAAGACAGAAAGGCCGATCTGAAGGCGCTGGACCGACTCGAAGGCGTACTGAAGGCGCAGAATGCAGGCGGGCAGGTTCAAGTGGTGGTCGGGAACAAGGTAGATGCTGTGTATGCTGAGCTGCGCAATCTCACCTCGGAGAACCTCCAGAGCGAAGACGGGGATGCAGCTCCCAAAAAGAAACAAAATCCGGTAAATGTGGTCCTTGAGACGATTGCAGGCATCTTCACTCCAGTGCTCCCGGCCTTGATCGGCTGCGGTATGATCAAGTGCGTGGCTACAGTATTGGCAGCGCTAGGATGGATGGAAGGCTCCGGGTTCCTGTCCATCGTCAATATGATTGGCGATCTGATTTTCTACTTCCTGCCCTTCTTCATCGCTGTAAGTGCTGCCCAGAAATTTAAAACCAATCCGTATCTGGCCGTTGCGCTTGCTGCCGGATTAATGCATCCCGTGATTCTGGATGGCGCAGCCAAAATTGCCGAAACCGGCGTGAAAACAATCGATTTCCTCGGCATGCCGATCCTGCTGATGAAATATTCCTCGTCGGTGATTCCAATTGTCCTGGGCGTGTGGGTCATGAGCTACCTCTACCCTGTAGTGGACAAATTCATTCCCAAGTTTCTGCGGGTGCTCTTAACTCCAATGATTGTATTGTTCATCATGATCCCGCTGGAACTGATCGTACTTGGACCGGTCGGCTCTTATATCGGTACTTGGCTGACCGACGGCATCAACTACCTGTATGCAACCGTTGGCGTATTGGCAGGTACGATTCTCGGGTTCTTCAAGCCCATTATGGTTATGTTTGGCATGCATTACGCCATTATGCCGATCCAGATTCAACAGATTGCCAGCATAGGCTCGACCATGCTGCTGCCGGCCTCTCTTGCAGCTAACCTGGCCCAGGCGGGAGCCGCCTTCGGTGTCTTCGTCCTCACCAAGAGCAATACGATGAAATCCGCAGCCGGGTCAAGCGGCTTCACCGCCCTGTTCGGCATTACCGAGCCGGCGATTTACGGCGTCAATCTTCGTTACAAACGGCCGTTCTTTGCCGGGTGTGCGGCAGCCGGAATCGTAGGCGGTTTCTACAGTATTGTTCATGCGAGTGCAAATGCCATCGCCCTTCCGGGAGTCTTGGCCCTGGGAACATATACAGCAGACCGTTACGTCTATATTGTGATCGGGTCCATCGCAGCAGTCGTTCTGGGATTTGTATTCACCTTGCTCGCAGGCATCAAGGAAGATGCGGAAGGGCAAGCCACTACGAAGGCTAAGAAGAACGCCGCTTCGCCGGCAGCCGCTCAGGATGCCACCCCTTCGGCATCCCGCGCTGCGGATACCGCTGGTATGCTGATCGTCAGCCCGATGACAGGTGAAATTAAGCCGTTAGCCGAGGTTGAGGACCAAGCCTTTTCTCAGGAGCTGATGGGTAAAGGCATTGCCATTGTGCCGAGTGAAGGCAGAGTGTACGCACCTTTTGACGGAGTGGTTGAGGCATTGTACAGAACCAAACACGCCATCGGGCTTAAAGCAGCGAACGGCGTGGAAATACTGATTCATATCGGCGTAAATACGGTGAGCCTGAAAGGCAAGCATTTCAAATCCTATGTAGAGCAAGGTCAATCCATTCAGGCAGGCGACCTGCTGGTGGAATTCGATTCCGAAGGAATTATTGCCGATGGCTACCCTACAATTACCTCTATTGTCGTGACCAATATGCAGCAGTTCGCCGATGTACTGACGGCCTCTGATAGCGGTCCCATCCAAGAAAGCGGAGCACTGCTCAAACTGATTCCATAACTCATACCAATCAAGGAGGAACAATATCATGACACAATCTATATTTCCGGAAGGCTTCCTGTGGGGAGGCGCTCTCTCCGCCTGTCAGGCGGAAGGTGCATATAATGTAGACGGGAAGAGTCTGACCATTCCTGATGTGATGCAATTCAATAAGAATAATGATCGTAAAGTAACCAAGCAGTTGAGAATTAACCGCGAAATGATCGAGGAAGCCAAAAACGACCCGGATACGGTTAAATATCCAAAACGCCGCGGCATCGACTTTTACCACACGTTCCGTGAGGATATCGCTCTGTTCGCCGAAATGGGCTTCAAGGTCTTCCGTTACTCCATCGCATGGGCCCGTGTATTCCCGGGCGGAGACGATGCCGCCCCGAACGAGAAGGCATTGCAATTCTACGATCAGGTGATTGAGGAGTGCCTGAAGCACGGCATGGAGCCGCTGATCACCATTAGCCATTTCGATACGCCGATCGTGCTGATTGACAAATTCGGCGGCTGGTATAACCGCAGGCTGGTGGACTTATATGTCAACTACTGCGAGGTGTTATTCAAGCGTTACAAGGGCAAAGTAAAGTATTGGGTGACGTTCAATGAGATCAACATGAGTGTCAAAGCCGGAGCAAAAACGCTCGGAATTATCGAATACGATGCACCGAATTATGAGGAAATGCTGTTCCAGGGGTTACACCATCAGTTCGTGGCAGCCTCTAGAGCGACCAGACTGGCGCATGAGATTGATCCGGGTAACCAAATCGGCAGCATGGTCGCTTACTTCACGACCTATCCGTACACCTGCAAACCGGAGGATGCCCTCCAGATGCAGAAGGATGACCAGATGAAAAACCAGTTCTTCCTCGATGTCTTGAACCTGGGCGAGTATCCTTATTACGCCAAGACGTATTTCAAAGACAAAAATATCACGCTGCACATCGAGGATGGCGATCTGGATAGCATCCGTACACATACGGCAGATTACGTCGGCATGTCCTACTACAATTCCATGATTTCCAGCAGCGATACGGAGCAATTGGAATTGACCGCAGGCAACGTACACAGTGTATATAAAAACCCGCATTTGCCTGAAAATGAGTGGGGCTGGCAGATCGACCCTGTAGGCCTGCGTTACACGTTGAACCTGGTGTATGACCGCTACCACAAACCGGTATTCATTCTGGAGAACAGCTCAGGCTTCTACGACAAGTTAAATGAAGACGGTACTGTGAACGATCCTTACCGCATTGAATTCTTGAGAAAACATATCGAACAGATGGGGCTGGCCATTCAGGATGGTGTCGAAATGATAGGCTATACCATGTGGGGGCCGATTGACATGATCAGCTCTTCTACCTCGGAAATGAGCAAACGTTACGGGTTCATCTATGTGGATCAGGATGACTACGGCAACGGGACGATGAAGAGAACCCTCAAGGATTCCTTCTATTGGTATCAGAATGTTATCCGGACGAACGGGGCCGAGCTGTAAACAGTATGAATATACTACGGTCTGTCCAAAAAATACCTGGCGGTCTGCTCATCGTCCCCATGCTGCTGGCAGCCGCCGTCAACACGGTATTTCCGCAGCTGTTCGGCATTGGTGATCCTACAACCGCTCTGTTTACCTCCAGAGGAACGATGGTGCTTATCGGCTTGATCCTGTTTGTATCCGGGACGCAGTTGGACCTCCGCCTGCTCCCTGCTACACTGAAGCGCGCCGGGGTGCATGTTCTGGCAAGAATCCTGATCGCCTGGATGTTTGGATGGGCATTCGTTTATGGATTCGGCATCGAGGGCTTTGCCGGTATTTCTGCCATTGCCTTCATCGCAGTGCTGACTAGCTGCAATCCGGGCCTTTACCTGGCGCTGATGAATTCCTACGGAGATGAAATGGATCAGGGAGCCTTTGGTATTTTGAACCTGATCGCCGTTCCGGTCATTCCGGTCATGATTCTGAACTCGGCCAGCGAGGCAGGAATTGATTATCTTAGCGTGGCGGCCACGCTGCTCCCTTTTGCCGTAGGTATACTGCTTGGCAATCTTGATGCTAACCTTCAGAGGATGTTTGCTCCGGGAACAGTGATCCTATTGCCATTCCTCGGCATCAGCTTCGGGTCTAGCATCAACCTGAGCCTGGCCTTCCGGTCGAGCTTATCCGGCCTGCTGCTAACCTTACTCTTCTTCCTGCTTTGTCTGCTGCCGCTGGTTATGATTGACCGTCACTTGTTAAAACGCCCGGGGTATGCAGCGGCGGCTACCTGTTCAGTCGCCGGTCTATCGATGGTTGTGCCCGGGATAGCTGCCGGTTTTAACCCGGCTTATGCACCATATGCGGATACAGCTATAGCACAGATTGCTTTTACTGTCATCCTGACTTCCATCACCATACCTTATGTGGTTAAACGGCTGGCTGGAAAAGTGAACTCGGCCGAAGCCGGCCATTAGCTGCAACCAGAGACATAATACCAATTGCGGTCCATTGCCTTCCCAGATTCGGGTCTGCGATTGGGCCGCTTTAATTTTTAGCTAAAAATTTAACTAGGTTTCAAAATTTCACTTGCTTTATTAAAGTTATCAGCTATAATAAAAAACATATCAAGCAAAACAAATTACGGAAAACAAAATTCGAGGAGGAATTACAATGACAACACTTAATATCGGAATTATTCTTGGAAGCACACGCAAGGGCCGCGTTAGCCCGCAGGTAGGCGAATGGGTGAAGGGGATCGCTGATGCCCGTGGAGATGCTAATTACGAAATCGTAGATATTGCTGACTTCAAGCTGCCGCTGCTCGGGGAGAGCGACAGCTACGCTGAAGCTCAGGCTTGGGCAGCTAAGCTGGCTACCCTGGACGGATTCGTATTCATCGTTCAGGAATATAACCACAGTCTCTCCGGTGCACTGAAGAACGCACTGGATTCTGCCCGCGAAGAATGGAACAACAAGGCTGCCGGAATCGTCAGCTACGGCTCCGCCGGTGGCGCCCGCGCCGCTGAGCATCTGCGCGGTATTCTCGGCGAATTGTCCGTCGCCGATGTTCGTGTCCACCCGCTGCTCTCGCTGTTCACCGACTTCGAGAACGGCTCGGTGTTCAAGCCGGCTGACCTGCATGCTGCCAATGTCAATGCTATGCTGGATCAGGTCTTGGCCTGGAGCGGCGCGCTAAAGACACTGCGCCAGTAAGAATTCATTCGAAGCAGTTCCAGATCTATACAAGTCCGAACATGAAGCAAGGGGAATCTCCAGCCAAAGGCTGTGGAGATTCCCCTTATTTGTTTTACATTAGTAATTCTCATAAGTAATTCTCGACCCTTATCGCGGAAGCAGCCGGCTGATCAGCTCTCTGCGGCTGGATACGCCTGTCTTGGCGAAGATGGATTTCAAATGATCCTGTACCGTGTAGGCGGAGATATGCAGCGATTCGGCCAGCTCCTTGGTCGATAACCCCAGCGCCAGCAGCTCTGCCAGCTCCTTCTCCCGCGCGGTCAGGGCGAAGGCTTCGGCCAGCAGCCGGAAAACATCGCCGGAGCGGGCACTTACCAAGGATACGGCGAGCTGTGTCTGCGGGCCGCCAAGCAGGCTTGCGGTAACTGTCAGATACGCCCCGTCTCCAATTGGAAGACTTATTCTTGCCTGAGAAGTCCCGGCTCCGGCGGGCTTCTTCGCGCCGAGCACCCGCAGGCAGACGGCACGCACCGGGCCTGGAAGCTGCCCTTCTTCCAGCTGCTCCAGGTTCCAGATCTGCTTCAGCCAATAACGGGCTGCTGCATTCGCACTGACCGGGACCAGCCGCTCACTCAGCACCAGAATACCGTTATCCTCCGGCACTGCCCGATCCGCTCCGGATACCGGCAGGACAGAAGCATACGCACGCAGACGTTCAGCGATCAGCGGAGCTACCGAAGCCAACAAGGCACATTCCTGCTCCTGAAACGCCGGCTGGCCCAACTGACGGAATAAGGTCAGGAACCCCCAGCAGACCCCGCCTGTGCGCAGCGCTACGCGCAGCTCATCCCCGAATCCGGCGGGCTGCAGCACCTTGCGGTACCGCGCGCTTTTCTCCAGGCTTCCCCCGGTCACTCCGCTTAAGCAGACTGCCGGAATATCCGACACCGCTAACTGCTCATACTTCATATAATCCTCATGCAGATATTCATATTCGAACAATAGCGGATGAACCTCTTCAAGTCCCTGCTCCGTGACTGCCCCTGTGGTTAAAAGCGTGTGCGGGTCTACTGTCGTACAACAGGCCGCAGCGAACGGAACCAGCAGGCGGAGCCTGGCAATTACCGCTTCACGGTACTGCTGTGAATCCAGAACCGGACCACCCCGGACAGGGTCAAGCTGTAATAGGCTATGTACTCCCTTGTTCATCTTCTGTCCTCCCCGAAATCCCACAAATGTGGGATAGTCTGCCGCCCGCCTTAGCAGGATAATGATACGTAACGTTAATTATACCGCAGATTCTGCAATCCACCACGAAGGACGGGAATACTTATGAAAACAGATATTGTAGTAATCGGCGGCTACGGGCATGTCGGGTCACAGATATGCCGGCTACTCGGGGCACAGCACCCCGGCAAGGTCTACGCGGCAGGAAGAAACCTGAACAGGGCCGAGGAATTCTCCCGCAGTACCGGCGGATATGTGAAGCCGCTGTGCCTGTCAGCAGAGAAGCCGCTTCCCCCAGAGCTGCTGGGGAAGGTCAAGCTGGTCGTCATGTGTCTGGATCAGCAGGACACCCGGCTGGCCGAAGCCTGCCTCCAGAGCGGCACCCATTATGTAGATGTCTCGGCAAGCGGAGACTTCCTGACTATGCTGCAAAGGCTCGACCCTGTGAAGCATAAGCTCAAGGCGGCAGCAGTGCTGAGTGTCGGCCTCGCACCGGGGTTAACGAACCTGCTTGCGGCACGGGCTGTCCAGGAGCTGGACCATACAGAGCAGATCGACATCTCGATCATGCTGGGACTGGGTGACAGCCATGGACAGGCGGCTATGGAGTGGACGGTGGACAACCTTGGAGCCGACTTCGAGATTACCGAACACGGCAGACCGCGCACCGCCTCAAGCTTCACGGAGGCTAAGACTGCGGATTTCGGGTTTGCTCTGCGGACGCATAGAGCCTACCGTTTTCCTTTTTCGGATCAGATGACTCTGCCTCAGACCCTTGCCGTACCTTCCGTCTCGACCCGGCTCTGCTTCGATTCACGGAGCATGACCTCAGCCGCAGCGCTGCTGCGCCGCACCGGACTCTACCGTCTGCTGCGTAACCGGACGCTCCGCAACCTCGCGGTCCAGGCGTTCACCCGCTTCCGCTTCGGGTCCGAGCGCTACGCGGTCAAAGTCGATGCCTGTGGCATGAAGGACGGTATACCCGCCTCCAGAGAATACGGAATCACAGGCGTACATGAAGCATCCATCACAGCAGCAACGGCTGCTGGAGTCGCCTTGAGACTCTATGAGTCAGCACCGTCTCCCGGTGTCTATCACATTGAACAGCTATTCTCCCTTGATTCCAACGGGGAACAATGTTCGCTAATCCCTTCCGTCTCCGGCGGAACGGGACCCTCCTTCCGTTATCCGCTGGACGGACTGGCTATCTGGACCCGTTCCGGCCGGCCTTCACATGCTTAAGCTGAGCGACAATAATCACGCTGATAATCACCAGCAGGAACCATGAGCTGATCTTGCCGAAGCCTACCAGCTGCCAGCTCTCGTGCTGGTCCGGGTATTGCCACGCCCCCAGGAAGGTCGCAATATTCTCGGCCAGCCAGATGAAGAAGCCTACAATGGCAAAAGCCAGCACAAGCGGCATCCGGTACGTCTTGCCCTGCACCCGGTAGATGATCCAGGTTCTCCAGAATACCACTACTACCAGGGCTGTCAGCCACCAGCGGAAATCTGGAATATAGTGGTGGGTGAAGAAGTTCAGGTAGATCGCTCCGCCCAGTAGTCCCGCAGCGGCAAGACCCGGCCAGCCGGTCAACTCCATCTTCAGCCTGCGCCAGATCTGGCACATGTAGCTTGCCACACTGGCATACATGAATCCGCTGTACAGCGGCACACCGAGCAGCTTCGCATAACCGGGTTCCGGGTAGGCCCAGGAGCCCATTCTTATTTTATACATCTCCAGCACCAGTCCAATTCCATGAAACACACAGATGACCTTGATCTCATCCAGCGTCTCCAGCCCGCTCCGGTACATCAGGTACTGCACAGTAAGCAGGATCAGCAGAATCAGATCATAGCGGTGGATGAACGGCAGCTCGATTGTGCGGGTCAGGATTAACGTTCCAAAGATCGCTACAGGAAAAATACAGCTCATCGCCTGATGATACCCGAAGTGCAGCAGCCGTGTCATGGTTCTCAATACCATTCCCTCCCCGCTCCCGGTGCCCATTATTCTATAGCATCCGCTGTGTATTCCAGAATATCTCCCGGCTGGCAGTCCAGCGCCTTACATATCGCCTCAAGCGTTGAGAAGCGGATCGCCTTGGCCTTGCCGTTCTTCAGAATGGACAGGTTCGCCATCGTAATTCCCACCCGCTCCGTAAGCTCGGTTACGCTCATTTTCCGCTTAGCCAGCATGACATCAATGTTGATTATAATCGCCATGGTCGTCACCTCAGACTGTCAGATCATTTTCAGATTTCAGTTCAATAGCGTCTTTCAAAAGCTTCTGGAGAACTGCCGCGAACACGGCAATGACCAGCGAGGCAAAAATAAGGATCATCCCGATGACGATGATCCCCGGGGCATCATCCTTCTCCGCCATCAGATAGAACAGCGGCAACCCTATAACGAATATCCCGCTGATGGCCACTGCGCAGTGCTTGATATTCTTCAGCACCTGTACCGAAGCCTCCGAGAAGGCCATGTTCTGGTCAATATACCCCAGCAGTCTGAAGGTCTGATAGAGCGCAATGTAGAAAGGTACCGCCGCCCCGTATAAATCAATCATGACCAGAGCCTTGAGGTACGCATGCTCCGGATACAGCTCGGCTGCAAAGCCGGCGATGGACGGAACCGCAAAGATACACAGGGCCAGTGCACCCATGCCCAGCAGAAGAATCACAGCCTTCAAAAAAGTGGTTGAAGCGGGTTTACGTTTCATCAAGACAAGCACCTCACTCATTAATTGTGAGTTCAATTTAACACAGTATTTATTGTTTATCAATATATTTAGATTGAATAATAATATTTAATTATTGTTTTATCATTGCCGGCAGATGTCAATAAACCGCTGTAGCCCGGCTGACAGGGTCTCGTTCTTGCGTGTACAGACAGCAATATGATTGCTAAGCTGAATGCCCTCCACCTGTACCCGGCATAACTGCTTCCACTCCAAATAGTCCCGCACAGCCAGCGAGGAGATGAAGTTGGCACCATACCCTGCCATGACCGAACGAATGACTTCGCCCAACCCGCTGAATTGCAGGGTCACACGCGGCGGCTTCAGGCTGTAGGTTGTACAGAGCGAGACCAAACGTTCCCGCCGGAAGATAGGTGGCGGCAATGCGCAGCTTCCCCTTCCGTCCCTGGCGGTAATCCTCTACGAACTCCTCAATCCGTTCTTCATAGGTGAAGAGATTGCCTGCCTGCTTCGCCAGCTCTGTCCCGAAGGGAGTCAGCGAGATTCCCCGGCCGCTGGGACTACACAGCGGCAACCCCAAATCCTTCTCCAGCCTCTTGATCTGGCTGGTCACCGCCGGCTGGCTGATCCTCAGCCGGGCAGCCGCCTTCGTAACGCTTCCCGTCTCGGCTACATAATAAAAAAGCCTCAGTGCATGAATGTTCATAAATGCGCTCCTATTCATGGGTTGCATTCATAACTTATACTTATGATTATACCATTAACATATATTAGTATTATGAATGATAATCCTTTATATTTAAAGCAGTTCTAATACACCAATACAAAAACACAACTAACGGAGGGATTCACATGGAAGAACAGAACAAATGGAGCAACGTAGACGCTTATTTCAATGACCGATTATTGGCGGCAGATCCGGTCCTGGATGCTGTGCTGGATGCGAATACAGGGGCCGGCTTACCGGCGATTGATGTCGCTCCGAATCAGGGGAAGCTGCTGCATCTGCTCGCTAAAATGAAGGGAGCGTCCAACATTCTGGAGATTGGCACCCTGGGCGGTTATAGCACCATCTGGCTGGCGCGGGCGTTGCCGGAGACGGGCAAGCTGGTCTCGCTGGAATTCGAGCACAAGCATGTTGTAGTAGCTGAGGATAACCTGAGAATGGCGGGGCTGGCAGACAAGACAGAGGTAATTGAAGGCCCGGCGCTGGATTCGCTGGCGCTGCTGGAAGCCCGGGGCTATGAGCCGTTTGACTTCATCTTCATTGATGCCGACAAGCCTAATAATCCGCATTACCTGAAGTGGGCGCTGAAGCTGGCCCGGCCGGGCGCAGTCATCGTAGCCGATAACGTGGTGCGTGACGGCGAGGTTATTGACCCGGGCAGTGCGGATGACCGGGTTCAAGGCATCCGGCAGTTCATGGAGCTGCTCGCCGCAGAGCCGCGTATAGATGCTACTGCAATACAGACGGTAGGCAGCAAGGGCTATGACGGCTTTGTGTTAGGCATTGTTACCGCTTGAACAATGAACAATAACAGAAATAACCCGCCAAGACTGGATAAGCAATTCATCCATGTTGGCGGGTTATTTGTTGCAGCCTATCGGGACAAGCCCTCAATCACCTGATCGATATTCCACTTAATCATCTTCAGATAGGTGTCTCCGTCTTCGCCTTCCTTAGCCAGAGAATCCGTGAAAATCTTGGAGTGGACCGGCACCCCGGTCTCACGGGAAATCGTCTCCATCGTCTTAGGGTTGACGCTCGTCTCCAGGAATAGCGCCGGAATCTGCTTCTCCTTGATAATGCCGATGATCCGGTTCATCTGCTCCGGTGTTCCCTGGCTGTCCGTGTTGATCTCCCAGATGAAAGCGGACTCGAAGCCATAGGCCCGGGAAAAGTATTTGAAGGCCCCTTCACTGGTGACCAGCACGCGCTTCTCCTGCGGGACCTTGCTCACAGCTTCCTTGGCATACTGATCCAGCTCCGTCAGCTCCTTCACATACGCGGTCTGGTTATCCAGATAATACTGCTTGTTGTCCGGGTCCCTTTCGATCACACGAGCGGTAATGACATCCACATACTTGACCGCGTTCTGTATATCCAGCCAGGCATGAGGGTCAACCTGGGACTCCTTCCCCTTCTCGGTTAGGTACATCGGCGTGACCTCTTCGGAGACGGCAAACGCGGCCGCTTCCTTCTTCGTCACCTTGAGCAGATCCTGGAACCAGCCCTTGCCGGTCTCCAGATTCAAGCCGTTATAGAAAATAAGGTCCGCACTGGAGACCTTGCCTGTATCTGCGGGCAGCGGGTCATACATATGCGGATCTGTGCCTATAGGCACCATGCTGTAGACCTCCGCTTTATCTCCGGTAATATTCCGGGTCATGTCTGCAATGATTGAATACGTGGCCACAATCTGCAGCTTGCCGTCATCCGCTCCCCCCTTACTGGTGTTGGAGCATGCTGCTAGTAGTAGAATGAGTACGGATGCCGATAGTATTTTGACAAAATGGATTGGACTTGTACGCTTGCTGTTCCGGGGTAGCCGCGGCTCCAAAGAATGTTTGGCCCTCCGGCCGCTGTTGTCCCCAGATTTCCTGATGAATACCGCTAATCGCGGTAGAAATCCGGTGACAAAGGCGGACGCTAACGCTCCTACAGTTCCAAAATTCTCCTCCGCCGCTCTCCCCTCTCTATCTGTACCCAGGTTCAATCGGTATCGTCTCATGCTTGCTTCAGTCCTTTCCGCAGAAAATTATTCTTGGGCGATATGATGAATGAAATGCTGAACAGGGTGACGCCTACCAGCACGATTGTTGCACTTGTCGGCAGATTGTAGCGGAAGCTCACGTAAACGCCAATGATCCCCGAGGCTGCCCCTACTGCAGAGGCTAATACAATCATATGCAGCAAGGAATTAGACCACAGATACGAGGTGGCTGCCGGGATGACCAGCATGGCGATGACCAGCACAATGCCAACCTGGGACAAGGAGGAGACGGTCACTACAGAGAGCAGCATCATCAGCAGATAATGATAGAAGCCGGTCTTCAGCCCGTATGCCTTCGCGACCACCGGATCGAATGAGCTGATCAGCAGCTCTTTGTACAGCAGTGCAATAATGGCAAGCACCGCCAGCATGATGATGAAGGATTGCAGCAGCTCGGATTGCGGAACGGCCAGAATGTTGCCGAACAGAATATGAGTGAGATCCAGCCCGCTGCGGGCGAACGTAATCAAGACAATGCCGAGTGCAAAGAAGGAGCTGAGAATGATACCGATGGAGGTATCGCTCTTGATATTGCTGCGGCTGGTGATGAATTGAATGAGAATAGCGGCTAACAAGCCGAACAACGAAGCGCCCAGCAGGATGTTGATGCCCAGAATATATGACAGGGCGACGCCCGGAAGCACCGCATGAGATAAGGCATCACCCATCAGTGACATTTTGCGCAGAACGATGAAGCTGCCGAGCGCCCCCGAGACAATCCCGAGAATAATCGCAGATAACCCGGCGTTCAGGGCGTATACCGGAATATTCAGCAGACTGGATAAGGACTCAAGCATGAACGGCACCTCCTGCCCCCTGGATCATTACATTGCCGAGGGATGTACCGTAAGCTCTGCGGATATTCTCCGTGGTGAAGGTATCCTGCACATCTCCGAAGGCGATTAGCTGCTTATTGAGCAGAATGATTTTGTCAAAATATTCTTCGACCTCATGCAGATCATGATGCACCACCAGGATGGTCTTGCCTTCCTCGCGGAGCTGCTTGAACAGGTTCACAATGATGCGCTCGCTGACCATATCAATGCCCACAAACGGCTCATCCAGGAAAAACACACTGGCCTCCTGGGCCAGCGCCCGGGCGATAAACACCCGCTGCAGCTGCCCGCCGGACAAATTGCTGATTCTCTTATCCGCAAGGTCACCGATCTCCACCATCGCCATGCTGCGCTCCGCAATATTCCGCTCCTTCTTACCTGGTCGCCGGAACAGCTTTAGGTTCGGATAAGTTCCGGTCAGCACCGTATCCTTAACTGTAATGGGAAAAGTCAGGTCAATATCGTTCTTCTGCGGCACGTAGGCGATATTCCGTCTGTACAGGGCAATGTCCTTCCCCTCCGCCTTCACCGTTCCGCTTCTCTTCTTGATCACGTCCAGCAGCGCCTTAATGAATGTGGATTTACCGGCGCCATTGGGCCCGATAATGCCTACCGAATGCCCGAAGGGGATATCGAGCGTCACTCCTTCCAGCGCCGAATGGCCGAAATAATCAACATTTAAACCTTTAATCTGAATCATATGAACACCCCGTCTCTTCTTTGGTCTATCTGGCTAAATTGAACTAATGATTTTTTAGGTTTTGGAATTGGCTGTTCGCCACTTTTCCCTAAACTTAAATTTTTTAGTCCAATCTATATAGCCTATTAACGCGTCTATTGTTTCACATATACACATATGTTTCCCTTGGGAAACTTTTATTCTTATGGATAATATATTTGATCATAGGCAAATTGTCAACGGTAATTTAAATTTCAATTTGTAGGCGTGGCGAGCTTGGGCAAAGTTCAGGGGCACAGGAATCGGTTAAGGGAAGGCGGAGGACGTTCAGGGGCTCCCAGAATATCGAGGGACTACGGGGATTGGAGGGAGCGCGGGCATGCTCAGGGTCACAAGAAGGTACTTGGATACGGAATTTTCTAGTGGATGCCTAAGAGTTTACGGACAACGGGGATGTACAGGGTCCGGAGGCATGTCCACGGGCAGGGCGTCTCCCTCTTAGCTGCAAACAGGTGGAAAAACGTATCTTAATTAGACCACTTCAGGCAAATGCATGGAAACAAGTGGAAATAGTGCAACTAAAATAGTTTATTTGGGCTTCTGCAGCTGAATGGGCTGAAATTAAGTGTTGTTTATACAACTGTTGTCCGGGAAGCGCTCATTCGTTCATCAGCAAGTGGAGGAAATCCACCTAATTCCTTAGGTAAACGTCTTTCTACTACGCGGGAGCATATTGTGTTCTCTTTTCCGCATACATCCAGCTTGCGTGCACCCGCTCCACACCTCCGCATAAGCTAGCTATCATCATATGTGCCTCTGCAATCAACAAAAAAAGCCCAACCCGGCTGCCGCGTGCGCGGACAACCTGATCAGACCGATGGAAGTTGCTCTTTTCACCATTCATACTATCCCCCGCTATGCCTGAAAAATCTCCTCCAGCACACGCCCGTCCCCCGGCACGAACCTCATCCCCAGAATTCGTCCCATCGTCGGGGCGATGTCGACCATCTCCAGATCACCGATGGGATATTCCTGCTTAATCCCTGCCCCTGCGATGACGACATTGCAGCGGTATCCGCTTGCATCCGGGGAGTAGCCATGCGTAGCATAGCGTATACCCTCAGCCTGCAGATCGGTGACCAGCGTGTCCGCCAGCGCCTCATCGAAGCTGTAACCCTGCTGTGCTTCTAGCATGACTTTTGCCACCGGGCTGGCATGGAGTTGCTTCAATGTCTCTTCCGTATATACACTCTCTATTCCTGGTGCACCGTCACGCCTATATTCATCCACCGCCGCCAAGGCCAGCTGCTGCGCTTCCTCATCTCCGGGCTGCACATGCAGGTATGCCGAACCGCCGCCGCTCTGGAAGTAGGCCCTCCAGTGCATGACGCCGTCCTTCTCATAGATCAGCCCCTTAGCCTGCAAAAGATTGTTCAAATGCACCTTGTAGCGCACATTGAACTGACCATGGTCACCCAGCACCATAATCACCGTCTCCTCGCGGATTCCGGCATCCTCTACCGCCTTCATGATCTCACCCAGCCGGTTGTCCATCCGCAGGATGACATCGTCTACTTCCCCGCTATCCGTGCCGTACATATGCTTGGTGTCATCCAGGTCGATTAGATGCATCAGCAGCAGGTTCGGCTTATGCCGCTTAATTGTATCGGCGGCGCATTTCGTGGTGAAGTTATCGAGCTGCGGCTGGGCGATGCCCTGCCTGATCCGTCCGTATTTCAGCTCCAGCCGGGCGCAGTACAGGGGACTGCCGCTTCGCAGTATCTTGAGCGCCTGATTCTCTCCTTTTAGCGCACGGATCTCCGGGATATTATACTGAATCGAGGACTTGCCGCTTACCGGCCAGAGCAGTCCCGCCGTACTCAGCCCCGCCTTACGCGCCGCATCATAGATTGTTGGCACCTGGACCGCCTCCCGGAACCAGAACCAGCGCTGCTCCTCCTCCGGCACGAACGGCTGCAGCGGATTGTTGTGATAGATGCCGTGTTTATCCGGGTAGACGCCGGTAGCGATGGTCGTATGCACCACGTAAGTGAGTGTAGGATAGACACTTCTGAGACGGTTGCTATAGGCACCGCCGGTGATTAGCTTCGACAGATTGGGCAGGCGGCTGGCCATCTCCCAGTGATCTTCAGAGAAGGCATCATAGGAGATGACGATCAGATGCTTGGCTGCCGGGGGTGGTTGCGGTTGCAGTCCAGTAGATTCCATACTATGTCCCCTTTGGCAATGTGATGAAGATGAAGAAGCCGATCAGAAAGAGCGGAATAATCGACAAAATACTGTAGCGGGCATCCCCGCTCAAGGTAGTGGTCAGAGACATTAAGGCAGGGCCGAGAATCGCCGCGAACTTGCCGAAAATATTATAGAACCCGAAGAATTCGTTGGAATTCTCCTTCGGGATGATTTTGGCGAAATAGGACCGGCTCAGCGCCTGAATGCCGCCCTGGGCCGAGCCGATCAGCGCACCCAGCAGGAAGATATGCCACACCGAGCTAATGAAGAACGCTGCGATACAAGAGATCACGTAGGTGAAGATCCCGGCAATAATCAGATTCCGGGCGGAGTAGGTTTTGGCCAGATTACCATAGAGAATCGCGCAGGGAAAGGCAATAATCTGGATGATGAGCAGAATTCCCAGCAGCGTGAAGGTGTCGAGGGCATCTGTGCCGAGGACGGAAGTGGCGTAGGGGACAACCATTTTGATAATCGTATCCACTCCGTCAATATAGAAGAAATAAGCGAGCAGGAACACAAAGACGATGCGGTGCTGGCGGATATTCCTGAAGGTGGCAGCGATACGCTGGAAACTCCGGGCCACAGGCTTCGGCTCAGGCTCGATGTAATATCTCTGCTTCACATCCCGGATCATCGGCACCGTCAGCAGTCCCCACCAGAGCGCCGTAATGATGAACCCGATCTGGTAGCCGATGGCCTTGTCCATTCCCAGCAGGAAGATCAGCAGCAGACTGATGCCGAACGGAATACAACTGAAAATGTAGCCGTAGGCGAACCCTCGGGTAGACACCTTGTCCATCCGTTCATCCTCCGTAATATCCACGAGGAAGGAATCGTAGAAGATATTGGACCCGGCGAAGCCGACCGCTGACAGAATGTAAAAGGCAATAAGCAGTTGCCATAGCCCGCTATCCGGGGACACGAAAGCCAGGGAGGCGGTGGCAAGGATACCGAGCGCAGCGAAAAAAATAAAGAACCGCTTCTTCCGGTCTTTATAATCGGCAATTGTACCGAGAATCGGGCTGAGGACCGCGACCAGAATACTGGCGATGGAGTTGAAATACCCCAGGTCCATGCTGCTGCCCACATTATCGAACATCCCGAAGATAATCGGCAGCAGCGCCGTAGTCACGGCCATCGAATACGCGGAATTCCCGCAGTCGTATAGAATCCACGATCTCTCCTCTTTGCTTAGCTTCATCTCATCTTCTCCTCTTATAACCGATTGTTTCAGTTATATCACGCGAACATATGAAGCATGTTAATGGGATGTAAAATCATTGGCGGATGATTACACAGGAGCAGCTTTAATGATCTTCCCGGTAAGCCCCCGGGGTGCTGCCGGTGTATTTTTTGAACACCTTGTTGAAGTAATGCTTGTTCTCATACCCGACCCGGCGTCCGATCTCGACTACCGGCAGATCCCGGTGGAGGCTCAGCAGCTTCTGCGCTTCCTTGATCCGGGTGGTATTCAGGAAATGGACGAACGTATCACCCGTGACCTTCTTGAACAGGCTGCTAATGTAATTCGGATGAAGGTTCATCAGCTCGGCCAGATGATCCAGGGACAGGTCATTCATATAATTCAGCCGGGTATAGGCAAGAATCCGCTTGGCATGGGGCGGACAGTCCGAGCTGTCCACGGAGGGTAGATTCCGGTTCACCTGACTCAGCAGCCGGGCTACCTCCTCCTTATCCACCGGCTTCAGCAGGTAATCCACTACCCCGTAGCGGAGTGCCCGGCGGGCATATTCGAAGTCATCATGTCCGGTAAGAATAATGAAGCGCTCACATAAACCGTTCTCCTTCGCCTCCTCCATCATCTCGAACCCGTTCTTCTCCGGCATATGCAGGTCCGTTACCGTCACATCCGGCATATATTCCTTCATGATCTGAAGCGCCTCGAAGGCGTCGCCGGCCTCGCGGATCTCAGCTCCGACCGGCGCGGCTCCGCCAATCACCTTCACCAGCCCTCCAAGGATAATCGGCTCATCGTCTACGATCAGAATTCTCATGCTTGCTCTGCCGCCCCTTTCGATAGGATGATGGCCAGGCAGGTCCCCTTGCCCTCTTCACTCTCAAGCTCCAGCCGTGAAGTCCCGCCATAGAATGATTTAATCCGCTCGCTGACATTATACAGGCCCACGCCTCCCTCCGCCTCTTCCCGAGTTTTCACCTCTTCCCCGCGGGATAACCGGGCACGAAGCTGCTGCACCTGTTCTTCAGGAATGCCAAGGCCGCTGTCCGACACGCTGATTCGGATCTCCTCCGCCGTCTCCTTCGCCTGAATCAGGATATGGACCGGCCGCAGCGTCACGGCAGCTCCGTGAACAATACTATTCTCGACCAGCGGCTGGAGGATGAATCTTGGACAGATCAGGGTCTCGGCAGCCACAGCGACATCGACCTCATAGGTAAGTCTTTTTTGCAGCCGCATTTTGTGAATATTGAGGTAGAACACTACAGTCTCTAGCTCTTGGGAGAGAACGGTATGATCGTCTTGGGCGGACAGGCTGTAGCGCATCAGCTTACCGAACCAGTAAGAGATCTCCGCCACTTCCTTGTCGTTGTTCGATTCGGCCAGCATGCGGATGGTCTCCAGTGTATTATAGAGAAAATGCGGCTTGATCTGGGCCTGGAGCACCTTGTAAGCGGCTTCCTTATTGCGCAGCTCGGCCCGGTGGACATTGTTGATCAGCTCATCCATGCGCAGGAGCATCGAATTATAGGTCTCGGTCAGGAAGCTGATCTCATCCCTGCGGCCCGGCTTATCCTCCTTGCTGACCGATTGCTTCAGGTTGTCATCATTCAGATTGCGCATATGTCTGGCGAGGCGGAGAACGCGCTTCGTAATCGTTGAAGCAAGGGTGTAATAGGCAAACGACAATAACGCAAGCAGCACCGCAAATGTCGTAATCATCACCAGCTCCTGGCTCCGGATCGAGTGGAACACCTCGGATACCTTGCCGATTACGGCGACACGCACACCCAGTTCCTTCATATATAGCTGATTAACAATGACCTCCCGGTTAATGAAATACGTCTGCGCTTCTCCCGAAGCCAGTCTGCTCCAGGTGGCATCGTCCACCGCTGCGGGGATACCTGCCCGCATAAGCGGCTCGCCCTCTGCCGGCAGAAGCAGCGCGGTCCAATCCCCTCCGCCTGTTGCCCGGTAGAATTTGCGGATCAGCTCACTGCCAACCCGCAGCTCCAGCAGTCCCACAATCTCGGTAAAGTCATTATTATATATTTTCTGGTAGAATACCAGCGGGGGCGCTTCCACCTCAGGATCGGGAATGATCCATTTGCCCTGTCCCGGCCGCAGCATACGGGTAGCCTCGGCACCCTGTTCGTTCAGCGCCGATAGTTCGAGCAGCCGGTCAGTAATGGGCAGCACGCCCGGCTTGGTTATATAGATTCTGAACGTGTCGATCTCAGGACTGATATTAAGCGATTGCAGAATCACCGGATTGATATAACGGTTATAGGCATATACGCTCTCTGAGTCCGTCTCATAGCTGCCGTCCAGATAGTCTGTGACATACGGGTTGTACTGGAGCATACGCTGGGTGGAATCAATCCGGGCCAGATCCGCCTTCATATTGGCATAGGCCTGCTCCAGTATCTTTTGACGGCTCTCCACAAACTGGCTGCTTACACTGTCATAGATCTTACTATAATAATAGTAGCCAAACGTAACTACAGGAATAAAAATCAGAAAGATATACCCTACTATCATCTTGCGTACAATGCTCACGGCAGACTGTCCCTCCGGTGCCCGACTTGTGTTCTCTAATCCTACCATGAACATGTAAAACCCGGTAGAGACAGGTCTCTACCGGCAGGAATTCGCTTACTTGAACAGTTCTTTCTTCTTCTGATAGGTCGCATTCGCCCAGTCGGTCAGCTTCTGCAGGCCGATGTTCTCTGCGTTCTTCAGCATATTCTCATAGGCTGCTACTGCGGCTTCCTCCGATTCAGCCAGATAGATTTTGACCTTCTCATTTTTGACCATCTCATCGATCTTGGTCTTAATGGTCTTCTCCTGTGAATCCGGCTGGGTCTGAATCAGGCCGAGCTCCGGCTTGTAGATACGGACCGCCTTCAGTTCCATCAGCGCCTGGGTCTTCTGCAGCTCAGGAACATAGGACAGCATACCCTCAGTAACCCCATCGTTATAGAGATACCACCATTTAATCCCGTTGCTGTTCACGAAATCGGCATCGGACGGATTATATTTGAAGTCGGGGTGGCCCTCTTCATTCCAGGTCCAGTGTACCCCTTCGACTCCGAACATCGTCAGCTTCTTGCCTTCATCGCTCGCCAGATACTGAAGGAATTTGATGGAGGCCTCCGGGTCCTTATTCTTCTTGGTGATGAAGGTTCCGGAGAAGCCGAGTCCTGAGCTGACTACCTTGGCATCCTTCGACAATACGCTTGGCAGCATCTTAAAGGAGAAGTTCCCCTGATTGCTCTTGATCTTGATGTTATCGGTATCTGCCGTGGATACAGTATGGCTATGGGCGAAGGCTTTGCCGCCCGTAGCATATTGATCATCAATCTGGTCATTGGCCAGTGCGAAATTCTCAGCCAGGATATAGCCGTTGCGGTACAGGCTATTCATGAACTTGAAGAAGTCCAGCATCTTGGGCTGCCTGATCGCATATTCCACCTTGCCGTCCTGTTCATACCAGCCGTCGAGCAGGGTCTCCGTACCGAACTGGGCCAGGAAATACTGTTCAATCCAGTCCTTGTCCATGATCAGCGGGACCATCTCGGGATATTTCTCCTTGACCATGCCCAGCACCTTGACGAAATCATCCAGGGTCTTGATCGGCGGATTCCCCAGCTCCTTCAGAATATCCTCCCGGACCGCGATGCCCGGGTTGCCGTCGCTGCCTAACGAATATTTACTATTCTTCATCTCCTCCTGGGTCGCAAAGGAGTTCCGCACGGTATAGAACTTGCCGTCATCCATGGTATGAATGGCAATCCGGGTCTTGTCAATCTTGAAATCCGGCGCATATTTCTCAATCAGCTCATTCCAGGAATATGACAGCTTCGAGTCGGATAACCGGTCTATGTTGGAAGAGGTGAACACCAGGTCCGGCAGGTCACCGGAGGCAATCATCAGCGGAAGCTGCTTATCATCGGTAGCGACCGTAACCTTGAGCTTCACTCCTGTCTTCTCAGTAATCATGTCGGCGACCGGGCCCTTCCATTCCGTAACCGGGTACCACGACGCATCGATGAAGAGGCTTAACTCCTTCACCTGTCCGGGCTTGGCCGGCGCATTCCCGCCTGCTGCGGCGTCCGGGCTGCCGGACGGGGCGGGCTGGCCGGTATTTCCCCCGTTACCGCCGCAGGCGGATAACACGACGGCCATTGAGAGTGCGGCTGCAACGATCTTGAAGCTTCTGCTTTTGTTCAAGCTAATCCCTCCATGATTGAATTAATGAGCTGTATGTGCAATGGAACATTTGAACACTGAAGCACTGGCCTAGCCTTTTACCGAACCCAGCATGATGCCATGTACGAAATACTTCTGCAGGAACGGGTACACACAGATAATGGGAACAATGGACACCACCATTGAAGTGACCTGTAAGGAGAAGCTGGTCACACCCGCCGAGGCACTGTTGGCTACCGCCAGCGAATCCATCGGAGAGTTGCTCTTGTTGATGACCTCCATCATGCGGAAGGCCAGCGTACGCAGCTCCTCGGACTGGACGAAATAAGCCGAATCCAGCCAGGAATTCCATTGCCCGACCCCCATGAACAAGGCCATAGTCGCCAGTACCGGCGTTGAGACCGGCAGGATGATGCGGAAGAATATCGTAAGCTCGCCGGCCCCGTCTATATGCGCAGACTCTTTTAGCTCAGCAGGAATTTCGCGGAAGAATGAAATCGCAATGAGCAGGAAGAACGTGCTGAGCATGGACGGGATAATGTACACTGCAAAGGAATTTAACAAACCTAGTGAACGCAGGACTACATAATATGGGATCAGTCCGCCGGAGAAGTACATGGCGAAAACGATCACTGTGAAATAGACCTTGCTGAATAACAGATCTCGATGGGATAGACCGTAAGCGACGATGCTGGTGAGCAGCAGTCCGAGCAAGGTGCCGGACACCGTCCGCAGTACGGAGATCAGAAACGCCTTCACCCACTTGGGATCATCCATGAACACCCGGTAATTCTCCAGGGTAAAGTTCCGGGGCCACAGATACACACCGCCCAGCAGCGAGTCCGAGCCTTTATTGAAGGAAGCAATTAACACATAATAGAACGGATACAGCATCGTGAGCATAATAATGAACAATACCACATAGATCACGCTGTCAAAAACAAAATCCTTCTGCCGCTGACTCTTCAGCATAGCCTTCCCTCCTCTCTCTAAAACAGACTGGAGCCTGACACCCGCTTGGCAATATAGTTACTGGAGAATATCAGCGCTACCGAAATCACCGATTGAATTAAATCTATCGCTGCTGCATAGGAGAACCGTCCGTCGCTTAATCCCACTCTGAATGCGTAGGTCTGGACAATCTCAGAAGTTGGATTATTGATACTGTTGCCTAGCAGGTAGGCCTGCTCGAAGTTGGAGCCCACCAGTCCGCCGCCGAGAATACTTCCGATGGTCAGCACCAGTACAACAACGATGGTTCCCTTCATCCCCGGCAGGGTGATATAACGGATTCGCGCCAGCCTTCCGGCACCGTCAATCTCAGCAGCCTCATACTGGGAAGGACTGATCCCCGATATTGCCGCCAGAAAAATAATCGTCCACCAGCCCATCTCCTTCCACACCGCACTCCCTACCGCCAGCCCCCAAAAGTAATTCGGACTGGTCAGGAAGGCTAGCGGCTCATCCGTGAAGCCCATCGCCATCAGCGCCTTATTGACCACACCGACATCGGCGGACAGAAAGGCATAGGATACGCCAACCACGACCACCCAGGAGATAAAATGCGGCAGATAGCTGATCGTCTGCACAAACCGCTTGAAGGCCATGTGCTTCACTTCGTTCAGCATGATCGCCAGCAGAATCGGCGCCGGGAAGGCGAAGATGACCTTCAGCAGACTAAGGACCAGCGTGTTGCGGACCAGCTTGCCGAATTGATAGTCATGGACGAATTCATCGAAATACCTCAGCCCGACCCAATCGCTGGTGAAGATTCCTTTGATGCCGCCGGAGATGCTGTAATCCTTGAACGCCATCAGAATGCCGAACATCGGAGTATACGCGAAGATCAGCAGATAGATCATGCCTAGCCCGACGAACAAATGCAGTACTTTCTGTTTTTTAAACCGCTTCCATAAAAACGACCGCCGGCCGCCGCCGGTTCCGGGACTTTTTGGCTGTGTTTCCAATTCCATATGCGCTCCTCCCTCTTACCTTCAGTTTACCTGCAAGCCCGGGGACGGCGTAAGCCAACATTCTTAAGAAAGCGTTGTCATTTTTGAATACGCTTCCTTTGTTTATTTGTTGTATTCGTCTTATAGTATAGAAGACAGACTTAAGATTCTAATAACAGAAGCTCTAAGATAAAGGATATAGGTGCCAACTATGAACTCTAGGGAATACGGACTTGGCGAGGGTCCAATGGTAAAAGGGAACGGGTACAAGCCCCCCAATCTGCACAGATGGGGACCCGGCGTCCGGGATGTATATGCGCTGCATTATATCGTAAGCGGCAGAGGTTACTTGAAGACCGGCCAGACGGTACACCCTGTGGAGACGGGCGAGAGCTTCATGATTTTTCCGCAGACGGAGGTGTATTATTATCCTGATCCGCAGGACCCGTGGGCGTATTGCTGGATTGAGTTCAGCGGGGCGGAGGCTCTGCGCTTGCTTGCCATGATTCATATCTCACCGGACCAGCCCGTTGTAACGGCTGCCCCGCAGGATTTCAGGGCTATGTTCGATCAGGTCGAGGGGTATCAACAGGAGCCGTATGCACGGGAGCGCTCGGATGCGGCGCTTCATCTGCTGCTGTCGTATTACATGGAGTCTTATCCGAGTGAGCAGGCCAGTCTCAAGAAGGACTATGTAGGGTCAGCGAAGGCCTATATCGAGAGTAACTATTGGAAGTCTTCCTTATCGGTGCTGGATGTGGTGGAATATGTGACGATTGAGCGCAGTTACCTGTTCCGGCTGTTCAAAAAAGAGACGGGCACCTCCATCTCCGGCTACCTGACCACCGTGCGCATCCGGCGGGCCTGCGAGCTGCTGGCGGAGTCGCGGTTGTCGGTGAAGTCGTTGTCTTACTCGGTCGGCTACCACGACCCGCTGTACTTCTCGAAGATATTTAAGAAGGTTACTTCGTACACGCCTTCACAGTACAGGAAGGGGTATAGGGAGGGGAAGATCATTCTTCCTCCGGCGGATGGGGGTGGGGGGGAGGGGCCATTGTAATCGGTTTTCCGATTACATTTCCAGCTACGCCACCCATCCGGCCGATTGTAATCGGTTTTCCGATTACATTTCCGGCTACGCCACCCATCCGGCCGATTGTAATCGGTTTTCCGATTACATTTCCGGCTACGTCCCCCGCCCGGCCGATTGTAATCGGTTTTCCGATTACATTTCCGGCTACGCCACCCGCCCGGCCGATTGTAATCGGTTTTCCGATTACATTTCCGGCTACGTCCCCCGCCCGGCCGATTGTAATCGGTTTTCCGATTACATTTCCGGCTACGTCCCCCGCCCGGCCGATTGTAATCGGTTTTCCGATTACATTTCCGGCTACGCCACCCATCCGGCCGATTGTAATCGGTTTTCCGATTACATGCAGGTGACACTGTTTATCAGACCAGATCCGGGCTTTGAATGGTACCTATGTACTCGTAGTATGTAACTCGTGGAGATGTCCCTCTAGCTACAGGACGGAATTTCCCCTTATCCACCAGCATACGGCTGTACTTGATAATTGTCGTGTAATGTAACTCAAGCTCTCTCGCTGCATCAACGGGACGAAGGACACGATAGTTACGGATAGCTAACCTCATCAAATCTCGTTCAATTCTGGAATAGGACTTCTCTGTGCTTCTATTAGCAGTTCCTGCCAACAAACAAGAAGACAGAACGTTCCGCAGTGTGTAGAGGACAAAAGACGGATTCTCTTTCATCTCATCCAGCGAGATATAGAGAACCGTGTAGTCCTGTGATTGCAGGAAGAGACCGCGATTCAAGTCCATCCGGTATTTGCTCCGGTCTGTGCCATGCGATCCGTAATCCATTATCTCAAATGCAATACGCGAGGAACCGACCTCCCAAAGCAAATCGATCAAATAGGATCTGCCGCGCCAGTCCTTAACTTCATATTCCGGATGGAGTCCGTGAAAATGTCCGGTAAGTGGCCACCACACACATTCAACGAACAAGCGGTTACCATAGCTATACCCCCGCTTAAGTGCATCGAGCCGCTCCCCCTTTCTTCGTCTCAAATGCTTGCTTAACCATTGGTCATGTTCTTCTGTAAATCCCACTTTAATTCCCCCGCTCAGCAATGAGATTAATCCTAAACGCACAAAACCCCGCCTCCTTCTACAATAAAAGGGAGCGGGGCATTCTTTGCCACGTTTAATATATATTACCAGTGTGCCACTTTTGGTCAGCGAACGCAAGAAGAAGATCACAAGCTGCCTTACGCTCCGTCTGCACACACACAATGTGTTCGGTTTTTCGCCTACATTTGGACCTCACGCCTCCACACTGCCCATCCCACCAAAAAAAGGCTGCTCCCGGCGCGCAGTGCGCCACGGAGCAGCCCTTAAGTAATGCTTTTAATACATACCGCGTGCCTGCTTCAGCTTATTCGGCAGGAACGGGTTCCAGCACAGGCTGGAGATCCAGTTGCAGGTCTGGCTCAACCACACTTTCCGGCTGGATCACACTGTCAGTGATAGTGAGGTCCTGGGCGTCTGTGGTTTCCATCAGGGCTGACGAGCCGCCCAGGTATTGCTTCAGCCACTTCAGGGCAGGGCGCTCTGTACCGTTGGAATTCACCAGATGGGTATTGGCTGCCCAGGTCTGATTCTGGATGTAGCCCCACAGGGTTACGCCCTTAACGGAAGGATGGTTCCAGAGCACAGGGAATTTCTGTTGGTATCTGGCAAGCTGGGTGTTGTCATCACCGGTAATATCCAGCTCGGAGACATAGATTGGCAGGCCTGTTGCAGCAAGCTTACCCAGTACAGTATTCATGGTGCTCACACTAACATTATCCATATTGAAGTAGTGGCACTGAATGCCGATCCCGTCAATCAGTCCTCTGGACTTCAGGTGATTGATAATGGTCACATACTTATCGGCCGCGCTGGGGTCACCGATAATGCCATATTCATTGATGAGCAGCTTGGAATTCGGGAACGCTGCCCGGGCTTGCTGGAAGGACCAGATGACCCAATCCCAGCCGGTGCTTCCGTCACCGCCGATGGCATTGCGATACGAGGGCTTGGCATGCAGCGGTTCATTGACAACATCCACGAAGGCTGACTTGGCCGAATAACGCTGCCCTGCCTGAGTAATGAACGAGCTGATCTCCGCCTTCTGCTCCGCTGCCGGTAAGCCGGCAACCCAGTTAGGCTCCTGGCTACCCCAGACCAGGGTATGGAACTTGAACGGGATGTTTTTGCTTATAGCATAGTTATAGATCATGTCCGCATTGCCCCAGTTCATCTGGTTGCGGTTGCCTTCAATGGCTCCCCATTTGGTGCCGTTCTCAGGGGTGACCTGATTCCAATAAGTGGTGAAGTTGCTGGGAGCACTGCCTGCAATAATATTCCCCAGGAACTTCGATCCGTTGGTAATTGCTGCGCTGGCATTGCCTGCCATCACAGAGGTGAGCAGAACACTCGCTAGGGCGAGCCCGCCCACAACCTTCTTGATTCTATTCTTCAATTGAATACATCTCCTTTTTCGAATTGGGTTCAAATTCAAACAAGCTATTCCAGACGCAGATAATCAAAATCCGCATAGCCGCCCGCTGACTTCGTCGCATAATTGAACAACGCAAACCGGTAACCCATAAAGTGAGGCAGCGTATAAGACATCTGCAGCGTATTCCCTATGGATGTCCAGTTGTTGCCGTCCAGACTATAGGAGAAGTACGCCTTATCCGTCTGATTGGTGAAATCGCAGACCACCTTCAGATAGACTCTGTTCTGGCTGAGCGGCACATTCGCCACTTGAGTCATGGACCCGGAGCTGGCATTGACCATCACTATGGACTTGGAATTGCCGGACATCTTCACACCTACGAACCCGTATTTCGCCTGAAAAGCAGCCAGTCCGGCAACGTCCCCGTCCTTCATTCCGCCCGTCTCCAGAGCCGTGACGCCTGTGCTCTTCGGTCCGAACGTCCGCTGGGTCAGCGTGTTCCGGGCATCCAGCAGACTTGTGTTTACCTTGCCGGTCGTCAGCCGCATGAAGCCTTGGCGCTGAGTCAGCGACCACTTCGAGTTATCAGGATTGTGGTTCCACTGCCAGACCTTAGCCAGCCCTGAGCCTGAAGCAGGCGCCGTGAACTCGTCTGACGCGTACACCTTCTTCACCGGATACCCTTCGGCTGGCAGGTTCAGCGTCCGCGGCGCTTTACCCCCGCTTCCGAAGACCGGCCAGTTACCGGACCAGGTTACCGGCACCAGATACGGCATTCGTCCGACAGCCCCGCTATCCCTGAAGAGCATCGCGTACCAGGAGCCGGAAGGCGTGTCCACGATGCCGCCCTGGGCAATGCCCGAGTCGTTAAGCGACACTTGCCCTGTGTAACCTCCGGTTAAGCTGGTAGAGCGGTAGGTCAATTGGGTACGTCCGCTTCCCGAAGGCCAGCAGATCAGGAACACATAATAATAGCCGTTGATCTTCTGGATATGTGCGCCTTCGGCCTTCACAATGAAGTTCGAACCGGCAATATTGCTGGAATTCGGGATGATCACCTGACTGATTCCGCCGGACTTAATGGCCTTGGCATCTGCCGTCAGCTCAATCAGGCTGATATTATCAACTCCGTACACCAGGAAGACACGCCCATTGTCGAACAGCAGCGACGCATCGTGATAATAGCTGCCCAGGACCGATGAGGTCCACGGGCCATTTTCAATATTGGTAGTCTGATAGATATAAGTCCGGCCGGTTGAATTGGACCCGAAGGACACATAGTAGATCCCGTTATGGTATCTGAGGCTGCTTGCCCAGGAGCCCTTGCCATACTCATTCTGTCCATTGTTCAGATTCTGTGCATCGCCGTTTGCATACGTATCGTAGACATAATTCACGATCTCCCAGTTCACCAGATCATAGGACTTCATGATAGGGACTCCGGGGGTCATATGCATGGTTGTGCTGGTCATGTAATACACATTGCCTACCCTGATGACGTCATTGTCCGGGGCATCGGCATAAATGAACGGATTGGTAAAGGTCGCCGCCGCAGCCGTTGACGGATTGAACAGGATACCGAGCATGAGCGAGATTGCCAGCAAGTACAGCCCTGCCTTTTTAGCCATAATCCCATTCCTCCCGCCCCATTCCCTCGTCACTGGTTCCATTCAATATAATCCACATAGGCATCCCAGCTTCCATTGTCCGTGGTTACGACCAGCTTGACCTCCTGATTGCCGGTGGCATGGGCCACATTGGTCAACGTCTGTACCGAGGGCGTTGTTCCGCTGAAATTGAAGGAGCCAACGTTCACTCCGCCGATCAGCAGATCCACCCGCGCCGTAGAGGAATTGTTAGAAGCCCCCCGGACCGAGAAGTTATGCGTGCCGTAGGCATAATATTGATTGAACTGAGCAGCGTCATCATTCCCGTACAGCGCCACTCCGTTAAAAGGGGAAGTGATCTTGCCCGCATAGGTTCCGCTGAGCGTCATGTCCTCCGCTTCCACCTTGCTCACCGGAGGAGGTGTCGTGCCGCCATCACCGCCCGTCGAGAACTGCCAGTAATCGAAGTTGAACAAATTGCCGGAACCTGATCCGGTGAAGACCAGATAGAGCCTGTGCACCCCTGTCGCATTACTGACCGTGGTCTGCACCTCCTGCCAGGACTGCGCTCCTCCTGTATTAGGAACATTCAGCGTGCCGACCAGCGGGCCGGTTGCGCTGTCGAGCCGGATTTCGATCCGCCCGCCGCCTGTGGCTGAAGCCACATTCGCCTTGAAGCTGGAAGCGCCGGAGCCGAAATCGGCATTGCCCACGGCAACCCAGTCTCCATTGTTAATATTGGTCACATTCATATTGCTGACAGGACCGCCCGCAGCCTGCGTACGTTCCGTTGTAATGCCCGCGTTCCAGCCGATCGTCTCGGCTTCGACTCTGTTATATGGATTCAGATTGGAAATCTGGGCGATGCCCGCCATGTCTCCCTGAACCTCCTGGATGGTTCCGTTCGCATTATGGACCAGCTTGTTGATATGCGGAGAACGGTAGCCTTTGCCGTCACCGAGGACAGCCTTCGCCACAGTCTGAGCGTGATAGACTACATACCATTGGTTGTTGAAGTTAAATACCGCATGGTGGTTGTTGCCGCCTACCCCGAAGAAGGTGTAAGGATTCTTCAGGAAATGTCCGGTGTACGTAAAAGGTCCCATCGGACTGTTGCTGACCATATACCCGATTTCACCTGCCGGATAGGCAGCCGGGTGCGTACCGGAGAAGTTGAAGCAATACGAGTAATAATATTTGCCGCCGTACTTGTGGATGCCCGAATCCTCGAACATATAGGGAGCATCAATAGTGGAGGCGCTTCCAACAATGCTGGTCATATCCGCACCGAGTCTCAGCACGCGGGCTGTCTTGGGACTTGCAACAGATGCAGGGTCCGAAGTGTTGGGGATGCCCCCGCCCGCATACAGGTAGCCGCTGCCGTCGTCATCGACCAGCACCGCCGGGTCAAACAGCCAGGTCACCCCGGACATTCCCGGCGTACTGCCTGTCACCAGCGCTTTGCCCAGCGGATCGGACCATGGGCCAATCGGAGAGTTGGCTGTCAGTACCCCGATGCCTGATGCCCCGTTGGCGAAGTACAGGAAGAACTTGTCCTGTCCGTTGATTTTCTTCACGGCGGCTGAAGGCGCCCAGGAGAGCGAGGCCCATTTGGCAATACCTGCAGAACCGTTAACATTATTGGCTCCGGCTACCGGGATGGCGCCATGGTCTGTCCAGTTCACCATATCTGCCGAAGAGATGACATTGATTTTGTTCAATGCGCTGAAATCATTATCCTTCACGGTTCCGTTGCTGTTATAGACATAGGCATCACTCGACATATAGATATAGACTCTTCCGTTATACGTCAATGCGAAGGGATCGGCACCCAGTTTGTGGTCCATCAGCGGATTGGAATTTCCCGGCTGTTTGGCTGTGGCATTCCCTGCCGCCTGAGCAGACAGCATAGGCAGACAGCCCAGCAGCAAAACAAAGGTCATTGCAAGCACCGAGAGCTTTTTGAACATTGGCATTCTCCTCCATAACAATTTGTGTAAACCCTTTCAATCGGATGCGTTACTTATGCCGGAAGCTCACAATCCTCCCCTCCTATTGAATTACTTGAATGAATCTACTAATATTTGTTATTCGAGATCATCTTAATATACTTCTGCCCAATGAACAATGTAGATTTTTGTTTGAAAAGTTGAAATTTTTTGGTTTTTTGTCTTAATATTTACGGTTGTTGATCTCCATAGCGGCTAACTCCCGGGTGTATATATCCTCCGGGGTCACCATCCGCTTCGGCAGAGTCCGGCCAGCCATAATCTCCTTCACGGCCTGCATGAGCAGGGGACCGAGCAGCGGATTACATTCGACCACAGCGTTGATGCTGCCCGCCATCATCTGCTCGAATGCCCGCCGCGTCCCGTCCACCGACACAATAATAATATCCTCTCCCGGCACAAGTCCGGCCTCCTTAATAGCCTCTACCGCGCCAATTGCCATATCGTCATTATGGGAATAGAGCACCTGCGGCCACTGCTCCTTCGGCTGCTGCAGAAAGGTCTTCATCACTTCATGACCGCCGCTGCGCGTGAAATCCGCTGGAGCACTGAGGGTAATCTGCAGGTTCAGCTGATCGTCAAGCATCTTGCGGAACCCGCGCCCGCGGTCGATGGACGGCGTTGAGCCTACGGTTCCCTGCAATTCGGCAATGCGGATCTCCCCGTTGTGATGGCGCATCTTGTCCCTAACATACTTGGCAGCCTTCACTCCTTCTTCATAGAAGTCAGAGCCGATGAACGTGACATAGAGCGAGCTGTCCGGTACATTCACTGAACGGTCCAGGATAATCACCGGAATTCCGGCCTGCTTAATCTCCAGCAGAATCGGCTCCCAGCCGGTCTGCACCACAGGCGCAATGGCAATCACATCGACTCCGCTGCGGATAAAAGAACGGATGGCTTCGAACTGCTGCTGCTGATCCTGCTCGGCGTTCTTCAGCAGCAGCGTAATTCCCGCCTCCCCGGCGGCTTCGCGGATCGAGGCGGTGTTCGCTTCCCGCCAGGTACTCTCCGACCCGAGCTGGGAGAAGCCCAGCACGATTGGCTTGTTGTCAGCGGCGATCTCCGCTGCCGATGGCAGCAGGCCTGTAAGGGCCGCAGGAGAAGGCCCCTGCATTGGCAGCGCCTGTTGCCCGCCGTTATTCCCGCCACCCGTGCAGCCGCCTGTCAGCATCATTGTTAGGACGAAGAACAACAGCACCAGGCACTCTTTTACCGTTCGCAAGCAGATCCCCCCTTCCGTATGATAGCGATTACAATTATATTGCAAGTGGAAACGGCTTTGCCTTCCTTTTAAAGGACGGTACCGTTTCGGCGAGAAATAGAAGGATAATGTATAGCGTGAAACCTATACATTATTATATTTCAAAAAAATGGGGAGACAAGTATAATTTGTCTCCCCACTCTGCTTATTCTTTTAAAGTCAGCCGCCTGGAGCTTAGCACCCGCTGCAGCAGGATGAAGATGAACAGCAGCAGGCCGATGACAATCTTCGTCCACCAGGAGCTGAGTGTGCCCTCGAAGCTGATAATCGTCTGAATCACACCCTGAATCAGTACCCCGAAGAAGGTACCCAGCACATATCCGACCCCTCCGGTCAGCAGTGTGCCGCCAATGACGACCGCTGCAATGGTGTCCAGCTCGAAGCCAACGGCATGCAGCCCGTAACCCGACAGCATATAAAAGGTGAACACCACACCTGCCAGCGCCGAGCATAGCCCGCTAAGCGTATAGACCAGCACCTTGGTTCTCGCCACGGGCAGCCCCATCAGCAGCGCTGACTGCTCACTGCCACCAAGTGCATACACATTGCGTCCGAACCGGGTATAGTGAGCCGTGAAGATAGCAACTGCTACGACAAGTATAGCGATAACAGCGCTGATGGACAGGAAGCTGCCGCCCGGCAGTGGAATCCGAGTCTGGGCCATGGCGGTATAGAAGGTATTATCGATAGTAATGGTATCGATGCTGATGACATAGCATAAGCCCCGGGCCAGGAACATTCCGGCCAGTGTGACGATGAATGGCTGGATGGCGAAATAATGGATAATCGCTCCCATAATCGTGCCAAATACAGCGCCCATCAGGAGTACCAGCGGGATGACCACGGCGGGCGGCCAGCCCTGCTGCTGCACGAGGCTCGCCGAGACCATTGTGGATAACGCAATCACAGAGCCGACCGACAGATCGATGCCGCCAGACAGAATAACGAACGACATGCCCACCGCCGTGATTAGCAGAAAGGCATTGTCAACCAGCAGATTCATCAGCACCTGAAGGGAGAAGAAGCCGGTGTACCGGAAAGAACCGGCGGTGAACATGACGATGAAGAGCAGAATGGTGACAACAATCGGAATATACTTGCGGTTAAGAGACATGACGGCTCATCTCCTTCTCAGCGGGGTAATGCCGCGACTTCCAGCGGGCGGCAACCGCGGCGCGGAAGGTGTCAGACTGGATCAGGCAGACGGCCAGGACGACACAGGCCTTAACAACCAGCGTAATCTCCGGCGGGACGCCGATCATATAGATGGTGGTGGTCAGCGTCTGGATGATCAGCGCTCCGATCACAGTACCGGTCAGATAGAAACGGCCGCCGTTGAGCGACGTCCCGCCGATGACCACAGCCAGAATAGCGTCCAGCTCATACCAGAGACCGGCATTGTTGCCGTCAGCGCTGGAGACATTCGAGCTGAGCAGCAGGCCGGCGATGCCGGCGCATAGCCCGCAGAACACATAGACGGCCAGTATAACTAAGTGGGCACGGATGCCGGACATCTTGCTGGCGGCCGGATTACAGCCCACCGATTCGATGAACAGGCCGAGGGCCGTCCGCCGGGTAAGCAGCAGGGCAATCACCAGAACCAGCGCTACGACAAAAATAGAGAAGGGCAGCGCAGCAAGTGAACCGGACCCGATATACGCATACTTAGTGCTGGTTACCGTAATAATCTGTCCGCCGGTAATGAGCTGGGCGATACCCCTTCCCGCAACCATCAGAATCAGCGTGGCAATAATCGGCTGAATCCCGGCCCCGGAGACCAGCAGTCCGTTCCAGGCTCCCAGCATCAGGGACAGGCCTGCGGCCAGCAGCACTGAGGTCAGGATCAGCCCCATACTGTTCTGATCCGCTCCCCTGCTGATACTCAAGCATGCGATAGCGCCCGAGATGGCTACTATGGAACCGACCGACAGGTCGATCCCCTTGGTAGCGACTACCAGCGTCATTCCGATAGCTACGAGGATCAGCGGGGCACCGAAGTTCAGTATATCGATCAAGCTGCCGTATAAATGCCCGTCATGGACGGTGATGGAGAAGAAATCCGGCGAATAACACAGGTTGAACAGCAGCAGCGCAGCCAGTACGCACAGCGGCCAGAATAAATGATGCTTCATTACTACGCTCATGATTGGTTCAGCCTCCCGCAATCGCCTGCATAATCTGCTGCTGGCTCATGTCTTTCTCTGATATTTCCTTCACCTTGCGGCGGTCGCGCAGAATGGCGATCCGGTCGCTGACCCGCAGCACCTCCTCCAGCTCCGAGGAGATGAACAGGAACGACATTCCCTGCCGGGAGAGCGTCAGCACCAGCTTCTGAATCTCTGCTTTGGCTCCGATGTCTATCCCCCGCGTCGGCTCATCGAGGATGAACAACTCCGGCTCCGTCAGCAGCCAGCGGGCCAGCAGCACCTTCTGCTGATTGCCGCCGCTGAGATTCTTGATCAGGTGATCCGGGCTGGGAGGATTGATATTCAGCATGCGGATGTATTCTCCGGCCAGCTGCTCCTGCCGCCCACGCGAGATCGTCTTGAACATTCCATCCTTGGCCTGGAGCGCCAGAATAATGTTCTCTCTTACCGTCAGATCGCCGATGATCCCCTCGGTCTTGCGGTTCTCCGAGCAGAAAGCGATCCGCCGTCCTATGGCTTCCCGGGGAGAGTGCACCCCGCCGCCAGTTGACGGCAGGATCACTTGCCCGAAGTCCGGCTTGTCGGCACCGAACAACAGGCGTGCCGCCTCCGTCCGCCCGGAACCCAGCAGCCCGGCCAGTCCGACGACCTCTCCCTTACGGATATTCAGGTCGAACGGCTCGATCCCGCCCCGGCGGCCCAGCCCTTCCGCCCTCAGCAGCTCATCGCCCAGGCTGTTCTTGTCCTGTGCCGCAAGCGTTGGCAGCTCATCCAGCAGATGAAGCTCCTTGCCGATCATTTTGAGTACGAGATCCAGGCGGCTTAGCTCGTTCGCCATGTATTCACCGACCAGCTCGCCGCCGCGCAGAATAGTGACCCGGTCGGAGATTTCATACATCTGGTCCAGAAAATGCGTCACAAACAGGATCGACAGCCCCTCCTGCTGAAGCTTCCTCATAATACGGAACAGCTGATCCACTTCGTTCTGATCCAGGCTTGAGGTCGGCTCATCCAGAATCAGCACCTTCGCCGAGATATTCAGCGCTCTGGCTATGGCAACCAATTGCTGAACTGCAACAGAGTAGCTCTGCAGGGGAAGAGTGACGTCAATGTTCAGATTCATCCGTTCCCGGAGCAGCTCCGCGGCCCGCAGGTTCATCTGCTTCCACTGGATGCAGCCGAACCGCCGCGGCTCCCGGCCGATGAAAATATTCTCGGCCACGGTCAGGTTGGGGCACAGATTCACCTCCTGATACACGGTGCTGATGCCCGCAGCCTGCGATTCCTGCGGGCTGCGCATGGAGATGGCTGTGCCCTCCATTTCCACAAGGCCTTCATCAATTGAATAGACGCCGGTCAGCACCTTGATCAAGGTGGATTTACCGGCGCCATTCTCGCCCATCAAGGCATGCACCTCGCCGGGGAACAGGCGCAGACTCACATCTGTCAGGGCTTTCACCCCCGGAAACCGTTTATGTATCCGGGTCATTTGCAGTATGGGCTGCTGTGTGCTCATAGCTATATCCGCTCCTTATTCTCCATAGACAACCGCTCCGGCGGTTCAAGGACCGCCGGAGCAAGTTTTCTACCCGACTTACTGCTATATAAAACGCACTTAAGGTTTGAACTCGAAGCTTGGTCGTCACTGCGGTGAACATTTGGACTTCCGGCCGCTGTTGTCAACAGATTTCTTGATTTAATCCGCTCTTCGCGGTTGAAATCCGTTGACAAAGGCGGACGCTGCCGCTCCTCCAGTTCCAAATTTCCCCTCCGCTTCTTTTTGCTTTTCGTTAATTTCTTTAGTGTGTCTTATATAGTATTTAATACTGGCGGCTAGGCAAAGCTTCCTTGGCCTGCTCGGAAGTGAAGGTGGTCTCCTCGGTCACGATCCGGGCCTCTACCGGCTTGCCGTCGACCACATCTTTAACTACCTGCATCAGCTGAGGTCCAAGCAGCGGGTTGCACTCAACGATGAAGTTGATTTTACCTTCACTGGCTGCCTGCATGCCGTCCTTCACGGCATCGACAGAGATGATCTTGATATCCTGGCCCGGCTTCAGGCCTGCTGCTTCAATCGCCTGAATCGCCCCCAGCGCCATATCGTCGTTATGGGCATACAGCACATCGATATCCTTATTGGCCTTCAGGAAGGCCTGCATGACTTCCTTGCCCTTGGCGCGGGTGAAGTCGCCGGTCTGTGAAGCAATGACCTTGAGGTGCGGGTTATCCTTAATGGTCTCAGCGAAGCCTGCCATCCGGTCATTGGCCGGAGCAGAGCCTGTAGTTCCCTGCAGCTCCACAATATTAACGTCCTCTGAGGCATCCTTATACTGCTCGGTCAGCCACTTCCCTGCCTTGCGGCCTTCTTCCACGAAATCGGAGCCCAGGAAGGTAACATACAGTGAGGTATCCTTGGAATCCACCGCACGGTCTGTCAGAACAACCGGGATGCCCGCAGCCTTAGCCTCCTTCAGCACCGTATCCCAGCCGGATTCTACTACCGGAGAGAAGGAGATGACATCGACCTTTTGCTGGATAAAAGAACGCAGTGCCTTAATCTGATTCTCCTGCTTCTGCTGGGCATCCGAGAATTTCAGCGTGTAGCCTGCTTCCTTGGCTGAATCCTGAATGGACTTCGTATTCGCGCTGCGCCAGCCGCTCTCCGCCCCAACCTGTGAGAAGCCGAGCGTGATGTCCTTGGCCTCTTTGGTGGCATTTGCCGCCGGCGCCTTCGTTGCTGCACTGTCTGTCTTACCCGCATCCGCCGCCGTGTTCCCGCCGTTATTGCTGCTGCATGCCCCTAACAGGGTCATGGACAGGGTCAGGGCCAGCACAGCCCCCACTTTTCCAAGCTTCTTCATATCTCCTTATTCCTCCCCCTTGACGTTCACCTTGTTCCGGTGTTGTGCCCATTATAGAACGCTTACAGAAGAGCATTATACGGGCAGCCTTTGGCGTTTACTTTCTAATTTTGGGTTTATTCCCTCCGAATAGGTATTTTGGTGTACTTTTTTATTCAAAAGGTGGATATTTTGTTTGCGCTTTCTTTTTTGTTTCGGTATTCCAATATTTGTTATAAAATAGAGTTAGGACCGGCATCTACTCTACTTGTGAAAGGGAATTCCCGATAATGCGGATTACACGCTGGATCTCCTCCAGTCTTAGAGCCAAACTGCTGGCTTTGTTCATAGTGCTGTCCACCATACCGCTGATTGCCGTCGGCCTCATTTCCTACCAGAAATCCTACCAATCCATTTCCAGTCACAGCAAGGCTTCAAGCATGCTTCAGGCCGATATGCTGGGAACGAATATGGACAACCTGTTCAAGGATACCGAGCGTCTGCTGGAGCTTAGCAATAATCCTCAGGTCATCCACTTTCTGTTCTCACAGTCGGAGACCTATCAGGAGGCCAAGGACATTCTGCAGACCTTCACCCTCTACCGGGACACCTACAAGTATGAGAATGTGCTCAACATCAGCCTGATTAATCTGTACGGCAAAGGCATCAGCGAGCGCCGGGGAATCTTCCAGTCGGCCAGCAACCCGCTGCGCAATCCGCATTTTCAGGCATTATCCCAGAATCCGGAGCTGATCCTCCGGGTGCCTCCACCGCTGATTACCGGCTATGACCGGGTAGACGGCTTCACCTACGGGGATGAGGGCGTGATCTCGATTATGAAGGCGGTCAAGCAGCGGATTACACATGAGGTCATTGGCTATATCATTGTGGATCTGAACGATTCCTTCATTAAAGAGTTCTGCGACAAGGTGACGATCGGCACTACCGGATTCTTCTACCTGCTGGACGAGCAGAACAATCCCCTCTATGTCCCTCCTGTGCGGGCGGGGGAGCTGGCCGTTATTCAGGACAACCTGATTCCTGCGGGGGAACGGGGCAGAAGCGGCAGCTTCGTGCTTCAGACGGGCGGACCGCCCCGGTTCATCGTCCATACCTCGTCGCTGGCGACAGGCTGGACGATTATCGGCATAGCCCCGCTGCAGGAGATTGTGGCCGAGGCGAACCGGATCAGGCAGCTGATTATTATCAGCGTGGGCTTAAGCATTATTTTTGCAATCACGCTCCATTATCTGCTGACCCGGCGGCTAACCCGGCCCATCCAGCTGCTCCAGCACAAGATGCGCCTGACCGCAAGTGGCTATCTGGAAGCCAAAGTCAAGCCGGACGGTACCGATGAGATCGCCGATCTCGGGCAGAGCTTCAACATCATGGTCGAGCAGATCAAAGAGCTGCTGGCCCAGAGCATCCGTAAACAGCAGCAGCTGCAAAAGGCGGAGCTGCGGACGCTTCAGGCGCAGATTAACCCTCATTTTCTATATAACACGCTGGATTCTATTGTCTGGATGGCAGAAGCGGGGAATCACGATGGCGTGATCAGGCTGGTGAAGGCGTTATCCGCGTTCTTCCGGCTTAGCCTCAACAACGGGCGCGACTGGGTACAGATCCGCTCCGAGCTTGCCCATGTGCAGAGCTATCTGATTATTCAGCAGATGCGCTACCACGACATCCTGGAGTTCAAGGTGGAGGTGGCGGAGGAGCTGCAGGAGTATCCGATTCTGAATATGACCCTGCAGCCGCTGGTTGAGAACGCCCTCTATCACGGAATTAAGAATAAGCGGGGCAAGGGACTGATCCGCATAGGCGGGTACACCGACGGCGGCACCATTATGCTTACGGTGTCGGACAATGGCATCGGCATTCCCGACGGGCGGCTTGCGGCGCTGCGGGAATCGGTTGAGCAACCCATCCAGTCGGAGGAACCCGAGGACACCGGCCAGGGCGGCTTCGGCCTGCAGAATGTGCATCAGCGGCTGCGGCTGTATTTTGGGCCCGAATATGGTATCCGTCTGGACAGCACGGAAGGCTATGGCACACAGATTACGGTTCGCATACCCAAGAACAGGGGGGTCTAGTGATGAAGAAGATTATGCTGGTGGATGACGAGATCCTGATCCGCGAGAATATCCGGGAATGCATCGATTGGGAGAAGGAGGGCTTCCTCTATTGCGGTGACGCTCCCGATGGGGAGCTGGCGCTCCCTATCATTGAAGCGCAGCTGCCCGACATTCTGATTACCGATATCAAGATGCCGTTCATGAACGGCCTGGAGCTTACCTCTGTCGTCCGCCAGAAATTCCCGCAGATCAAAATCATCATTCTCAGCGGCCATGATGACTTCCAGTATGCCCAGAAGGCGCTGCGTCTGGGGGTGGAGGACTACTGCCTGAAGCCGTTCAGCGCAGCCGACCTGCTACAGCTCCTGCGTAGCGTCAGCGCCAGAATTGACGAGGAACTAAGAATCAGGCACAAATATGCCTACACCCCCGAGAATCTGTTCGCGGATCTGTGCGGAGGCCTGATCAGCACCGCTGCCGCCTACGAAGCGGCGGCACAGCTTGAGCTGCAGTTAACAGCTCCTTACTACGCCGCCGCTATATTTACTCTGCAACCGCAGAATATGGAGCAGTCTCCGGAGCCTCCCCCCGCTTCACCAGATGCAGAGGCGCTGTTAGCGGGTCTGCTGAAGGAGGCGATTGACAGCTTCATTTACAAACGCAGCCGCACAGAGATGGTCCTGATCTATAAAGGCAGTGATCCGGTCCAGATGAACCAGACTCTGGATGACCTGTGCGCGGCTGCGAAGCATCGTCTAAGGGAAAGCTGCGGGCTGGAGCTGTCCGTCAGCCGGGGCAAGGTCTGCGAACGTCTTCAGGGCATCCACCTCTCCTATCTGGAGGCCGAGAATGACCGGATGTTCAAGCAGATGTCCAGAATGCATTCCACCGCCATGCTTGAGGCGTATTATGACCCTAGCGCCCATGGGGTTCTGCTCGACAGAAGCCGGCTGGTCCAGTTCCTGAAGTCAGGCGACCACAGGCAGATGTCCGGCTTCCTGCTGGAGCTGTCCAAGGAGCTTGAGCAAATGAACTGGAACTCAGGATATGCCTGTTACCTGATGAACGATATCACCCTGGAGCTGGTCCAGACGGCGAAGAACGGATTCCGTGCAGCTGCGGGCCACGCCGGCATACTCCAAGAATTGCAGACACAGCTGAAGCAAATCTCCAGTAGTGACGATGGCCTTCAGTATCTCAAACAGTTATACGAGCGGCTATGGGAATGGCGTTCCGAAGGAGCAGACAAGCACCGTGAGCTGATTGACCGGGTGAAGCAATATATCCTTGAGCAATACGACAAGGAGCAGCTCTCCCTGAATGACATCTCCAAAGTGGTCAGGGTCAGTCCCAGCCATCTGAGCAAGACCTTCAGTCAGGCGACCGGGCAGACCATCACGGAATTCCTGACGGCTACACGTATGGACCGGGCCAAGGAGCTGCTGAAATCCACGGGGCACAAAACCTTTGAAATCGCTTATCTGGTCGGCTATAACGATCAGCATTATTTCTCCAACCTGTTCAAAAAAGTAACGGGGATGACGCCCATGGAATTCCGCAGGCAGGGAAATACCGGGGAGCAGCTGCAAACGTTCCGCAGAGGGGCGGGAAATGCGTGAGTGTTAACAGGCTTCGGGGATGGTCCGTGGTTCTCCTGCTGCTGACGGCAGGCTTCCTGCTTGGCGGCTGTCTTAAGGCTGCCGGAGCAACGGATACTCCTCCGATAGGCGCGGGAGATTCCCCGTCAAGCACGAGTGAAGAACCTCCGCTGACCTTCGGCATTATCTACCCTATGGTGAATGCCACTTACGAGATGATCACCGGAAAAGCGGAAGAAGTAGCCCGGAAGCATAACGTGGAGCTGCTGGTGCAAGCTCCCGATGAAGCCAATCTGGAGCAGCAGATCCGCATCATGGAGATGATGATTAAGCGGGGGGTAGACGGCATTGCGATTGCACCGGTGGATTCGCAGGCAATCACCGCCATGATTAACAAAGCGGCCGCCCAAGGGATACCCGTGGTCTGCTTCGAATCGGATTCACCTGCCAGCCGGAGAGCAGCCTATATCGGGGCGGATAACCGGGCAACCGGCACAGTGATGGGACAGACGGTGGAACGTCTGCTAAGCGGCAAAGGAATGATTCTGGTGGAGTCCGGGATGTCCCGGATGCAGAGCACCCGGGAACGTCTGCTTGGACTTGAGGCTTACCTGACTCAGCATACAGACATCGATGTACTGGAGATCCGCCACAATGACGGCAGTGAGGAGCGGGCTGCCGGGCAGCTGGAGCAGATGATCTCAGACCATCCCCATTTCAGCGCGCTGGTCAATCTGGATTTTGTCTCCAGCACCAGCTCTGTCCTGGTCTGGAAGGCCAAGGGTCTGAAGCGTTATAACCTCGCCCTCGGCCTCACCCCTGCCTTGCAGCAGGCGCTGGATAACGGCCAGATTACCCGGGTGATCTCACAGAACGAGCAAAACTGGGGCGAGGATATCATCAACACGCTGCTTCTGCAGGCCAAAGGCTTAGACACAGCCAAATGGATCAACACGGATATTGCGATTATCGGGGAGTAGCCTTTAATAATCTCCGGCGCTCAGCTTCAGAATCGTGCCGGTGGAAGCCGGAATGACATCCGCATAACTCCCCAGTCCGAAATAGAAATCGCCACCCTGTTCCTCGAAGGAACGGGCGAATGTATCCCGGCTGAAGCGGAAGACTTCACTCCAGTCTTCCCCGGCGGCTGCGAAGCTGGCAGCATTTTTGCGGTAAACAACATTCATATATTGTCCTGAGGCTTCCTTCACGTAACCGAGCACATATACCGTCTCCCCGCGCTCCAGAATATCCATTGGCACTACAGCAGAGTCAGGCAACTGTTCCTTGCGCACATTCTGGAAGTTAGTCCCGGCCGAGAACAGTCCCTGGGGGATAGCTTGATGATCGTTATAGATCACCCCTGCAATATAGAGCAGCCGGTCGTTCACCGGGGTCGTACGCAGGAGCTTCAGCCATGGCTGGCCGCTGACACCGGGAACATTCACTTCACCCGCTTTGATAACGAAGCTGAGCCCCGGGAACAACTGGGTACTGGTAAAAGTCAGCTTGGACGTCTGAATCCCCCCGCTGGTGTTCTGCTTGATGGAGGTCATATACCCCTTCTCATTTGCAATTCCCTGGGTCTTCCCTGCCGTAGCCGAGGAAGCGAACAGTGTGTCGCCAAGCTCGAACAGATTGTAAGCACGCATAATACCGTACTGGGAGACCAAGCCGAAGCGGGTCCAGGTTGCTCCCCTGTTCGAAGACACGTAAATCAGAGGCCCTTCGTTAGCACCCAGTGCTGCGTAGAGCTTGCCTTTGTAGTACGCCATGTCGTACACATGGATACCTCCGGGAATGTTCATGTATTGATCCCAGTGATCTCCGTTCAGCCGATAAAAATTCCCGTAAGCCCACCCCGGTACTCTGGAGTCATGCCCGGGAATATACAGCTCCCCGTTCAGCACCTTGAAGGTATCGATCTGCTCATCCATGACATAGACATTGGTGGTCACCTTGCCTGTCGCCGGGTTCGTATACGTAACGTCCTGGACAGAGAATTTATTCTGGGCAAGATCCCAGTAATAGATTGGAACCGGCCCCGCATTGGGCGAAGGCGCATTGTTGCTGCTGTTGCCGTGGCCCAGATAGATTTTGCCGCCAAAAAGCTGCATGTCCCAGACATTACGCGCGTAAGCCGCTTTCTTGAACGGGCTGCCCAGCACTGTAATGGAAGAACTGACGTCCACAGCAGCCGAAGCTGCAGCCTCTGACCCGGTAACCTGTCCACTCTGGACAGGCGAAGCCAGTACCTGCTCCCCTCCTGGATATGATACAGCACCCAGCAGCATAACCCCCGCACACAATCGGCTTATATGTTTTATTACTCCACGCATAGTAAATCCTCCTAATCTTTGGAATGAAGCAATGATAAACTAATTATTTGTAAAAAAGAAGCTGTACAGGAAATATTAGTACTTCTGGTATAACAGCAAGGTAAACGCGTAGCGGCTGGGCTGGGCGGGAAGACCCAGAGTTGCGGGATGCGGGATGCTATGTATTAGAGAGGATGAATAGTTGAGTAATTCAAGCAGTAAACAAATGGAAAAGTGTATCTTAATTCGCCGGTTTCCGTGAAATGTCCGGAAGCAAGTGGATAAACAGCATCTAATTTTTCCAGTTTCGCTACTTTGGATGAAATGGGATAAATTAAGTGTATTTTTTCCAACTGCTATTGTAATAGAGTCTATTGGTTCATCAGCAAGTGTACATTATCCAACTAATTCCGTTCTTGTTAGCCTCCTGTTTCCGGGATCATTAGTATCTGGGTTCGTTCTGTGGGAAGGTACCCTGAAATATGACACTGGTCAGTGATGTGCGGGTTGTGTGCGGTGTAAATCGGGGTTACTGTCTGTGATGGATGTGAAGTATGCGCGGAATGTGCGTGTGACGGAATATGCAGGACGGGGAGTTGGCGCCCTGTGGAGGTATGCGGAAGTTCATACTACTCCAAAAACCCTCCGGCCAGCCAACGTCTATCCCATCTTCCGATGTCTGTAGACGTTGACTGCCATAAGGGTTGTGCTTCTACGTATCTAACTATGGAGTGTTACTTCTGCAATATCCGGAAGATTATGACGGCAGCTTCCGCCCGGGTGGTGGCTGCGGCGGGATGAATGGATATGCCGTCTCCCCGCACGATGCCTTCTCTAACAAGAGCGGCTACACTATTTACGGCATACTTCGCTACCTTACTGCTGTCCGTATAGCCGCTTAAATCTCCGGCACTGCCGCTAACCGTTAATTTGTTCACCGCCTTCAGTGCTCTGGCAGCGATGACCATCATATCCTGTCTGGTGATTTCTCCCTTCGGATTGAAACTGCTTCCGTCTACTCCCTGGATGATTCCCAGCTTCTTGGCAATGCCCAATGCTTCATAATAGTAGGCTCCCTGATTGACATCTGCGAAGCTGGAATCTGCCTCCGCTTCAAGTCCAAGAGCCCGCACCAGCATCAGCACAAAATCCGCTCGCGTGATGTTTTTCCCTGGATTAAAGGTCGTATCAGAGGTTCCTGTGATAATACCCAGCCCGTATAGCGTGTCAATCGCCTCGGAAGCCCAGCTATACTTGGCCTGCACATCCTGGAATGGGCTCGCAGGCACAGGTGTTGGTGCAGGAGTTACAGCTGGTGACGGCGATGGCGACACTACTGCTCCAGGCACAGGGGTAGGCGTTGGTGCTGGTGACGGCATAGATGTCGGCGCTGGTGTAGATATTGGCGTCGGTGTTGGTCTTGTTGTTGGCGTCGGTGTCGGCTCAGACGGGCCGCCGCTGTCTTTTAGCGTAGTTACAGAGAGTGCAGGACCATTCTTGCTCCAGTTCCCTGTCTCGTCCCCCGCCTGCACCGAGAAATGATACTCTGTTCCCGCAGCAAGCCCGGTTACCTTGTACCGCAGCTCTGTTCCTGGCAACGCCACAATCTCCTCAGATCCCCTATAGATTCTATAGGCTGTCACTCCCGTATCGTCGTCAGCGTCCGTCCAGGTTAAGGTAAGTCCGGTTTCTGTTATCCGTGAGGCTTCGAGCCTGCTTCCTGCTGTCCAAGCCGGTGGTGTCGTATCCGAAGCGGGCAGTGTCGTTGCGGAAACCGAAGGTCCATCGGTACTCCAATTGCCGCCGGTATCTACTGCCTCCACTGTGAACGTATACTGCGTATCCGGCTTGAGTCCTGATACTTGCTGACTGTACACAGCCCCGGTTACCGTCTCCGTGTACACGGCATCCGTAACTGTAAGCGGCTTGTCACCGTTTCCATTCGTAATCCGGTAACCAGTGATGCCGCTCTCGTCCGTTGCTGTAGCCGACCATGTCAGCGTCAATCCCTTGCTCGTAATGCCCGAGGCTTCGAGCGTACTTCCTTCTGCCCATACTGGTGGCGTAGTGTCTGAAGTCGGCAGTGTTGTCACCGGAACGGAAGGTCCGTCGATACTCCAATTACCGGCTGCATCCCCTGCTTCCACCTTGAAGGTATACTGCGTATTCGGCATCAGTCCGGTAACCTGATGGCGATATACCGATCCGCTTACGGACTCCACCGGTTCACCGCCGGTTACCACCATCGGTTCCGAATCAACTCCGTTATAGATCCGGTAGCCGGTAACTCCAAGATTATCCGATGCCGCCGGCCACGATAAGGTGACCCCGGTACTGGTAACTTCGGAAGCTTCAAGCTTACTTCCCTCCCCCCATGCCGGTGGAGTCGAATCTCCCTTGCCGCTGAGGGTCAGGCTGCCGAATACCTCTGTCGATTTCGCAGCTCTGCCAAGCAGATCATTCCAGGTGGCTACGCCGATCAGATTGGCTCCGTTTGCGTTATTCACCTGCGCATCGAACCGGATCTGTGTCCCGTTCTCCGGAGTGATGGTTTTGAACGGAATCTTCATTTCCACGGTATAATCCGTTCCGGCGGTTACCGCTGCCGATTCGAAGCCCGGGGAGGTCGCCGGAGTCGAATTACTGAGGAACTTGAAGGACTGCTCTCCGGCATAGTTGACCCGGTATTGCCCATCATCCTCAAGGTACGGCCAGGCGTTGACGCGGTCTTCATCCACGTAGGCCTCTACTGAATCCTGCTTCGTCTTATCTGTATTGTTTTTGCTCAGCTGCTTATCCTTCACCTGGAACAGCACATACAGATTCTCCTCGTCCCACAGCATCCGGGCTGTGCCGGCCGCTTCCGCTGTTGCCATCAGGTGGTTGTCAATTGGAATCTCGGGTGCATTCTTCCAGAGTTCATCGACCGTTCCGTCGATATCCGGTGTGCCGTACAGTGCCGTAGAGCTCCGGGTCTGCGGCGCTGTGTAGAGCGGATGCTCCGCCAGATATTTCTCAGGATCAATAATCGCATAATAGGCAGGCTTCGGCGCCAATGAACCGGTGAACGGCAGCGGGTTCTGGCTGGCTCTCCAGCTTGTGTTGTCCGTGTAACCCCACAGGGTGACACGCGCGATTTTATCGGCATGCTTGTTATAGATCTGGAATAATTGGGCGTACAGGCTCGCCTGCTTCTCCGCCCACTCTGCCGAGAGGGAAGAATTCATCCCCGCCAGCACATCCAGCTCGCTGATGGAAATCTCAACGCCCAGCGAAGCGTACTTCTCAATAGCGGCTTCCACATTAGCCGGACTGGTTCTCATGTCATAATGCGACTGCAGCCCTATCCCGTCAACCAGCAGCTTGCCTGGATGAGTCTGCGCATAACGGTCATTCATCTCTTTGACCATGTCGTAGATCGCATCCCGCTTCTCCGGGAATTCATCATTGAAATCATTGTAGTACAGCTTGATTCCCTTCAAATCCTGGTTGCTGTCCAGCACTTCCCGTGCGGCCAGGAAGGCCTGCTCCACGAAGTCTGGACCCACGGAATAGTACCAGGGCGATTTCCGCAGCGCATCTTTCCAGTCGGATACTGCCGGAGGTCCGTCCTGCATGGCCTCATTGACAACATCCCATGAGATCACCTTATCCCCGTAGTGTTCCATTACGGTCTTGATGTGGGTTCGCATATTCGCAAGCGCCTCACTGCGGGTGAGATAGAGCGGATTACCCGCCTGGTCCTTCAGTGCATTGCCAGAAGCGTCCACTTGCTGGGTAAACCACGCCGGAGTCTGGCTATGCCATACCAGCACATGACCGTGTACTTCCATCCCCATAGCCTGAGATTTGGCAACCATATCGTCAGACCTCGTGAACGTGTAGGTCCCCTTAGTCTTCTGCAGAGCATCCGGCTTCATCTCATTGCCGAAGGTCACGCTGTTGAAGTGATAATTGAAGAACGCATTCTGTCCGTTGCCCGGATTAAGATCACTATTTCCCGGCACATTTCCCAGCAGGAAGCCATTCTTATACACATCCTTGAGCGGAACAATCGTCTGCAGCCCCGTATTCACGAAGCTGAAGTCATCAATATAGTAGGATGCAGCGGCACTGTTAGGACTCTCTACATATAAAGTGACATCCTTGTTCAGATAACGGTACGTTCCCTCCAGCTTCACCCAGTCTCCGCCTGCATTGACCGTCTGAGTGGCTAGACTGACATAATATGGCGTAGTATCATTGACCAGTGCGGTCAGCTTCAGCTGTGCGCTTGCCGGGCTAATCAGCTTCACCCATACTGTTGTTGTGTACTCATTGCCAACTGTGACCATGTCCTTCAGATTGACGGACGGTCCGTCTGAATTAGCAGCTCTGCCTGTAACCTTCAGGGCATAAGCTCCGCCTGGGGTACGATTGGCTTCCTGGGTAGATGTAACCGTTACGCCTGCACTCCCCTTCGGCTTAAAGCCCTGAACCGTCTGATCCTCGAAATCTCTTATCGCCTTAATCCCCGCCACAATGGTAAACGGGTTAACCGTGACGCTGACGCTTCCCTTTGTTACCCTTAGCGTAAATCCGCCGTTCTGGAAGGTAATGGCTGTCGTCACTCCCAGCAGGTGAAGCTCTTCATTTTCATCCAGTAAAAGCTGTGCTTTGGCCATTAGCTTGGCGTTATCTTCACCCTCCACTGCGTTAGGAACGGTAATCCGGTTGCCAATCAGCGCCGCTGCTTGTTCCACAGCCTGCTGATCAGGGCTGAGTTCACCCGCTTCCCCCAGAGTCTTGACCAGGGTCACATTGGAAAAGGTTACTTTGAAATCCGTTACTGTACTGGTATTGGTTCCGTACAACTGCACCTTGGCATACTTGAAGAAGTCCGGGGTATACGTTGAAGGATTCCCCATCGCCAGCCAGGAAGCACCACTGTTCGTGGAGAAATACCCCTGAACCACATTGCCCTCTTTTACAATCCGCAGATAATAGTTGGTGCCACTTAGATTAGTCTGACTCGTATTGTTCGTGAAGGGCTGAGTACCTATTAACCCCGAATTATTCACTTTGATATTGGCGCTTACCTTTCTGGCATTGATTCTGTAAAATTCACCGTTTGTAGTCCGGCTGATGCCAAGTCCTGCTTGGGAATTCTCACCCACCGACGAATCATTAAGCGGTTTGTCTACCGTAAGCTTCGCTGTAAGTGTCCAGTTACCTTCGGCCGAACCCGGCATCTGCAGCATATTATGACTGCCCGGATATTCCGTGTCGCCCTTCAAGGTCTGAATTGCCGCCCCCTCCGCGCTATAGCCAAGGGCAGTCTGCGGATCAGCCGGATTGATGACTTCCCAGCCCGCCGGAAGGCCAGCCGCGAAATCAATGACTTCGTTCGTACTGAAGAAGATTTTATAAGTCTTGATCTGTTCTCCTTTGACGAACCGGACCACTGCCGTGCCTTGCGCACTGTCCGCCTGGGAGATGCTTATGATTTCAGACGGGTCATTGGTTGATGCTGTTACCCTCGGCACGGTGTTCCCGGTAACCGTGTACTTGTATTCATACTTCGCGGCATCGAAGTCAGACGGCTGAACGCCATCCACGAAAATATTGCGCGAAGCCACAGCCTCCGGCGTCAGTGATAGCTGATCGGCGTAGAGAATGTTGGCATCCTTCGCATACACTGCCATCACCACCTTGGCCGTACCCGACGGCTCATCATAGGTAAACGGGGCATTAGGCGTCTCATGCCAGTCCGCCACCTTCACATCCACAGGCTGGAAGGAGCTTAAGCTGAGCGGCCCGCCCTCCAGGATACGTCCGACAAACTTGCCACCGATCCAGTATGCAGGATCACCCGCTTCCCGGGCTGCATAGGGTTCAGGCATATCGCGCCCATTGATCGGGGTCATGCCGAGCTGGGTCCCGTTCTGGTCGTAGTACACCAGGGCCACTTCCACATCACCCGGATGCTCCGCAGCGAGATCATAGCTCTCCGGCCGGCTCATCATTGAGAGGAAGTAACCCTTGAAGTTATAGCTCTCTCCCTTGTTCAGCTTACCGGTAACGTCCTGCCACATTCCGTCATACTGCTGCGCAGCGTCGATGCGGCCAGCAAGTTTGCCGGAACCGGCAACCTTAGAGGTAGAGCTGTTCTTCAGGTAACGGGAGAGTCCCGAGTAGCTCTGAATGGTATCCGCCGTTAAGACGGGTCCAGCGGTAACAGTCTCAAAGCTCCCCTTGTTGTAACGGCCTGTAGACCATTTGTCTGTATTGGAAGCGTTTGCCGTATCAAAATCCCCGTTGAGCAGCAGGTTGCCCGGAATAGATACTGTTGAATTGTTGGCGGCAGTACTCCAGTCGGCATCTCCTGCTCCGAACAGGAAGCGGTCAACGGTGATCGTACCCGCAGTCCCATTCGGTTCGGCGACAATATACAGATCTTTATGGCCGTAAGCACTAAGATCGCCTGTATCGACCATGTCCTGGAATTTGCCGTATACGTCATTGGCCGGTACCGGAATTTCTGCTACGCGCGTCCCTTGGGACAGGATATCGGCGCTATTGCCGACAGCGGTTCCCACCGGAAGCACATATGCGGCCAGCTTACCTCCTTGAGCCGACTTACTCTGGGCGGTCAGATACAGCAAGTGTCTGCGCACAACGCCGCCGTTCGCGGAGCCATCTGCAAAGTTCAGGTTTCTATAGCTGAGGTACCCGCCAGATCCCAGTGTCACTGCCTCATTCGCACGGCCCGCATTACCATCACTGTCGCCTGGCACATTGTTATCATTTCCCTCTGCCTCCAGCGTTGAGAAAATATCACGCTCCCCGTCAAGTCCCTGGTACGAGGCAAATTTGCCTTGGGACGGTACAATAGTGACGATGCTGGCAGACGGGACGCCGATGACGAACTTGCCGCCCGTTACCGGAATCGTGGCCAGCTTCTTCTGATTCTCGCTGCCTGAAGTTCGGAACACGGTTACGCTTGTTGTCCCTGCCGGGAAGTCCTTCAGATTGAATTCAAGCGGCTGAAGGCTGTCATCATTCTTGGCATTCGATACTGTCATCGAGAAATCATTGGTATCCGGGTTCTTGAAGGCGACCACGTTGATATCGGCCGCAGGTACCCGTGTCACATCAAACCGAACATCTCCGGGATTCATAAACCGGGAGAAATGCCCATAGCCGTAAAAGCGCTTGAACAACCGGTATTCACCCGTCAGCGTGCTGATCCGACCAGGCTCCTGCTGGGAGTTGGTCGTAGCGAAGCGGATCAGGTCAGAGCCGTCCGCACCGTTGCTATCCCACATGCTCCACCAGACAAAGCCGTTAAAGCCGGGGTTGCTGCTGAACATATTCGTCAGCAGATTGGACCAGCGCACGGCGTCGTTGATGTTCTGATTGCCGTACCGCTGAGTATAGGCACCGGCCGATCCGTCACTGGTATCCTGATTCATGAATTCGGCCTGCCAGAGCTTATATTTGGTCAGGTACTCGGGATACTTGCTTCCATCCTTGGAGTAATCCAGCGGATTCTGGGAAAAGTCGCCGGTATGGTACAGCTTGTTCTCATCCGTGCCGATCCCGACCGTACCATACAGATGAGTAGTAAATACGTCGAGGTAAGGGTTTTTGTCCAGTGCATTGTCAGGGTCGGTCTGATTGAACACTTCGCCGCCTCTGCTTAAGGAAGCGTTCAGATTGGTGCCGTCCACGGCGGCAAGCTGAGGAATGAAGTCAATGAGCTTGCCGTCCGGATTCTGGATATCATAGAGGGCACCGCCCGGCTGCATCGACTTCTTCAAGGCAGGGCCGATGTAACCACTAATCAGCTCGGTGACATATGCGGCTGACCCGCCCGCGAGGTCAACCTCATTGAAGGGATTGATGTGGGTGATCGGAATTCCATATTGCTCCCACATTCCGCGGATATAATTCACGAGGTAATCCGCATATGCCTGGTAGTAAATTTTCACCACTTTACCATTAATAGTGGCTGTATCACTGCGGACAATCTTGTTAGGGGAGCCTGTCGAGGATTGGCTCATCCAGTAAGGCACCGTCCATGTACAAGCGTAGAACTGCTTGACACCGTATTGCATCGCCTGGCGCATCGTCCAGACCTGATCCACATCGAACAGCTCTTTACGGGTACGCGGCGAGTTCTTAATCACCACAGGATGATCCCCCGGTGCGCTCAGGAGATTGGTCGGGCCTCCATCGTCATTCGCGGCCGGCTGATCCCAGGAAGGATAATCCCATACAAAGTCATGCACAGGCACCAGCGTACCTGGAGCGTGTTCCGGTTCAACAGGCCAGATACTGTCGGTATTGCCATCGTAATAGCGGTTCTCCGCTTCTATTTTGTATCCATATTGCCCGCCCGTTCCACGCAGGGGAATGGCATTGCCTTCAATATCGAAGCCGGGCTTGCTGACATCTGCCAGCAGACCGGTCAGAGGATTGAATCCCGGGCTGGCGGCGGTGGCATTGGCAGTGGTAAGGCCGCCGTTATCGCCGATGATGACCCGGACAATATCGTGGCCAGTGCCTGCTTGTTCACTGAAGGTCAGATCCAGCAGATGCCTGACGGTATCTTGATGACCGGCCGAAGCCAGCTGCAGCATATGGACGGAATCCGTATAAGCATAAGCGGCCCCTACGCCATCCATCCGCTGGTAGGTTTTGTACCAGTCAGCGGTTACCTGCGCCGGGACAGCAATTGCAGGAGCAGCCTGAACCGGGGGGGAAAACGGCACCGGGGTAATCATGCTCAACACCAGAGTACCGCTTATTGCTACTGCAAGTGTCTTTCTCCAGATCTTTTTACTCATTCCGCGTGTTCCTCCTTTTTGTATACGCTTACATCAAATTGCTTGGTTATAGCTTAACAATTCAAAATTAAAATTTGTATGAGACTGATGCACGATTCATTTTAAAATAAAACTAAAAACCTTTGATTTTTAACGAAACGGGAACTTCAGGTATCTTTGGTCTCCTGATAATACAAACGGCTGCACTGTCCTTTAATAAGGACGGTGCAGCCGCAAACGTACCCGTAATCAGCCCTTCACCCCGCCAACCGTCATCCCCTGCACGAAATATCTCTGCAGGAACGGATAGACCATCAGGATTGGAACACTGGCGATGATCGTCATCGTCGCCCGCAGCGAGGTAGGCGTTACCCTCACAGCATTTTCTGCGGATTGGTAGGCGTCAACAGCCCCTCCGGTCGCAGAGGTGTTGGTGGTCTGCAGGATTTTCATCAATTCGTATTGCAGGGTACTTAATTTGATATTGGAGGAGTTGTACAAAAAGACGTCGAACCACGAATTCCATTGTCCCACCGCGACGAACAAGGATACGGTTGCCATTGCGGGAATGGTTAGCGGCAATACCACACGGATAAAGGTAGTGAATTCTCCCGCACCGTCAATCCGGGCCGATTCCAGAATCCCTTCGGGAAGTCCTTCGATGAAAGAGCGGATAATGATCATGTTGAACACGCCGATCACCCCCGGAACAATATAGACCCAGAAGGAGTCTGTCATGCCCAGATTGCGGATCAACAGATATCCGGGGATCAGGCCTCCACTGAAATACATGGTAATGACGAAGAAAAGAGTGACAAACTTGCGCAGCACAAACTCCTGGCGGCTGACAGTGAAGGCCAGCATTGCCGTGCAGAAGACGGATACCGCAGTTCCAATTACCGTGCGCAGCAGTGAAATTAAGGTCGCGTGATAAATCTCCGATTCTCCGAAGATATATTTATAGTTGTTAAAGGTCCACTCGCGCGGCCACAAATAAATACCGCCTCTCACGGCATCATTGGCGTCGTTGAAGGACACGGCGATCATATTGACAAAGGGATACATCGTGACAATCATCAGACAAATCATAAAGATTACATTGCAGATATCGAACACCCGGTCCCCCAGACTGGAGTTCCGTAAGCGGGACGCTTTACTTGATTGCATGACATAAACCTCCTATTAGAATAATCTGCTTTCTCCCATTCTCTTGGCAATATGATTGGCGGAGAAAAGGAAGATAAAGCTGACTACGGTTTTGAATATGCCTGCCGCGGTCCCTAAGGAAAAGCTGCCCATTCCCAAACCATACTTCAGAACGAAAATATCCAGGTTCTCCGAGTATTCCAAATTCATCCCGTTCCCCAGCAAATATTGCGGCTCAAATCCAGATTCAAGAATATTACCCAAGTTCATAATCAGCAGGATAATGATCACCGGCTTGAGTCCGGGAAGCGTAATATTGAGCATCCGCTGAAAGCGGCCCGCCCCGTCGATTTCAGCCGCCTCATATTGGGAAGGATCGATTGATGTAATTGCTGCCAAATAGATAATGGTGTTCCAGCCTACGTCTTTCCATACCTGGGTTCCCGCGAGAATTCCCCAGAAATAATTTCCTTTTCCCATCCACAGCACCGGTTTGTCCAGGAGATGCAGCTTCGTCAGCAGCAGATTGATAATCCCGTCCGGGGATAACACGGTCAGCACTATGCTTGACGCGACAACCCAGGAGATAAAGTGCGGCAAATAACTGATGGTCTGAACCACACGTTTAAACACAATATTTTTAAGCTCATTCAGTAAAAGAGCCAGCGTAATTGCGGTTACGAAGCCCAGGATTAGCTGAAGGGTACTCATTACCAGGGTGTTGCGCAGTACCCGGTAGAAGGTGCTGTCTTCAAACAGAATCCTAAAATGCTTCAAACCCGCCCATTCCTGCTCGGAAAAGCTTCTGGCCGGCTTATAGTTCTGAAAGGCCATGGTCCAACCCCAAATGGGCAGGTATTTAAACACAAACGCCCAGATTACGAATGGAATACACATGAAAGCCAGCGTTCTCTGCTGGATAAGGCGGTTGAAGAATAAATTGGTTTTATTTATGCCACCTCTATTATTCTTAAGGCTTGGGGGTACAGAATTCACTGGTTTCTCCACTTGATTTTACTCCCTTCCGGCTCCTTGCTGATTAATCTCTATATCACCATTTGCCTGCGACGCGGTCCTGTACCTTTTGTGTAATGAAATCCTCATAGGTCTTCTTATCCAGCTTGTTGAGCTGATTCATGTAGTCGTCCCAGTTCTTGCCGAAATTGGCCGGTGTGTCCAGAATCATCGAAGGCAGGTGGTTCCGCTGCAGATCATCTGCTTTGGTGATGAACATCTGCTGGGGCGATCCCTGTTCAAGGGCAATGGACCACGCAGGGAACCATGATCGCTCGTCCGGATTGCTGAACAGCTCACTGAAGGTCTTCACGCCGTATGCTGCAAGGAGCTTCTTATCGCCTTCTGTGTAGCTGAAGGTTGCCACCTCCGGCTGGCTGCCGGGGCCATAAGCGTTGCCGTCCTGCAGAACGGAGGCGTTTCCATAACGGGGCCAGCTGTAATTGAAGTAGTCGAACCCGAATTTCATGCTCTTTTCAGGATCTTCATGCATTTGGCGTTGCTCATCGTTGGCATACGTGAAGCGGCCGTTCTCGTCAATTGCATAGCTCTGGTCCTTGATGCCCCACTGAACCAGAATCTGATTCTCTTCTTTCAGCAGATTATCGAAATACTTGATAATGCGGACCGGATCTTTGGCTTTGACGGTAATGCCTACCCCGTAATTGTTGACAAATCCGGGAGGATCAATATATTGATCCTTGGTCCCTTTATCGAACACGATCGGCAACGATACATAGCGCTTATCATCATTGCCCGCTTTCTTCAGATTGTTGGTTGCGTCCCCAACCTGCCAGGAATAGCTGAAATAACCGAGGACGCGTCCGGAGGTCAGCTTCGCCAGATACTGGTCCTTGTTCATGGTGAAGGACTCCGGATCAACCAGCCCTTCGGCATTGGCCTCATTCAGCTTCCCGATCCACCGCTTCTGATAGTCAGAGCCCGCGACCAGCTTGGCCTCATGGGTCTGCATATCTATGATGGAGCTGCCGTCGTTAGGAGAGCCTGCCAAGTGCATGGCCGGATTCTGGAGGGTATAGAAGCTGCCCTGCTCACCGGCAAGGGTAGCGAAACCGATGGTATCCTTGCCCTCTATCTGCGGGTGCTTTTCCTTGTACTGCTTGATCAGGTCGAAATATTCATCCAGAGTGGTGATTTTAGGGTAATTGAATTCCTTCAATACGGAACGCTGGAGGTAGAACCCCGTCTGGAAGTTAGGCTCGGACAGGTAACCGATATTGGCTCCGTAAGGGAAGAAGTAGATTTTACCGTCCTTCTGTCTGAATTTATCAAAATAAGGGCCATAAACACGCTTGATGTTGGGTCCATACTTCTCAATCAGATCATCCAGCGGAATGAAAGCCCCTGCTTCCATCAGCTTGGCCATTTGGCCGCTGGAATCAATAATGTCAGGGTAATCTCCACTGGCAATCATCACTCCTGCCTTTGTATCGCCATCGCCTACCAGATATTCAATGTTCCAGTCCACGCCGGTTTGTGTCTGCAGTTCTTTCCCGATCGTGGTTTCACTGCCCAGAACCTGCTTCTTCGGCCCGCCGAAGCTGAAATACTTGTACGTAACCGCTGCGTTATCTTCTTTTCCTTGATCCGTGGTACTGTTCGCCGCACTGTCAGACGAGTTCTTGCCGTTGCCGCAACCTGTCAAAGTCGCCGCCAAGACAAGTGCCAAACTAGCGGTCATAATTCTGCTTTTTAACATTTCGACTAAATCCCCCTTACGATTCTTAAATTCCTTCAACGCTGTAAGCACTTACAATATATCAAGTAACCGCTTTCCTGATTACCCGCCAAACCATACCTCATCCTTTGAAAAGCATACCCAATTCCGCCTCGGACGGGCCCCTATCCTGCAAGGGAAGAATAATAACAATTGATGTCCCCCCGCCGCTGCAGGAATTCATTGTGAACGAAAAGCCCTCGGGGTAACACAGCTTCAGGCGGCAATACGCATTCTTCATCCCTACGTGCTCACCGATATCATCGTTATCCTCCAGATACCGGAGCAGTTCCTCCAGCTTGTCCGGGGCCATGCCGGTCCCGTTATCCTCGAAGCTCAAGCTCAGCCGGTCCGCCTGCACGGTGACCGAGATTACGATATTCCCCTTATCCGGGCTTGATTCAATGCCATGAATACTGGCGTTCTCCACGAACGGAAGCAGAATCATCTTGGGAATCCGCTGCCTAAGCGCCGCCGGATCAGCAACAATGCTATATTCCAGCTTGTCGCCGAAGCGGTATTGCTGGATGGTAAGGAAGCTCTCAATCACTTCCAGCTCCTCGCGGACAGTAACATCGTTATGACTCCAGGAGAGCGATTTGCGAAACATTTTGGCCATATGCTGAATGATCTTCGCGGTCTCCTTCTCCCCCTTGATGATACTGCGCATACGGACCGATTCCAGCGAATTGAACAGAAAATGGGGATTGATCTGGCTGTGAAGGGCATGAAGCTGTGCCTGCTGCTGCTTCAGCTCCAGATTCTTCTTCTGAATATCCGCGACATAGACTTCATTAATCAGACTGTGGATCGTTTCGGTCATCCGGTTGAATTCGGCTGTCAGCTGCCCGATCTCATCCCTGGCATCTTCAGGGGGAATCGTCTCGAAGTTCTGGGCCTTCACCTTCTTCATGTGCCTCAGAATCCGCACCAGCCGCACATGAATGGACCTTGACATGACAGCTATGATAATTGTAGGCAGTACAAAGTTGATGCAAGCCAGCCAAATGACAAAGGACCGCGACTTGCGTACCTCCTTCAGCACACTCCCCTCGTCCATAACACCCTTCAGGGCCCAGCCCTCCAGATAATTAATCCCGCTGTACGCTTCAGCAAAGATCCGGGAGCTGCCAGGAAAGCTGATCTCATGAAAATAAATATCCTTCGTAAGGTTCACATTCTCCCCCCCGAACTGCACTCTGCCCTGAGGGTCCACCAGATAGACCTTGCCGTCAAATCCGCTTCCATGAAAAATTTCGTGAATCTGCTCCATATTCAGGTCAATCTTGACGAGCTGCTCGAAGCCGCCGGTATTGTAATTATTCAATCTCTGAATCAGGCTAAACTTCCGGTCTGTATAGACAAAGGTTGGATAGGAAGCAGAGGAGGCCAGGGACCGGGTATACCAGCCGGACTTTCGGATCTCGCCGGTTAACCGCTCCATATAGCCGGAGACTAAGATGGTGGGATTATCCGTATACACCTGATACCAGCGGACCCCCTGCATATTCTGATCGGCCAGCGCGCCCCTCAGGTAAGAATTGAAGGTCTCCACGTATTCCTTTTGGCTGGCAAATTTGCGGGTAATGGTTTTGTTGAAGATGGCGTCGGTATACAGCGAATACGAAAGGCCAACCCCCTGATCAATCGTCACCCGCAGGTCGTTTTTCAGATTACTCAGCGCCATATCCGCGTCACGGATTTTTTGATTTCGTATATTAGAAGTGGTCACATTATAGAACACGACATTCGTCAGCACGATAGGAATAAAGACCGACAGCACGTACATCAGCAGCAGCTTGTCGCGCAGCTTCAGGTAATTCAGGAGGTTCTTCATAGGCCCCCCTTATTCTTTGCCGATCAGCATATTCCGGTATTCAGACGGCGTCAGCTGTTCCAGCTTTTCAAATTGGGTTACGAAATAATCGGCATTCTGAAAACCGACCCTGCCTGCAATCTCATACATTCTCAAATCGCTCTGCCGCAGCAGCTTCTTGGCTTCATGCACTCTAAGCTCCAGGAGATATTCATTGAAATAGACGCCGTAGGTCTTGCGGAATAGACGCCCCAAATAAACTGCATTCATATAAAACATGGCCGCTATACTCTTAAGGCTGATATTCTCGTGGTAATGAGTGTCTATGTATTGCTTGATCGGCTTGATCCCCCCCAGGCTATTCTCTCTGCGGAGCCGCACCATATATTCCGCCGCTTCTTGTATGGCCTGCAGGAAATGCTCCTGCAGCATCGGCAGACTCCACTGCCCATGACCCTGTTCTGCCAGTCCCTTAAGCCGGAGGATTTCCGCCTCGTTGCCGTCCATCGCTGTAATCACGCCAAGAATGCCCGTCATACACCGGGCGAGCGAGCCGGTCACGGCTTGCGGGGTGAAGCGCTGTTCCTGGAATAAGGTGAACATGTTGTTCACCGTCTGCTGATAGTCTGTCATGTTGCCCTCCTCCAGCTCCAGGATCAGCTTGCTTGCCAGTACCGGACTCATATCAAACACGTACAGTGCTTTCTCCCTAATCTGTGCATATGTAATGACTCCAGTATTCTCGGCATATTTGTGCCTTGCTGCTTCGTTAGCCTCCGAATAAGAGCGGTGGACATGGGCCAGCATGTCCACCGGATCACCCGCATACAGGCTCAGCTCTGTATGTAGCCGTTCTATTAGAGCTGTGCGCAGCCGCTTCAGATGAAGCGCAAGTCCGCCGCTTTCGATCCGGTCCAGGCAGAGCAGCATTCCGAACACCCCCGGCTGCTGCTCAAGGACGGGAATGCCGGCTCCTCCCGCTTCAATAGAATGAAGCACCTCCTGGAATTGCTTCAGGGTGACCGGCCTCTCCTGCGGGTCCATATGAAGCTCGGTCACCGTGTAGAGAAATCCGTGTTTACCCTCCAGCCCCAAGGCTGCTGCATAAGGTTCGGCCTCCTCCGGCTGGAGGCTCTCTTGCACCAGTGCTTCCATAATTGCACTTGTCGTTAGATCATCATTGGTCAGCGCGGCAATCCGCTTCCGGCCCATGGCATACGACAGCTTCCGGAGCGCAGCGGTCATCTCCTCTTCATCGATGGGCTTCAAGATGTAATCATGAACCCCGTAGCGCAAGGCCTGCTGCGCATACTTGAAATCGTTGAAACCGCTGATTATGATGAATATCAGAGGCAGTCCAGCCTGTGTATACACACTGCGGATCAGATCCAGCCCATCCAGAGTGGGCATACGGATATCCGTAATCACGAGGTCAGGCTCCAGTTGTTCAATCATCTCCAGCGCTTCAGCGCCATTATTGGCCTCTCCCACAACGCTGAATTTCAACGCTTCCCAAGGAATGATTTCCAGGAGCCCTTTGCGAACATACACCTCATCGTCTACCAGCAACACTTTGAACATGATACCCCTCCTTATTTTCCAAAAAAATCCCGGCCCGTAAACGCACTGTACAAGCTGCTGTTTACAGGCCAGGATAGGGTTGCCTATTGAAACTGGAGTGAATGGTTTCTATTCTGTAACGATTAAGGTAGTGTCGGCTTCGACTTCGGTGTCGGCCTCATAAGTAGTATCCGTTACTGAGCTTTTGCTGCTTCCGAGTGTGGCTACGAAGGTAGTTACACTAAGCGCAGGCAGTTGGGCGGTGAAAGCGCCGTTCGACACATTAATGTTAGCGCCGGCAGCCACCTTCCGGTTGGCGTCGGTAATCCACGAAGCAAAGCTGGAGGCTGTGCCGTTCTGCAGGACGAACCGCTGGCTGACCGCCGAAGTGCTTTTATTAATAGCGACAATAACTGCCTTGTTACTGCCCTTGTAAGCCGAGACATAGACATTGGTATTCGGGTTCTTCGTGGCGTCCACTCTTACATAACCCGGGCGGACGAACTTGGAGAACTGGGCCATGCTGTCCCCGCGCTTGCTGATACTGCCGTCTTCATTCATCGGGCTGTATTGACGGCGGATATACCACCATACATAAGCCTGGAAATCCCCTTCCACCAGCGCATTGTGCATATGGTACGCTACTTCCAGCGCTTCCGGCCACAGGTTGGCCGAGTTGTTATTGCTGTTCGGGTAATAGACCTCGGTCATCCACAGCTCTTTGCCTGCGCCTTTCTGCTTGAAAAGCGGATAGGCAAAGTTGTTCACCTGTGTTCCATACAAATGCGCCCCCAGAATGTCCATATTGGCCAGTGCCTGGGAATCATTCAAAATCGGGTCGGACATATTCTTCAGATATTGAAAGGACTCGGGAGCAATGACCCTGCAGTTAATCGCACCGGCATAATTCTTCATAAAGTTCAGCATTTCGGCAGGCGTCCACCAGGTCCAGGTCTCAGCATAGTCCGGTTCATTCTGCACTGAGATTGCATACAGGTTAACCCCGTTATTCTTCATGTACGTCACGAAATCATTCAGATGCTGGGCGTATGCACCATACTTGTCATATCTGAGCCGCTTGGCTGAGGTATTCCCATTGTGGTTGAAGGTCTCCGTCATACTTGCAGGAGGATTCCAGGGTGAAGCGAAGACGATGGCTCCCTTGGCAACGGCCGCCTTGGCCGTGTCCAGCTCCTTAGACCAGTTGTTCTTGTTATCGTCCACAGAGATTCTCAGAATGGATAATCCCAGCTGGTTTGCCCCGTTGCCGAAGGCGGTCTCCCGCTGTGCCGCTGTCAGATCGCCGATCCAGACCGGATGGTTGATGCCCCCGAATCCGCGGATCACCTGCTTCTGGGCGGACAGATTGACCGTCACATCGCTGGCTGCTGAAACTTTGGGTGGCGGTGGCACCACCAGCATAGACAACATAGTTACCGTTGCCAGCAAGGTACATAGTGATTTTTTAAACGTTGATCTCATTGCTTCATCTCCTTATTATATGATTTCTGCACAACATTCCTGCCGAATCCTGCCTCTGGTCGCACCCCCTGTCTACTGAAGCGGCAGCTGTACCCTGTACAGGCTTGTCCTTTTTCCTTGCAACACTTGCAAGCGCTTCCTATTCCTGTATTATATTAAATAGTTGCTATATCGTCGTTGCATATCAGCGATACTATATTGCGCGGATACCAATAATCCTTATATATCCAATTAGAGGAATGGATGCCATGGAGCAGCTTGCCCAGTATGTGTTCTCCCCGATCCCCGAAGAAATAATCTGCTTCCACAAATCAACCACCACGGAGCAGCTCAGCCCGGCTCAGCCTTACCACCGGCACGATGCCTACGAAATCTACCTGTTCCTGAGAGGCAATACCTATATGTATGTGGAGCAGTCCTGCTATAAGCTCTCCCCCGGCGATCTGATTCTGATCCGTCCAGGTGAGATGCACCGCTGTGTCTGTACCGACAACCAGACCTATGAACGGATCGGGCTGAACCTGAGAAGATCCGCCCTGCGGCGGCTGTCCAGCAGCCGCACGAACCTGATGGCCTGCTTCAACGACTTCCCCTCGGGGCTGAACACGCTGATCCGGCTCTCCCGCGACCAGTGCGCCCTCTATTCCAGACTGGCGGACCAATTGATCCATAGCCTGCACTCCGAGGAGTACGGACAGGATCTGCTGGCCGATTCCTATGCCACCCGGCTGCTTGTATTCATCAACACTCTGCAGCAGTCTTCCGCCGCCCTGCCGCATAATCTCATGCCGGAACTGGTCCGCAAGACGATGGCTTACATCGAGGAGCATTTGCTCGAACCTATTTACTCCGCCCAGCTGGAGCAGGAATTTCATTACAGCGGCAAATATATCAGCCAGCTGTTCAAAGAGCACACGGGACTTACCGTCCGCTCCTATATTGTGGGCAAGCGTGTCTCTCTGGCCATGAGCCACCTTACCTCCGGCAAGAGCGTCGCGGCCGCCTGTGAGCTGTCCGGCTTCAGCGATTACGCCAACTTCATCCGCAGCTTCACCAAGGTAGCCGGGATGTCCCCGGGCAGATACCGGGCCAGTATGCTGTCCTGAGTGCCCGGGCATTCTTTTGAACAAGGTAACGTTAATTATAGCTGTCTTTTCACCTTACGTTCGTCGTAATGTGTGATACTGTATCGTTAGGGTGCTGTCGCTTTTGGGACAGCCCCATATTTTTGGCAGAATATCAGCATTGAGAATTAATAGCGCTACTCGCTGTCCTCCTCCCAGTACTCGCCAACCAGACCTTCAATAATACTGCTGCTGGCCCAAGGCATCAGGCAGAACCAGGTGCTGGCCGGTGAACCGTCACTGTAGGTCTCGGTTACCAGCCCCTCGGAATGGCAGAATCTCTCGGACATCCAGCCCGTCAGGCCGTGATCGAACTCCCGGTCATACCGGTTGTAGGTCTGACAGCCCCAGCCGACGGTATCCAGCATCCGCTGCTTCACATACGGATCTTCACACCGCTTCACATAATAATACAGCTCATCTACCACGCTGCTCGACATAGGATGAATATGCGGATTGGCGACGGAAGTCACGCTTCCCCCGCAGCTCGACCACCCCACCGTGCTTAGCGGCGGCACCTGAACTGGTGAATTGTAAACAAATTTGAAGGTGAACTCGTAAGCAAGCGCATCTCTCATATGATCCAGATACAGCTCATCCCCAGTGAGGGCGTGCAGATATCTGACCGCTCTGATGTACGCCAGAATCCCTTCAGAATCTACCGCCTTATCCGCATCAAGCGGCCCCCCATAACATTCCATCCGTTTCACATAGGTCTCATAATAATGCCGCTCGCTGCGCTTCAGGCTGTCCAGATGCGACCGGTTTCCGGTTAACCAGCTATAGTAGGCTATGGCAGCCATGATCCAGGTCCCGCCGAAGGAATCATATTCAAGCCCGGCACCGGTTCGCTCGGAGAGAATCGTAGGGTATTCACCGTCCGAATTCCGGCTTCGTTCCAGTACGGGGAGAATCTTCCGCACGAAGTCCACCCACTCCTCGTGAACGACATGCTTGAGCCGTTTCTCGTATTCATAGGCCTTCATAATATAGAACAAGGCCTGTCCGCATAGATAAGCGGAATGTCCGGGCGTGCGCATCCCGTCAAACCACCAGCCGTGAATGCTCCATTCCCCGTCCTGATAGGCCTCGTAAGGGAGACCTGAAGCCGGGTTCAGGGAGTTCGCGATGATATTCTCAATGCAGGAGAGGGCCTGCCCGCGCATAGGCTCATCTCCCAGCCGCAGCGCAGCCATCAGCATAGGAGTGGCTACAGTTAGACCGTTTGTCCAGCTGGTGGAGATGATTTTATTGTACCGGTATCCGCCTGTCTCCTTGTCCTCATAGACAAAAGTTGTGTAACTCCGGTCCTCAGGCAGCCACGCATATTGATAGATGGCCTTCGACAGATCGGCCGCAGCGCTCCTGATCCCGCTGCCGGGTCTTGGGGGCTGATAATAGCGGAAATAGATGTCTTCCAGCGCAGCATTAATGCCCAACTCAGACTCAGCCTTGTAGTCATACAAATCCAGCATGAACGCTACTGACTCTGAGGCCGCCAGTTCAAAGCAGTTCTCCTCCAGCGGTGCCCGTTCCTTGACAAGACGCGATTTGATGAACAGAAGCGGAGCATTCTCATACCCCAGCGTATAGCCTACCGTTCCCTTGGCAAGCGAACAGGTGAAGCCGCCATACTGGTAGAACTCCCCTTCATGCCCGGGCCTCCACTGGGACTTCACCCCATCTTGGTGTACAAAGTAAGGGCTGGCACACAGTCCCCATACCTTGCCGTTGTCATATACCAGCGCCGCCGGATGCGATAACCGGTCGCTTCTGACCATCCACCAGGGGGAAGAAGGACGCAAGGGCTGCCCCTCCCTTAATCTCGGAAATTCGTTCGGGACATTCTGCGGAGCTTCTCCCCGGTTGCGGCCATACATAAATGCGGGAAGAAAAAAGCGCGGATCAGCCTTGGCGAACGGCAACTCCACATGAATGACGCCTGACCAAGGCGTGCTGTTCAGATTCGTGATCTGTACATGAGCCTGAAAGGGGTGCCGAGCACTGCCTGTCCCGTCTGTTATCTCAACGGATGCATGTAGTCCATGCCCGTTAAGTCCGGTATATTCAGGATCTTCCTGAGCCTTGCTTCTTGCCGTTATGATCAGTTCCACTATCCTGTCCTCCAGTCTGTTGTAATACGATAAAAGGGTTGCAAATCATATTCCTAAATGCTAGGATAATGTCATTTTAAAGTAGTTCCAGAGAAGAATCATTGCAGGTTCCGCTGTTATTATTGCGCGAAATGATCCGGAGGTTACCCATGAACGAGCCATTTGAGCTTCGCTATGACCCTATCCATAAAGATTACCTCTACCTGCACAGGACAACCACCTATAATATGGGAACCTTCTATCACCGCCATGAAGCGTATGAGCTGTACTTATTTCTGCGCGGCAACGTCAAGTTCTATATTGAGAACAGTTGCTACCACCTGCAGCGCGGAGATCTGCTTGTGCTGAACCCGGAAGAAATGCATCGTTCCTTCAGCCAGGATGAATCGGAATATGAACGGATTACGATCAATCTCCAAAAATCTTATCTGCACCGCCTGTCTACTCCGGCTACCCCTCTATCCTGGTGCTTCGACTACCGCCCGAAGGGTAAGGGCAACATCGTGCATCTGGAGGAAGCCGAGCTTCAGCAGGTTCTCCGGTTGACCGGCGATCTGGAGGAGGTCCTCTCATCGGATGCGTATGGGGCAGATATCCTCGCCAATAGCATGCTTGCTCAATTATTGGTGCTGACCAACACCGTGTTTCATAGATCAAGCATCGTTCCTGCAGATATCATGCCGGAGCTGGTCCGCAGGACCATGGAGTATATTGATGCCCATCTGGGCCAGACCCTCACGCTTGAACAGCTTAGCAGCACCTTTCATTTGAACAGCACCTATATTAGCCGCCAGTTCAAACAACACACAGGCTTAACGCTCCGTTCCTATATCCTGGACCGCAGGATTTCGTTAGCCAAGGCTTACCTCCGCGACGGGCTTAGCCTTACCGAGGCATGTTATCAATCCGGCTTCAGCGATTATGCCAATTTCATCCGCAGCTTCACCAAGGTGGCCGGAGTATCCCCGGGCAGATATGCCAAGCAGGAACTGTAGAACGTCTCGCGGGAAGTGGAGCGGGCGGGAGCGGTGTATGCGGAAGGCGGGACTGGATCATTAGGGCTGGGGATTTACAGATTGCGAGGAGTGTTGCATACAGTTGAGAGCGCGGCGGACTTATACAAGTGGAAATTGTACATCTAATTTGGCGGTAAAGGGGTACGTAAACTAATTAGTTGGAAAAATGCAGCTTGCTCAGCCCGACTTCTGCTAAATCCATCGGATTCCAGGAATTAAGTGTACTTTTTCCAACTGCTTGCTCTCAACCCTCGATTTCGGCAAAATTAAGTGCCTTTTTTCCAACTATATCCGCCCTTCCCTCTTGCTACGAATCACATAAGGCTCCCAGCCAAGCCAGTGGTTATTGTATAAAAAAAGCCTCCCATAACGGGAGGCTTGAAGGGTTGGAGACTTGCAAGCTTCGAGGCTTCGAGGCTTGCAATCTTGAAGGCTTGCAAACTTACATTGCAACTTAAACTCAATCTACTTCTTATACCCAAAATCCGGGATCTTCGTCCATCTCCGGCGCAGCTCGTGCGCTGCCGCCTTGGGCTTGCGGTCACGGGTGAAGATGCCTTTCTTGTTCCCCTGCACCCGGATGATACCCTGGCTGGTGGCAAAGTCGGCAAAATTCCATACCTGCTCGCCCACAAACTCCTGGAACTCGTCAAAGACCTCGTGGTTAGCCTTGTAGAACGCCACCTGATACTCCTCTGTGAACATGATCGGCTCCACATCATGCAGTCCGGCCACGGTATCGGTTCCATATTCGGTCATCATCATCGGCTTGCCGGGGCACCGCCGGCTCCAAGCTTCCAGCTCCATCCGCAGCTTGACCTTCGCTGACTCCAGATCTCCCCCGTCCACATACCAGCCGTAGTAACGGTTGAAGGCAAGCACATCGATCAGCTCAGAGATTCTATCGTTCGCCGGGGATGCCTCAATATGCGTCACCAGGGTCACCGGACGGTGCTGCGGGTCTTCTTCCCGCAGCTGCTCAATCAGCGGCTTGAAGTATTCGTACGCTCCGTCCTCATAAGATGCCGGTTCATTAGCAACATTCCACATCACAACACAGGCATGGTTCTTATCCCGGTTAATCAGCTCCCGGATCACCTGCTGGTGATGCCCGAAGGTCTGGACCTCTGCCCAGGTATCCTTCTTCGAACCTCCTGAGAACATCACCAGGAAATTAAGATCCAAGCCTACCGCCGGGGTCTCATTGATCACGACGAAGCCTTCACGGTCGGCCAGACGCATCACTTCCTCGGCATACGGATAA